>CADBOM010000152.1 GCA_902796325.1 uncultured Coriobacteriaceae bacterium
CAACTCGTAGCCAACTCGTAAATTAAGCAAGTCCCTCTTGCTGTCTTACGACATCCATCACGCTTAGCTTGAGAGCTTCGAGGTCCTCCGCGGTTGGAACCCACTGCTGGGTGTAGGTGCCAAACGGCATATCGTATCCAATGCCAGCCAGCTCTTCTGCAACTCTCTCCGGACCTTTCGCTGCCCAGCCATACGATCCAAACGCGAGTCCAATCCTCTTCTTGGGAGAGAGACCCTTTAGGTAGCAAAGGAATGCCGCGACGTTGGGCATGCAGGTCATATTAAGCGTTGGGGATCCAACGGCCACGTACTTGGCGTCCATGACCTCGGTGATGATGCTGGAGATATGGTCGACCTTGAGGTCGCAAAGCCTGGTGTTGATGCCGCATGCCGTGAATGCGTCCACGATGGTCTTTGCCATGGCCTCGGTGGAGTGCCACATGGAATCGTAGACAACAAGTGCGCGACCCTGCGGCTCGGTGCTGGTCCATTCCTTGTAGCATTCCATGATCTTGTCGATGTGCGAGCGCCAGATAATACCGTGACCAGGGGCGATCATGTCGATATCGAGTCCACCGCAAGCCTCTACCGCTTTACCAGCCTGCTTGCTGTATGGGAGAACGATGTTCGCATAGTATTTCTTTGCCTGCTCGAGAACGATGTCCATATCGCTGTCGTCGTCGAACCTGGTGTTGGAGGCATAGTGCTGACCAAACGCGTCGTTCGAGAACAGGATCTTATCGTAGGCGTCGTAAGTAACCATGTTGTCCGGCCAATGAACCATCATGGTTTTCACGAACGTGAGCGTACGCTTTCCGATGTTAAGGGTGTCTCCGGTGTTGACGGTCTGGTAGTTGTAACCGTCTCCATAGTGGGCCTTTAGTCCGTTAAGGCCCTGGGGTCCGCTTGTAATTATGGTTGCGTTTGGAGCAACCTTCATAACTGCAGGGATTGAGCCCGAATGGTCCATTTCAACGTGATTGGAAACCAGATAATCGATCTTTGCGGGGTCGACTATCTGCGAGATCTTGTCGATCAGCTCGTCGGCAAAAGGAGCCTTTACCGTATCGATAAGGGTGATCTTCTCGTCCATTATCAGATAGGCGTTATAGGTGGAACCTCTGTAGGTGTGGTAGCCGTGGAAGTTCCTTACGTTGAAGTCAACCGCTCCGACCCAATAGATATCTGGTTTAATCTGCACTGCGGATAGCATCGGTGCACCTCTCTAACGTCGTTGCTGCAAAATTTAGTTGCATCATTTTAGCTGCAAGTTGCTGCAGCATTGTTGCCAAATTGCTGTAGCTGGCCTTATGCCGGCCCGCTATTGCTGTCTTGTGAGGATGATTTTCTGCCCGTTGTACTCGATGGTAAGGCTTTCTGCATCGGAATCGTAAGCCATCTTAAGTGCTTCGTTTGCACTCGAGACCACCTGCACGCCCTTATCGCTGCCCTCATCGATTGCCGACCAGGTAAACGGGGCGCCCTCGGAAATTTCTGCACCCAGCGATTTGATGGAGGCGGAGCCATCTGCGTTCAGCGTTACCGACATGAAGTCCGATGGCGAATAGCCATCGCCCAGCGCTGCAAGGTCGCTGACGTTGGTTACGTTTCCCTGTCCATCGTCAACCTGCGTGCAAACCCAAACACCGGAGTAATCCACTGTTGCCTCACCTGTTCCGCTTGAGCATCCAAAAAGCGGCATGCACATGCATGCTGCCAACAATACGCATATTAGAGCCGCAATCGGTTTTTTCTTCATGTGCGCTACCACCTATTCGTGCATCTTTTCCAAAACGACGTTGGTTCCATTGAAATCTGCCGACATCGTGCGGTTATCCGAATCATATTTGAGCTCTATCGTGTACTCGGAATCCCCCTGAAGGACAACACCGTCTGAAGTTGGCCTCCACTTGATGGTCTGTCCTTGCGAGAGATCCTCTCCATAGAATCGGATGATTGCGGTTTCGTCCCCGGTTAGATCGATGGTTAGAAAATCATCCCCGGAAAGGCCTTGGCTAGCCAGGTCAACCGACGAGGCAGATTGGTCGTTTCCATTTTCCACGGAAGTGCAAACCCAGTGTCCTTGATATGTTGCAACCGAAGCGGAGCATCCTGAAATCAGGGTTAGGGATGCCACGGAGAGTACAACGGCGAATAGAATCGAAAAAGCTTTCCTCATACAGCAACTCCAAAATTCAAATCTTCAACAGCAATGCGGGCTCAACATTGCGATTTAAAATGCCAAATCCTCGACTTCGAGGTTTATGTTCCATACGAGTATAGACCGGCTAAGCTGAAAGCCCGAGGTCGAATAGTTTACCGCGCGGCTATTGTTTCTTAAGCTGCATGGAGGTTTCCTCCATGCTTATCGTGAGCTCTCCGGAATTTTTGTCATATGGGAAGTCGATTGCAGAATTATCGCTGGTGAACAGGGTAATGTCTCCACTTGTTGTTGCGGTCCAGGTAAAGGGCGTGGAGGTTAGCTCGTTTATGGCATCCCTCTGCTCTTGATTGGCATACTGGTTCACCAGAACTCCTGTTGAGAAGCTGGCGGTTCCATCGGCGTTGAGATTTACCGCTATGAGGTCGTTTCCATTGATTCCCGCATCGGAGAAATTAAAATCCTGTCCGTCGACGTTAACTGATACGCAGGCCCAATGCCCCACCATTTCCTGAGGATTGTTGTTGTCGCAGCCGGAAAGCGCTAATAGCGAGAAACACGATATGGCAGCCGCCAGCGCTATGGAAAGCAGTTTTTTCAAGGGTGAGCCTCCTTTTTGTCGTTGGCTAGTCCCATGTTTTGTCCAACGATAAACCAGTATAGTTCAGCTCTTGCTTCAAGCGTTTGCCAAGTATGGGGTTTGGCGGGCAAGGTTTAAGCGGCAGGTTGAGAGATGGCTTGGACAAATTGACAGGTTGGCACCATTACTGCAGAAGTTAGCGAAGGAACAAAGAAGGACGCCCCGGAAACAGAGCCCTTGATGAGCAATGTTCCCGAAGGCGTCCTTTGAATTGCAGGCAATTGAGAGTTAAGAAGTAGCCAAATCTCTTCGAAGAATTTCCTAATTCTTCGTGAACACCATGGTTACGCCGCTGGCATCGATCACGAGGTTGCCATCTTTCTCGGTGGCATCGAATGAGTCGGACTTGTCTTTGGCGTTGTAGATGGTAACTCCGTTGGAGCTCTCCTCCCATTTAACGCTGTCGCCGGTAAGAGCCTGGACATCAGCGTCGTCAGAGAGAGAAGACATCATGGATCCGAGCTTGAAGCTGGCGCTTCCATCGGAGTTAAGGGTGAAGGTCAGCAGATCTTCGCCGTTAATTCCAAGAGAGCTCAGGTCGTACGACGTTCCAGACTGCTCGATTGAAGTTGGAGTCCAGGTGCCAACATACTTTGAGTTGCCGGAGCATCCAGCGAGCATTCCAACGGTCAGGCAAGACACCATAACCGCCAGAACAAGTGCTAAAACCTTTTTACGCATAATTCCCTTCTTCCTGATTGAATATAACTTGTTAAAAGCTACTTCTTGTTAAAGTATATCGTACTGTCGCTGTCTTGTAATACCAACCTACCTTTGCTAGCGTCGTAGCTGATGTCCAACTTGCCCGAATCGGACTCCATGATGAAGTCATCGCCATCTGCATGCCATGTATAGCTGGCATC
>CADBOM010000153.1 GCA_902796325.1 uncultured Coriobacteriaceae bacterium
CAGTATCCTGCGGTCGAGATGGACATGGCGCTTGTGGTGAGCGAAGACGTTACCTGCCAGCAGGTGGTTCAGAGCGCAACCTCCGCCGGCGGCAAGATGCTGGAGTCCGTGAAGCTCTTCGACGTGTTCCGCGATGCCGAGAAGATTGGCGAGGGCATGAAGTCCATGGCATTCTCGCTGGTATACAGGGATCCGGAGCGCACCCTCACTTCCGAGGAAGTGGAGAAGAAGCACGAGCATGTGCTGCAGAAGGTCATGAAGGCCACTGGAGGAAAGCTCAGGGACTAGAAAGTTCCCGTGCACCGGCAAGCATCATTAAAATTGGTCCGATGGCCGGATCCAAGCGATTGGGTTTCCGGCTGTCGGGCCTTTTCTTTTCGGGTCGTTCTGGCGTCAGCTACGCCTTGGCAATTTCGCCCGTGTATATGGTTCTCGAAACCACCGCGTTGTTCCCGCGTTCGAACAGGTAATTGAGATTGTCCAGGTATTCTCCAGGAGTCGGTATTCCGTGAACTATCAGCCCCGTAAGCCCGCTTGCCTCTATGATCTCGTCGGCAAGTTTCACGCAATTCGTATTGACTGCGTAGTAAGTGCGAAAGCGTCCTTTGGGGGTTTTGTACAGCTTTGCGCCGGCGTCTTTCACGAGATGGCAGGCGTAATCGTTGTCATCCCACGATTCCAGCTCGCCATCTTGCCATAGCTCATAGTCGCTCTTGAATCTCACGAACTGGTCCTCGAGGGACTTTACCTTGGCAAGCACGCTTGCCTTCTCATCTTCGTTAAGCGCGATGCCAAACCCAACCAGCACCTTGTCTTCGCGCTCCACGCAAATCTTGATGTATGGCTCGAATGGCGCGACTACGAATGTGCCGTCGCTCACAAGTCCCCAAAACCTAACGGAATGCCCGTCGTAGGTTCCATACGACAACACCTCGTCGTTTATCCTCAGATCCACATGCCCGAAGTTCTGGATGCCCTTCTCGCCGGTGTGCACCAAAATCTCCAGCATAGTCTGGACTTCGGAATTTCCTTCGAGCGTCTGCGGGATGGAGCCTTCGCTCATCCCGGTTGATCTGAAGTAGTCATTGAAGTCCTGCACAAACCTTCCAGGCAGGAAGGCTGTAAATATCGTGGGGAGAGGGATTCTGGTGACGTTCTTTGTCTTTGGTAGGGAATCCCTCTGCAGGAACAGCTCCGACAAGGCGTCGATTGCGAGGTTAACGGAGTATACGATCAAACCGATTCCGGTTACGAGCAATGCACGCTCCGAGCTCAGGCTTGGCTGGGCGAAGAGGATTATCGCGAATACGATACACACGATTGCACCGAGCAGGTTTCTTGTCCGGCCGTGCATCTTGAGATAGCAACGATGCCCGAACACCGAGAGACGCAAGAGCCCTATCACCATGAACACGAATCCCAGGCTCACCGAGAAAGCTATGTCGAACACCGCGATGCTGAGCAGGATTGCCGTGGCGGCTATCGATAGCAGGACTGCAGCTAATGCAGCTGATGCCCAATGCCTCTTCTTGATCTGCTCCACGCAGTTTGTTCCAGCGGATATATAGAGCAGGATAGATGTCCCGTACCGCAACACTGGAGCTGCAGCGTCGTTGAACACGATCATGCATATTCCGAAGGCCAGAAGTCCCGCAGACTCCGCTGCAAGCGCGGCGGGGGTTATTCTCTTGGCCTCTATTGGATTCCTCAATTTAACCCGCCTAAAGCATCTCGGTTAATAAAATGTCTCTAAAGCGTCTCGACCTACTCGCATATATGGCTCATGCCGGTGGACAGTATGGTGTTCACATGATCATCGCATAAAGAGTAAACAACGTTTTTGCCTTGGCGCTTGAACTTCACCAGCCTGCTTTGCTTGAGCGTTCTGAGCTGGTGTGATATTGCCGATTGCGATACCCCGACGATTTCCGCGAGCTCTGAGACCTTTAGGTCCTTGATCGTCAGGGCGTAGAGGATCTTAATGCGCGTGGTGTCTGCAAAGATCCTGAAAAGGTCGGATAGGTCGTACAGCAGCTCCTCGTCAACGAGGGCATCTTTTGCAGCTTGGATCGTTTCCTCGGTCGATGCTGCAGATTCGTTGTCTTCGATCTCGTCCATGGCTAGCTCCAACGTTTGCTCAAGGTGTATTCAACATGATTATCCAGTTTAAATTTTGATTGTGGGGTTTTTCAACATCGGTCATGAAAATCGCGCTCAATTACGAAGTTGTACCTTGGTGCAGGCTTCGTCCGATCACGGGCCGAATCCGAGTGCTAGTCGAGTCCGATCACGGGCCGAGCCTGACTGCGAGCCGAGTTCGATCGTAGGCAACGTCTAGTTGAGGGCCATGCCCAATTGCGGGCCGCATCTGGAAACGAATTGCCGACACACCTCTAACCGTCCATTTACGGCCGGGCAACCCGACTCCACGGTAGCCAAATCTATACTGGAATAAAGATTGGATCTCGATAGGCAGGGGTGCCCATAAGATGATAGCCGTCCTAGGTTTGGGGTTTGTTGGACTGACTGTTGCTCTTGGATTTGCCGAGAAGGGCGTCGAAGTTTACGGAGTCGATATCGATACCTTCAGGGCAGACCTGATTCGAAACGGCAAGATTCCCTATTATGAGCCTGGTCTAGATGATGCTCTGGCCAGAAATATCAACAACAGGTTTCATGTTGTCCCCGATCTGGATGACGTGCCAGATGGTGTGGACTGCTTCTTCATCTGCGTCGGGTCTCCTCAGATTCGAGACGGAAACGCCGACTACTCTAAAACGTTCCATGCTATTCGCGAGATCCTAGATTCGGGCTTCGAGGATTATTTCACCATCGTCATCAAGACTCCGATGCCCCCCGGAACCATGAACAAGGTTATCGTTCCATATTTCAAGAGCTGCGCTGTTAACTTGGGTGAGGATTTTGGAGTTGCCTACAACCCGGAGTTCATGCGCGAGGGAAAGTGCTGGGACGATTTCATCAACCCCTCGAGAATCGTGCTGGGTGTGAACAACGAGCGCGACGAGAAGATCGTGAGCAAATATTACAAGCAGTTCGATGCTCCGGTGGTTTCGGTGTCGTACACAACGGCCGAATTCATCAGGTATATGTCGAGCACCCTGCTGGCCACCATGGTCAGCTATTCCAACGAGATGGCGCAGGCCGCGAAGGCAATCGGCGACATCGACATCGCCCAGGCTTTCAAGATCGAGCAGATGGACAGGCGCTGGGAAGAGAACACCATGAAAGGGTACGTGTACCCCGGATGCGGGTACGGCGGCATCTCCCTTCCAAAGGACACCAAGGATTTCGTCTGCCTAGCGGAAAGCTGCGGGGCCGACATGCCGCTTCTCGAGAGCGTGATAAACGTCAACAACAAGGTACCAATCCAGATATGCGATGAGATCGCAGCCAAGGTTCCAGTTGACAAGAAGATCGGAATACTCGGGCTCACCTTCAAGGAGGGCTCTGGAGATGTGAGAAACTCGGCGTCTGCGCGCATAATCGACAGGCTTCTGCAGATAGGCTACACGCAAATATATGCGTATGATCCGATTGCCAATGACGATTACGCGGCCGAGTACGGTCAAAACATAAATTACTGCTTCAGCATGAAGGAGCTTTGCGACACGTGCGACGTAGTGGTAATTGCTACTCCCTGGCGCCAGTTCAAGACGGTGGGGGAGTACGCCAAGGGCAAGCCTGTGATCGACTGCAGGTATATGCTTGACGCATAGGTGTTTCCGAAACAACCCGCAAGACGACCTGCAAGATTAGTATGGTTTACGCGCTACTTTGGCGATGCAAAAATCAAAATCGGATAGAAAGGATGCTCGAATGGACGAGGTATACCAGTTTCTAAAGGATGTAGGTGCATATTATCTGGCCACGGTCGAGGGAGACCAGCCAAGAGTCCGCGTATTTGGCACGGTTGATATCTTCGAGGGCAAGCTCTATATCCAGACGGGCAAGGTCAAAGATGTCAGCAACCAGATGCTTGCCAACCCCAAGATCGAGATCTGCGCATTCAAGGATGGAAAATGGCTGCGCCTGGCAGGCAAGGCTGTTCTCGACGAGCGCATAGAGGCACAGCAGCACATGCTGGATGCATACCCATCGCTTCAGGACAGGTATCAGGCTGGAGACGGCAACAACGAGGTGTTCTACATCGAGGATGCAACGGCAACGTTCAGCTCGTTCACCTCTGAACCAAGGGTTGTGAAGTTCTAGGAATTATAGTCTGGTTGCTTCGCACTGCGTGGCATTCAGGTTTTATTGGCCTGGCTTCGGTTTGGGCTTGCACGATGATTGGATTATCGCCCCCTGCATGAGTAAAGGCTCTTGCAGGGGGCTTCGCGTTGGTGGCACTCCATTGACTCAATCGCGGTGGCGCTCTGCGGCAGCTACGACAAGCCCGTGTTGCCAGACCCATCATTTCAGCTATCTGAAGGCAATTTTCAGCTTGAATTTGTCAAGTGTGACGATTTTGGTACATATGGGTGTTGTCTTCAGTTGTCTTTCGAAAAAACCACAACATATAGTGGATTTTGGCAAATCTGAAAGTTGATGTGCAGAGTTTGTGTTAAATCAAGAAAAAATTAATAGACATATTCAATAATACTGTCAATTTTCAATGAAAATTCGACCGCTTATACGAAATTAGGCATCAAAACCATAGGTATTTGAGTTTTAAGGTTTGAAGTGCTCGGATTGATTTGGTAGTATAGCCGTGCTTTCGCAAAGAAGGCAGCATTGAAAATGCCTCTTTTTGACAGAGGCAAGAATAAAACCTGATTAACCGCATTCAAAACACGCCAGCAGGTATTTTAATCAGACCCGCATGGATTGCAGGATCCAATTGCAGTTACGACACATCGGTAGTGGTACCGGTGCAATGAACTGCACCCCGATTGATTTCGGGTTGTTTGGATTTAGCTTCATAAGCTGTAGGCGAAGCTGCAATCTCTAAACCCTACGGGCATTCGATTTATGGCCGCGCTTTGATTTACGGTTATGCGTCTCAGGTTGGATTGGAGAGTGCATGCATAATAAGGAGCTCACAGATAGGGGATTCGGTGCCGTTCGCAAAGCATTTTGCTTGGCGTTGGCGGCAGCCTGTCTAGTGCTCATCATGCCAACGAATTCTTATGCGGACACGTTGAGCGACAAGCAGGCGGAGGCGGCTCAAGCCAAATCCGAACTCGATCAGATGTCCAGCCAGCTCGACCAGGCTTCTGATCAGTACTACACCGCCCTTCAGGAGCACGACGATGCAGTGGCTAAGATGGAATCCGAGCAACAGACCATTGACACCCTCTCTCAGCAGATCGCTGAGTCCCAGGAAGCCCTGGATAAGAGAGCAGTGTCCATGTACAAAAACGATCAGTCCACGCTGATCGATGTTCTTCTTGGATCCACCACCTTCCAGGATTTCTCGACAACTTGGAACTTCCTTGTCGATTTGAACGAGGACACCAGCAAGATGATCGAGGAGAACAAGAGCCTCAAGGCGCAGTCTGAGGCAGCACTTGAGAGCTACAAGGAGCAGGAGCAGATCGCAGCTCAGAAGCTCCAGGAATCCGAGCAGGTAAAGAACCAGGCAGAAGCTCTGGTTGCCCAGTATCAGGCAAAGGTGAACAGCCTCGATTCCGAGGTTCAGCAGCTAATCAGCGAGCAAGAAGCACAGGAAGAGACGGCTGCAGCCTCTCAATGGCAGAGCACGGTTGCTGCTGCAAACACCAGTGGAGCTACCACATCGACTGCAACCACCCAGCAAGGTGGTACAACGAGCACGACCACTTCCGGATCTACCAGCGGTTCTACGAGTTCCACTACGACTTCCGGATCGACGCGCAGCTCTTCTAGCAGCTCCTCCAGCTCTTCCAGCAGCAAGAGCTCCTCTAGCAGCAGTTCGTCGACTTCTGTCCCAAGCGGATCTTCTAGCGTGAGGGCGGCTGTTGTCTCTGCTGCATACTCCAGGTTGGGCTGCCCATATGTTTGGGGAGCAACCGGTCCAAGCAGCTTCGACTGCTCCGGTCTCACCTCTTGGTGCTACAGGCAAGCTGGCGTCAGCATCCCCAGAACCTCTGGCGGACAGGCTGGTTGCGGAACCGTGATTCCTCTCTCGCAGGCTCAGCCGGGTGACATCCTGTACATGCCGGGACACGTTGGAATCTACATTGGCGGCGGACAGTTCATCCATGCTCCAACTACTGGCGACGTGGTTAAGGTCTCGTCCTACATGAGCATGTGGTCCTACGCGATTAGGGTTTCATAAACACAAAAACTACACGAATCGCTTCCGCTGACTCCCGCACGGCTTTTGTCGTGCGGGAGTTTTTCATACCCATCAAGCTGTGTGAATAACCTGAAAATTCAAAAGAAGCACAATATATAGTATGCGTGTTTTTCCAAATCCATAGGGGTTGGGTTTTGTAGCGCATTTGAGTTTTTAGCGGTTATGCTAGAATGCCAAAAGCGCGTTTCAAAAAAGCGGGTTTCATGGCGTCGATTATTTGTTAGGAGAGATACTTCTTGAGTTCAGAAAAGGTCTCCACAAAGTTTTCAAGCATTTTCGCTGTCGTTCTGGCGGCAATCCTCATGGTTTTCATCGCATTCCCAACCTCGGCTTTCGGAGTTACGCAGTCCGAAGTCGATTCCGTAAAGGCTCAGCTCGACCAAGCCAACGCAGCTGCGCAGCAGGCATCCGAAGCATATTACGAAGCTCTTGATGCACATGACGCAGCAGTCAAGTCGATGAACGAAGCCCAGGCAACCCTGGAGCAGACGAAGACAGAGCTGGCATCCAAGCATCAGAGGCTATCCAACAGGGTCGTCGATATGTACAAGAGCGGTTCCCCAACGATGCTGGATGTGTTCTTCGGAAGCAGCTCCTTCGTTGATTTCGCAACCCAATGGGATCTTCTCGAAGATCTGAATAACAGCGATAAAGAGCTTATCGATCAGATCAACACCCTCAAAGATCAGCAGCAGGCGGCATATGACCAGTATGTTGAGCAAGAGAAAACCGCAGCCCAGGAGCTGGTTGCCGCAGAGCAGGCCAAGACATCGATGGATGCACAGGCAGCTGCCTACAAGAGCACCTACGATAGCCTGAGCACCGAGATGAAGCAGCAGATCGCTGCCGAGCAGGCAGCGCAATACACTGCGGCTGCCACGACTGCCACGACCACAACCCAGGGCACCTCTTCCAACGCCGCTTCCATTGCCGGTGCAACTGGCGGGAACACCACCACTCAGAAAACCACCACTGGTGGCAACACCACCAAGACCGAGGGCAATACGGGTGGCAACACCAAGAAATCTGACAGCGGCAACAAGGGCGGCTACACTTCCGGTGGCGGATCAAGCGTCTGCAGCACGTCTAGGGCATTGGCTCAGGTTGGCAAGCCGTATAACTATGGCTCTACCGGCCCAGACTCCTTCGATTGCTCCGGACTTTGCTATTACTGCGGAGCACCGTACAGATCGTCTTCTGCCCTGTATGCAAATGCTAAGTCCCGTGTTCCAGTTAGCCAGGCAAGGCCAGGAGATGTTCTCTGGGTTGGCGGACATGTTGGAATCTCGCTCGGCGGCAACGACTACGTGCACGCCTCCGACTATGGAACCGGCGTCATAGTTAGCCACAATGCATCGAGTGCATTTGCCTATGCTTTGAGGTTCTAGACTCTGGGGTTCTAAAGGAACCTGAATAGTTTTTGCAAGATCGAGACTGTGTGGAATTCAAAGTTGCAGCGTCGATTGCAAACCGTGGATAAAAAAGATTCGATGCCCGTGAGACTAAAAGTCTTGCGGGCATCGTTTTTTGCTTTGAAAACAGGCGGGCTTGCCATTGCTAGCTGTTTCTGTGCCCACGAACCTTCAAGAAAATATAGGATCCAACGAACGCCCCTATTGTGTCTGTAAGCCAATCCAGGACATCGGGGGTTCGCCCTGGGGTGAATATCTGGTGAATCTCGTCGCTTGCCCCATATGCAGATGCCAAGACGACTGCTATGGCTAGCACCACCCAAAATCCACGCCTGTCACACGAGAAAGCCAGGCTGATGAAGATTCCAAGTAGCAGGTACTCGCAAAAATGCGCCACCGTGGTCCAGAAACCAAGGTTTTTGGGTAGTCCGCTTCCTGGTATCGAAGACATGTAGAATATTCCGCAGGCCAGAACGATTGCGGCTACGATTCCCAAAATGTTGGATTTGCGCAGCTTCGTCTTTGCGCTATCTTGCGACATCTATCTTTCAAAACCTCTCATGGTAAAAATATGCACATCAGGAAATGTACCATAGCGATATTTTTCGATGTCTGTTAACATTCTCGTTTGTCGGGACGTGGCTCAGCTTGGTAGAGCGCTGCGTTCGGGACGCAGAGGTCGCTGGTTCAAATCCAGTCGTCCCGACCAATTTTTTAA
>CADBOM010000154.1 GCA_902796325.1 uncultured Coriobacteriaceae bacterium
ACCTTCTCGACCTCTCCTAGAGCACTTGCTACCAACTCTCTCATTTAAGAACCCGCTTTCGGTTGCGTTCGTCCTGTTGCTATCTTGTCGCTACGCGCCTGCATGCTGCCTGCATGTCATCCAGCGCATGGAACGGTCGCTCTCGCACCGCCTATTCGACGCCCATTCGCCGCCTACTGCTTCTCGCCTTCATTCGAGTTGTCACCGCGGCTTGCCGCCTTCGCAGACCTCGCGGCATCGCGCTCGGCACGCTTCTTCTTGCGCTTGCTGTTGCTAACCAGCACGGCGATAACCACGATCACCACGCCAACGACAACCCCACCCAAGATCCACGGCAATGGCGATTGACCGGTGCTGCCACCAATCGAAGCACCGGAAGAGATGCCGTCAATGTGCATGTCGCAATCAAACGTGTAGATGTTGCCGTCGCCGCCGCTCTCGAGCTCGTATATCGAGATGAGGGCTCTGAGCGCCTGGTCGGTGGGCATCTCGTTGAACGACTGCATGTTGTCGTTATCGGCATGCGAGAACGACCCGTCTGCACGTCTGTAGGACATCAGGGCGTCATAGGCGCTGATGCCGTTCTTGATGAAATCTGGATCGGTCCTGGCATCGCGGCCTTCTGCGGAGAGGGCCAGAATCACCATCGATGACGACTCCGACGACTCCACTCCACCGGAAGTGAACCTTCCGTTTGGCTGCTGAGCGTTTGAGAGCCAGTCCATGGCGCGGTTGATGGAATCCGCCACGTCGGGATTCTCTGCCTGATAGGGCTCCAGTGCCACGACTGCCATTGCGGTGAGGTCGCCATCCTGGGTTCCCTTGGTAAGTCCATACGATCCATCTTCATTCTGGTACGACAGCAGGCCGTCTATAAGCTGCTGCTGGGTGTACTTGGCATCGGATGGAACCTCAACACCAGACGCATGCAGGGCCTCCAATGCATACATGTAGGCGTTGGATCCCTGGAGCGCGATGTCGCTGGTGTGCGACCAGTTGTAGATTCCATCGGAAATGAGGTCGATCTTGCCGCCACTCGGGTTGTTTCCAAACGACGTTGGGTCCCCGCCCAAAGCCTCCACCACGAGCGAGATCCTGTTCCACTCGGTTGACCTCACGCGGTCGAGCTGATTGTCAGTCCCATAGCTCTGGCTCACATAGTCTTCGAGCCATTTGAGGTAATCGGAGCTGCCATCATTTACCCCGAGGAGCTTTAGCTCGAAGGCAAACCAGTCGCTCTCTGAAGATCCGGCCACCATCTTGCTCGACGAGTATATGTCCGAAGGAGACGTCACGCCGAAATAGGTTTCGAGCGACTGCACCGTGCTAACGATGTCCTGCTGAACATCGGGAACAGAGCTTGACGGAGCTTGCTCGTCGGCGAGAGCCCTCGCGGGAATTGCGAGAGCAAACGCCATGACCAATGACAGCAGCAGCATGGCCGTGCCCTTGATGCGCGTGGAAGCCCCGCTTCTCACCTGCTCTCCAGCAGAAGTCGTATCTTGCATGTTCCGTATCCTTCCTAAAAAGTTCTTCCAGCTTTGACCCTAATCTTCAGGCTTTTGCCTTAGCCTTCCAGCTTCATGCTAATTCTCTGGCACCGGCGGGGTATCCTGCCCAACCGGCCAAACCACGGTTGTGGTCTCGCCTCCGCTGGTGCACCTGTAAACCGCCTGACCCGGCTCCGTCTCGGTTGGCAATATGGAGTCTTCCTCAACGAGAACCCAATTATGCCCGGTTACGGGCACCGTGACGAACTGGCAGTTGGCATTGCCGGCCGACGAGCCAAAGGCCTGCGCCCTCGCCGTCATGGTGCTGTTCCAATCTAGCGACGACAGGTTGTCCCATACGCCAAACGAAGCATCGTATTCCCACTCCGCCTTGCACACGTAGCATGCCTTGCCCTCGTGCTGGCAGGTTGCAGGTTCCACAATCTGATAAACGGACGGGTTGTGGTTCCACACCGCCACGCCATTGCTCCAGGTTATGCAGTAGCTGCTGAGCCTTCCTCCGTTCTGGGCAAACGACATTCCGAATTCCTTGCCGCCGGCCACGGTGTAGATGAGGTTTATCTGCTCCCCATCGGTAACCGTGAGCGCTCCGAACGAGGTCGACGGGTTGAAGTCCCTGTTGGTGGTGTACACCCAGCCCGATACGGATCCGCCGAAGTCGTAGGACCCCAATCCCGCGCCGTTGGTGTAGTTGTTGTACGACACCTTGTCGCACTCGAGCTCAAGTAACAGCTTGGGATCAAGGTGCAGGTTGGAGCCAAGGCTTCCGCCCGAAATCCTGTTGAGCCAGAAGTTGCCCCAGTTGGATTCCGGATCGTTAACGTCGGCCACGCTGTTGCGGATATCCACGTTGTAGCCCGCGTTGGTTAACGCCTGGTACATGTCGTAGCAGAAGTTCCACCCGCTGTGGATTGGCACCGAGATGGTATCGACAACGCCTAGGTCCACGGCGCTGGCATCGATGACAACCGTGGCCGTTCCAATCTGCTCACCAGTTGCATGATGCACGTACACGATGTTCCTGGTGAGGGTGGTGGTTGCTGCATCAGCGCTGTAATCGGTGGCAACAACCGTGATCACATGCGGGGTCTGGTCGCCCGTGATGGCCAGGCTAGCCAGGTTCAATCCATAGATGTACGGGGGCTGCGCGGAGTGATTGGTAATCTGCACCCCATCGATGTAAACCTGGATGTGGTCGGAGTAGATAGCCGCGTTATCGGCATCGGTTGCCGCAACCGAGAGATTGAAGCTGTCGGTGTCTATCTGCTGGCCCTCCTCCACGTTCACCACAACCGTGGGCGCTTTTCTCCCCTGATAAGTGAGGGTGTAATCCACCGAATATTGCGTGGGGGCGCCACCCGGGGTCATGAGGGTGATGTTCACCTTGGTCTGGGCACCGTTGTTCTTGGGAATCTGCATCGAGTAGATGTTGTTGTCGCCCGTGAGCGTACGCGTGACCCCGCCGGTTAGATCGTTTGAGTATGTGACCCTGACGGAATACGCGTTAGCGCGCTCGTTGGGCATCGCATAGAAGTACAGGATCCCGTTTGCGGAGTCCCATCCGCTCCTGTCCTGGAACGTGATTCCCCAGAAGTTGGGCGCGGCGGTGGTGGCATCTATGGAAACGTATCGGCCAAGATTGGTCTCTATTCCAAGCTGACCGGTCTCGGGACCAGTGGTGGGATTTCCCGAAGAGCCAGATCCTCCATTTGCAGTGGAGCCGCCACCTGAGGTGCTGGATCCATTCCCTTCCTGATTCTGGCTTTGAGCAGACTGCCCGTTTTGGGTCTGCTGGTTCTGCATCTGAGCAACCAGCTGGTCAATCTGCTCTTGCTGTTCCGTTTGCTGGTCGCTGTTATTCGAGCTTTGCGAATTACCCGAATTTCCATCGGGCGAGACCATCATCAACGGGGAGGTGAACATGGATCCCGGGGATGCGATGGGGTTCTGCGGTATCTCCCTACCGCAGAATAAGAACACGGCGAGCACGATCGCTGCCAATATGGCCACGATCATCGCGTTTGCCCAGCGTTTCTTTTTCTTATCCCCGTTCATAATCTCCCTGGGGCCAGTGAACCGCCGCCGTCCAGCTTGGCCATCCGGCGTAGCCGCGAACCCCGGCTCCCGTGCCCTTGCAATTTCCCTGTTGCACGTGACTTCTTATTTTCGCTGTTAAGACTGCATATACGCGCTAGTATCTCGCGAATGCAATGGCGGAGCGTATGGGAGAAACCCATTTGGTTCGCACATCCCATACAACCCGCCATTGAACTCGACAGGCGGCGCATGCTGCAAAGCATCTCAGCCACATAAACGAACCACGTGGATGGGCCTGCCGATAATCCAGCAGACCCATCCCTGGTTGCGAGTCAAACTTGCATTGCCACATCACGTGGCTGCGACTCACGGGCCACCTCAACTTGAGGTAAGTATTGGCAGCCTAGCAGCCGAATTGGCTTTTACCGAATAGGCTCTCCTATCAAATAGGCTCCCCTATTTGGTTGCAGCCTCCAGCTCCGCCTTGAGAGACTCGGGCACGGCCGTGGTGCCTCCCAGTACGTAGCCGTGCGAGATCTTGTCCTTGTTGGCCTCGACCACGCTGGCGATGTTGGCCCTGGTGGCCTCGGCGTTCCACTCGTAGGTCTCGTCCACGAGGAGCAGCGGAGACCCGCTCCTGCCGAGCAGGCTCACGGAGGAGAGCGAGTCGGGGAAGTTCTCGCCGTTGGCCACGGCCATTCCGTCGTAGCCGAGC
>CADBOM010000155.1 GCA_902796325.1 uncultured Coriobacteriaceae bacterium
GCTCGGCTACGACGGAATGGCCGTGGCCAACGGCGAGAACTTCCCCGACTCGCTCTCCTCCGTGAGCCTGCTCGGCAGGAGCGGGTCGCCGCTGCTCCTCGTGGACGAGACATACGAGTGGAACGCCGAGGCCACCAGGGCCAACATCGCCAGCGTGGTCGAGGCCAACAAGGACAAGATCTCGCACGGCTACGTGCTGGGAGGCACCACGGCCGTGCCCGAGTCTCTCAAGGCGGAGCTGGAGGCTGCAACCAAATAGCAATAGGTTTTCTGCAGGATACAGAGCTGTTTTGTGGTAGCCACTCTGGCCAGCGTAATTCCTCGTTTGCCTAATGCAGCAAGCCAAGTACAGAAAGTGGCCGGCATCGTGAAGATGTCGGCCACTTTTGATTAACCACTTTTGAGCCTATGCAGGCGCCCGCGCAGTTTTTCGCATGGCTTTGACAAGTTTGAATAAAGTTAATCAAAGCAAAATGTTGCAATAATCGAAATATAATGACTGCTCACCTAGGTAATGTTGACAACGCTCGATAACAATCGGATTATGTAGTAGTTAGAATGCATGGGTATACATCCATGCCGGAGATTGAAAATATCAATCGTTCCAAGCGGGGAATCGGGTGAAAATCCCGAGCAGTGCCGCTACTGTGAGATGCGTATCGCGTTAAGTCAGGATGCCGCTGGTTCGATCATGAGCATGCAGCCACGAGTCATGGTTATGCGCTTTCGAATAAGTCGTTCGAGTGGGGGAGGCTCCATTCGAATATCACCGAGAAGCCGCATCTGACCATGCGGCTTTTGTATGCGAGAAGAGGAAACGCAGATGTCGGAAGCACCCAAGAAGATAACCGCTACCTTGGCTAGCGCCATGATTGTCTTTTCGTTTGCAACCGGAACTATGGTGGCAGGTCCGAGCGTTGCAACTGCAAGCCCGGTAACAGCGGAAGAGGCCGATGGTGCAACGCAGAGCACGGTAGAAGAAACCGAGGCTCTCATTCGCAAGCTCCCGAATTTTCCAGATGTCACGTTGGATAACAAGGCGGATATCGAAGCCGCACAGGATGCTTACGACAGTCTTTCCGATTCCGATAAGAAGATCATAGACGAAACCATTATCGAAAACGGTGCATACGATAGTGACCAATCGTACGGTCGCGTTCTGGAAATCGCATATTGGGCACTGCAATCATTTACTCCGCAAGACGATTCGACCATCCTTCCGGATGGAACGTATACGGAGTCTACAACCCCGGCGATTTCATCCGAGTACAGCAAGGGGCTGAGCAGCTCGTCGCGCAACAGGCCCTGGAGCGTCAAGAGCGTTACCGTTAAGGATGGCAAGGCAACGGCAACCATCACGGTTAAGAGCACGACCTTCACGTACATCAACATCGGTGGAAAGCACTACGATAAAACCAATACTTCAGGAGAATGCGAATTCGCCGGGGTTCCGATTGACCTGAACGGAACGCTGTACTTCAGCGGATATTCCGTGCCCATGAAGGGCGAGATTGCATTCAAGCTAACCAACACCATAGACGAGAACGGTGGAGCTCCCGTTTTAAGCGACCTCGACAAGGTCAAGCAGCTTATCGAGGCTCTTCCCACGGATCCGTTTGCAATCACGCTAGACGATAAAGCCCAGGTTAACGAGGCCAAGGATGCATACGATGCCTTGTCGTCCGACGACCAGCAGACTCTCAAAGACACCGTGCTGGAATCGGCGAGCCAGCCATATGCCAGGGTTCTGGAGGCAGCCGAGTGGGCCATCGAGTCGTTTACCCCGGTCGATAATTCCACCAACCTCAAGGACGGCACGTACACCGGAAAAGCGACTGCTAAGTCCGACATGGGTCTAAGCACCTCGAGCCGTAAGAGAAATTGGACGATCGACAAGATTGTCGTGAAGGACGGCAAGGCAACGGCCACCATAAGCAGGGATGGAAA
Source organism: uncultured Coriobacteriaceae bacterium (assembly GCA_902796325.1). Taxonomy (GTDB): domain Bacteria; phylum Actinomycetota; class Coriobacteriia; order Coriobacteriales; family CADBOM01; genus CADBOM01. The sequence goes on from CADBOM010000155.1 coordinate 1,948, forward strand.
CACCCCTCTTGCGGAACTTCACCTAGGTGGGCAGGTTTACGACAACATCTCCACCACGGGCGGTTCTACGTTCGAGATACCGATCGACCTCAACTCCACGATGTATTTCTCCGTTAAGACCAAGGACACCACGGAGGGGACCAACGCGATCATCTACAGGTTCTCGAATACAATGGACGAGACCACTTCGCCGGATACCCCGAAGACGCCGGATACTCCAAACACGCCCACCAAGCCCACCAACCCTAGCAACCACAACAATGGCGGAAACACCACCCCAAGCTATCAGCCGTCGAGCAATCAGGGTGGAAGCAACGGAGGAAACTCTGGAAACCAGAGTTCGAATAGCACGGTTGCGAGAAGGCTCAAGCTTGAGGGAGGAACCTCGCTCATGTATCGTCCAGCCGCCTCTAGCACGGCAGGGTCTGGTGCGAGCGCATTTGGAGCAGGGTCGACGGAGGCCATGGATTCCGCATTCGCATCGGATGGTGCCGACGAATCCGATCTAACATCCTCCGATAGCGGGCTACCTGCAGATGCCACCGAGGAGAGCGCAATTGAGGGCAATGTCGATGCAGCGCCGCTCAAGGCCCTGCTCGTTTTCCTTCTTCTTGCACTTGCAGCCGTTATAGGTGGAATTCTGTTCTGGCGTCATTACAAGAAGACAGAGCAAAGGTGGATGTAGGATAAGTGTTAGGTTGCCATGGAGATAGAGGTGCTCATGGATTCGACCATGCTGCTGGCCTGTGGTCCAAAATCAAGCACTTTTTTGGTGCGCTTGGGCTGCTTGGAGCATGTTCTGTCCTTGCCTTCAGTGTAACGGCATCTGTCCCCGCATATGCAACATATAGAGATTTCTCCACCGAATCGCAGGCTGGTCAGAAGATAGAGGGCGTTCCGTCTACCGTATACACCGGGTCCGATATCCCCGATGGAACATATTCCATACCGGCGATGACTAACTCGTACATGTGCATACCTTACGACCCCTCCACTGGCGACAAGAACAGCGCGATTCTCACCGTGTCCGGAGGAAAGATGACGGTGACGTTCAACCTTTCCGGATCGTATACCGCCATATATTTCGGCACTGCGGAAGAGGCGGCATCCCTAACCAACGAGGATGGAACGGATGGGTCGGCCTATATCATCGGAGATCCAGCCACCGGGTATGTTCCGCATCTATATTCGATAGGAATATCTAGCCTGAACTCCCAGATGACCCTTGCGACGTATGCGTCTTCGTCGGGCAAATGGTGGGACCGCCAGATCGTTTTCATGTCAAATAGCAGTATCACGGATGCCATCGCCAACAAGAACAAGAAAGACGATCCGGTTAACCCCGACCCAGTGGATCCTGGGAACAACAACAACCCGGTCACTCCCAACCAGCCTAACCAGGGAGGCACCACGGTTCCCGGTGGAAACACTCAGGGGGGAACCGGTGTTGGTACTGGTACCGGTACTGGAATAGGAAGCGGCTCTGCAAGCGGGTTCACGCTTTATCAGGAAAACGAGTCCAGCGGTTCGGTTTCCGGCACGTCCGATAGTGCCGCGACTAGCAACTCTGGATGGACCATGCATGGCGTGCGGCTCACGTTTGCACAGGCACAGGCATCGTCGGGTGGCACCCAGAGCGACGAGGTGCTGGAGACCGAAGATTCTAGCAGTGTTGACATGGGGCCAGTTGCCGTGGGCGTGACGTTTGCGGTTCTCTTGGCGGCTGGAATCGTATGGAGGGCGATGAAGTTCCGCAGAGAGCTTCGTTGGAAGGTAAACTAGTCATAGTGGTTTGAGCGTCGGTCGCTGCCGGTCTTGGCTCTTCGACGAGCTTGGTTCTGTTCGGCGGTAAGTATGCATCAGCCTGCAGCAGGCCCGAACTCGAACGCTTGACTTTCGATAAACGCAGTAAAAACGTAGCAGATGAGAGGAAACACGAATGCTTACTGAAGTAATGAGAACGATGTCGAGTTCGCTCCAGGAACCGGTGATCGTAATTCTTGTTGCGTTGGTGGTGATAGTGGTCGTCATCTTCGGAATGCTCGTTGCAGAGCTGTTCACGGAGAGGCGTCATTTCAGGGTGTGGCTGCCGCGCTTGGTAGACGAGCTCCAGCACGAGCCCGATACAGAAAGCGTGATCAGGAACAGCGGCCTGCTTGCCAGGCAGAAGAGAGCGTTGATCGAAATCCTCCATCATCCCGATGCCACCGAGAGCGAGCGCGAGTCCATGACGGTAAACCTCGTGTTTCTCGAGCAGTCGCATTTCGATAACAGGGTCAGGGTTACCAATCTCATCGCCAAGATTTCTCCAATGCTCGGACTCATGGGAACGCTCATTCCATTGGGACCTGGAATCGTTGCAATTGGCGACGGCAACACGGAGCTTCTCTCCCAGAGCTTGCTAATCGCCTTCGATACCACCGTCCTTGGACTTGTGGTAGCAGCTGTCGCCATAGTGATTTCGACCATCAGGAAAGCCTGGTACCAGAAGTACATGAACGCCTTCGAGTCTGCAGCAGAGTGCGTGCTGGAGAAGGCAAACGAGCATGGCAAGATGCACAGCGAC
>CADBOM010000156.1 GCA_902796325.1 uncultured Coriobacteriaceae bacterium
GATGAGAATCATGCGCACCTCGTCTGGAGTGGACCTCATGAGCACCGACATGATCATGGAGTTGATGGCCACCGACTTTCCGGATCCAGTGGTTCCTCCTATGAGAAGGTGGGGCATCTTGGCCAGGTCAGCGGTGATTGCATTGCCCTCCACGTCTTTTCCGATTGCCATAAGCAAGGGCTTGCTGCCGGCAGGAGGAAGAACGTCGCCCAAAAGGACGTTGGTCCTCGTGTCGTTAGGTATCTCGATTCCAACAAGGCTGGTTCCCTGTATTGGCGAGAAGATACGCACAGATTGCGAGGCGAACGCCAGGGCGATATCGTCGGACAACGCGGTGATCTTGTTCACGCGCACTCCGCTTCCAAGCGAAACCTTGAACAGCGTTACCGTGGGACCATGTACCCATCCAACGACACCGGCGTCCACGTTGAACTCGCGCAGGGTCTCCTGCAAGCGGGCAGCCATCTCTGCTAGCTCGTCCACAGACGAATCGCTCCTCGGCCCCGCCACTGATTTCTTGAGAATCTTCGGGTCGGGAAGCATGAAGGCACCCTCTTGCGGCTCTTCCTGTTTGGTGTCTGCCAGCAAGGCCGGCTTGTCCGAGTCGGCGGATTTAGAGGCCTTCGATCCCTTGCCGCGCCTCTTGCTTTTCTTGCCATCGTCTGCCACGTCGTTGGCCAGCACCCCTGTCATCCCGGCGGCGCCAGCGAGACCTGCGGCCGCCAAGGCGGCATCGGAAGAGGCGGTCGGCGCATCGGATACCGCGCTCGATGCCCCGTGGCTCCCGAGTGCAGCGCCATCCAAGCCCGACCCATTCAGGACATCGGCGGCATCTGATTCGGGTCCGAACTCGTCAGAATAGTCCGCGAAGTCGAAATCTCGCGCAGCGTCATCTAGGCTGTTATCGAGCTTTCTAGTTTTACCGTTCTCCAGGGACGGCCTGCCCTTGCCCTGGATTATCTCATCATCAGGATCTATTACCTGAGTAGCTCCCGGCCTCGAGACGTGTGCCCCATCGCCCCCAAGAACCTGGGTTACACCCGCAGCTTTTCCAGCCTGCTTGTCCTTTTTCCTCGACAGCAGATGCGTTTTACCAGCATCTTTTTGATCTAGCATCACTGTTTGAGCTGCAGGAACAAAACCCGACTGGCCCAAGTCCTGCGTATATCCGGCGTTTTCCATCGCCGGAGCGCTCTTAACGCGAGCCCTGCTATATGGAGCCACATACTCCTCGGGCTCGTCATCTTTCTGACGCTTCTCGGCTATCCAGTCGAACAAGCCGCTGATCGAGAGGCCTATCAAAACCAGGCCTCCTACGATCATCGCAGCAAGTATCACCCACGATATTGGCTGCCCAACCAAGGTAAGAAGCACCCATGCGATGCCGTTGCCAACGTATCCTCCGCACACGGTGATGTATGCAGGTCCGAATAGAATATCGTGATGCTCCACAGCCTGAGGTGCATTTACCCCGGTAAACGTGATGATCGCGAGGAATATCAGCATCATTCCTATGGCAATTCTCGACAGCACCAGATCGTGCCTGCCAAGGAAGAAGAAGCATACTCCGAAAAGCGCTATGAAGACTGGGAGTATGTACGCGCCAACACCGAATGCGTTGTGCATGAACAACCCAACGTACTTGGTGATGATGGCGTTCTCCGACATTGACACGGCTATAAGAAGCACGGCCGCAATGGCGATGAGCAGGACACCGATGAGGTCGTTCTTCAAGCGGGCGCTGAGAATGCTCTCCTTGTACTCTGGTTGAGGCTCTGGCTTGAGCGACCTCTTTTGAGGCTGCTGCTGGCTCCTCGTGCCCTTGGCGCCCCTGGCGCCTTTGGCATTGCGGGAATTCGAGCTGTTTCTGCTGCTTGCCTGCGATTGCTTGCGCGAACGCGAATTGTTTTTGGAATTGGTCTTATTGGTGGCCAAAAGCACAACCTCCAATTGGTTCGTTTAGTGTGTGTTTTGAAGAGGTTATCTGCAAACGTATGTTCTCTGATTATAAATCCGAGCTAGTCGGTGCTCAAACTTGTGTTGACAACCGGCTGTGCCTCGGAATCGCTGCAGAGCACCACCATGAGGTTTCCCACCATGGCCGCCTTGTGAGCAGCATCCATTTCTAGCAGATCCTTGCTCTGGAGCTCATCCAGAGCCATCTCCACCATGCCAACGGCACCTTCGACGATCTTCTTTCGGGCAGCAATGACAGCTTCCGCCTGCTGCCTGCGAAGCATCGCCTGGGCTATTTCCGGAGAATACGCCAGGTGGGTAAGCCTTGCATCATCAACGACAACCCCTGCAACCGCCAGCTTGTTCGCGAGCTCGGCTTTAAGAGCTGCCGAAACTTCCTCCACGTTAGAGCGAAGGGTTATCTCTTCCTCGCCATCCGGCTCTTCACCATGATCGTATGCATATGCTGTTGCGACATGACGAAGAGCGGTTTCGCTCTGGGTGGTTACATACATCTGGTAGTTTTCAACATCGAATATCGCCTGCGCTGTGTCTTGGACTCTCCAAACCACAACCATTGCGATTTCGATTGGATTGCCTAGCTTGTCGTTGACCTTGATGCGATCGCCGTTGAGCGTACGTGCCCTGAGGCTGACCTTGCTGCCCTTTGCACCGGAAACCGAAGAGGAATAGAAGGGGTTCACCCAGTAGAATCCGGATTTTTTTACCGTTCCCTTGTACTTACCGAATAGCACGCATACTCTGGCTTCATTTGGCTGCAGGGTGAAGAACCCCTTGCATATCAATGCAAGGTTGAGAACCAAGACAACCGCTCCGATAACCATCATCGCTTCGTCTCCGCTTGCAAACAAAAGTCCGCAAACAACAAAGATAATGATTGCGACGGCGAGCATGCCCCATCCGCTCTTGGCATTGATTTCTTTTTCCTTGCTCATGATTGGCCCCCTCTTCACTAGCCCCATTTAATAGGCTAATGAAAGCTTATCAGACCGCCATGTCTGCACTCCATAGACATGGCAACATCGTTACAGCAATTTTGCCCGCCAAGCACACACCAGCCTTTCCAGCCGCGAGGAGATGGCGCTGTTGGAGCACCATCTCCCTTGATGCGAAAACAAGAGCAGGTCAAAATGGCAATGGTCATAAAACTCACCAAGAATCTCGGCAGCATTTGCCCCCCTTAATGCGGCCTCACGAAGCTGTCTTTGCGACGCTGCTAAGCATTACCAATCATCGTCGCCATCATCGTCATCATCGTCGTCTTCGTCGTCATCATCATCATCGTCGTCTTCTTCTTCGTCGTCGTCCCAGTCATCATCATCGTCGTCGTCATCATCGTCCTCGTCGTCGTCATCGTCGTCCCAGTCATCATCGTCATCGCCGTCTTCGTCGTCATCGTCATCCCAATAACTAGAGCTAAGAAGACTGCTCTTCGACGAATTGGAAGAACTAAACGAGCTATACGAGTTCCCGCTCTTTTCCCTCTCGATTGCCTCGCGAGCTTCCTTATCGACCTCTTCTGCGCGATTCCAGGTAATTAGCTGATCCAAGTGCCCGACTTCTCCGTCGCCGTCATAATCTAGTCCGAATCGTCTCATCGTATCCGCCTTTCTTCCTAGCTTTTCTCGAGCATGTGGTATATCCGACCATCATTGGGAATTCGAAACCGTCTGATGTCTATTCCCGACATATATTTCCATTGAGAGACATTTGCTAAACGCCGCGCCCGAAACTTTATGCAACCCAAGAAGAGCTTGCAGAATTTGCGCCCTTAACGTAATGTCCGCCTCGAATCATAGGATCAGGGGCGGACATTAATTATTTATCATTATTTTAGAACGCTCGGGCCAGCCTGGAAACCTGCTACGAACCTTCCGCTGCGAGCCTTCTGAGGTCAGTCTTCTAATGCCAACCCTCTGGCATCAGATTTCAGCTTCAAGCTCACCATAACGCATGGCAAAAACACGCGGACGAGCTGGGAATCTAAATTGAACTCAGCCCTATTTCACAGCATCGCGCCCAGCGTGGAATGCAGCGATGTTGCTGTCCACCGTCTTGGGCGGAACGCGCTTGGCAATAACGTCTTCCCAGGTTTTCTCGTCGAAGTCAAGATCCTTTGAAAGAGCACCCATGAGCACGATGTTGGTTGCCTTGGGGTTGCCAACCTCACGGGCGATGGCGCTGGAATCGATCAGCGTGGCTCCGTGCTTCTGCAGATATTCCACGGTGTTGGAAGGCATTTCGGCAAAACCGATGAGAACGGGCAGAGGCTTTATCTCCTCGCTGTTTACCAGCAGTTTTCCACCATTCTTGTTAAGGTACGGCAAGTAACGGAGAGCCTCGGTTGCCTCGAACGAGACGATCCTGTCAGCGCATCCGAGGTCGGTTACAGGCGAGTGGACCTCTGTTCCGAAGCGCACGATGGTGATGACGCTACCGCCGCGCTGGGACATTCCGTGAATCTCCGAAAGCCTAACCTGCATGCCCGACGCCGCTGCAACTTTAGCAAGGATATCGGCTGCCAAAATTGTTCCCTGTCCGCCAACGCCGCATAGAACAACCGTTACAGCCTTGCTGGCAACTGCAGTTGCGCCAGTGCTCTGCGCATTTATTTCTGTAGCCATTTAGCTCACTCCTATCCTTCTGCAGTGGACTTTATGCAATCAAACGGGCAAATCTGAGCGCACTGACCGCAGCCGATGCACTGTGTGGGATTGATGAGGGCCCTTCCCTCTTCGTCTGCGCCCATGGCCGGGCAGCCGATGTTGATGCACGAACGGCACTTGCGGCAGTCCTCGGAAACCACGTACGGGGATTCTTTCTTCCTGATCAGCAGCTGGCATGGCGAGCAGAACACGATGACCGAAAGCCCGTCGAATTCCCTAGCATGCTTGAATGCCTCGCGCACGGCCTTAAGATCCTGCGAGTCAACGCGCTGAACGTCCTCCACGTCCATTGCCTCGCAAAGCTTGACGATGTCCAGCTCGTGCGACGGCCTGTGCTGCAGGGTAATTCCATTAACCGGGTTGCCCTGCTGTCCGGTCATTGCAGTGGTTCTGTTGTCCAGAATGCACAGGATGCCATCGCCATGGTTGTAAACGGTTCCAAGGAGCGAGGTAATTCCAGAGTGCGCGAAGGTGGAGTCGCCAATAACTCCAACGACAGGCTTCTTTGCGAACTTCTCATCAACGCCGCTGCCGAACTTGCGGGCAAGCTCCACGCCATGTGCCATTGAGAGAGATGCGCCCATGCATACGCACGAATCCAGCGCGGACAGAGGAGCGAGAGCGCCCAAGGTGTAGCACCCGATGTCTCCAGTTACGATTGCGCCCATACGATTGAGCTCGGAGAACACCAAACGGTGCGGGCATCCCGCGCAAAGCGAAGGCGGACGCGGCGGCAATGCGCCATCGAAGGTCTCGAAATCTGGCTTATCTGCACCGAATGCATGGCGGATGATCTCGGGAGAAATCTCGTCGTCTGGCGGAATGGCGTTCGGAGTTTGGTTGAGGGTAAACCCGAGAGCTGCCACCTGCGAGGACAGGTAGTTGCTGGCCTCCTCCACCACGTACAGCTCCTCAACCTCGTCGGCGAAGCTGGCAATCGCAGCCTTGGGGAGCGGGTAGGTGATGCCGAGCTTCAGGACCGAAGCGTCGGGCATTGCCTCGCGCACGTGCTCGTAAACCACGCCCGCGCAGATGATACCGATCTTCTTGTCGCGGTACTCAGCGCGAACGATGTCGGACTTGGACCCCCAATCCATGAGATCCCTAACCCTCTGATCGGCCACTTTGCGGCGCTTCTTCGCAAAAGCGGGCATCATGACCCACTTGGAGGGATCCTTCGTGTAGGGCTTGAGGTCGTGCTCGACGCGCTCGCCAATCTCGACCATGGTCTTGGTGTGGGACATCCTCACGGTGGACCTGACGATTACCGGGATGTCAAACTCCTCGGAGAGGTCGAATGCGAGCTTGGCAAAATCCCTTGCCTCCGCTGGATTCGAGGGCTCGAGCAGCGGAATTCGAGCTCCCAGGGCATGGAAGCGAGTGTCCTGCTCGTTTTGCGATGAGAACATTCCGGGGTCGTCTGCTGCCAGAAGCACCAGACCTCCGTTAACTCCCGTATAGGCCAACGTGTACAGCGGATCGGCCATAACGTTGACGCCGACATGTTTGCAGGCAACAAGGCATCTGGCACCTGCCATGCTGGCGCCACCGGCCACCTCCATGGCAACCTTCTCGTTTGGAGCCCACTCGGCATAGACCCCATCGTACTTTGCAAACGATTCCATGGTCTCCGTCGACGGAGTTCCCGGATAGCCAACGCCCACGAGACAACCAGCCTCGTACGCACCCTGTGCCACTGCCTCGTTACCGGACAGCAACTTCTTGGTATCAGCCACTTGCATCCCCCTCGTCCTAATCCTCATTACACAATGCGAGTCTCATTTCCCGCACGCGCATTTTCCAAACTGCCAACGGCTAGACGCCTGAGCACGGCACCGTGGTCCAGAATCTCAGCCTGGAGCCTTAGCCAAGTGCCCTACCTCGGCACATTACATGTTGAAAACCATCGTGAACGTTCCAATCTGCACGATCGTACCGTCTGACAACGTGGCGTTATCGCGAACCTCTCCATCCACCCAGGTTCCATTAAGTGAATTGAGGTCGGTGATAACAACCTGGTTGTCGATGATGTCGATCGACGCGTGCTTTCGGGTGACCGTCATGTCGTTTAGGAACAAATCGCATTCTGGATCGCGCCCGATTTCGAGCGGAAAGCTCGTCAGGTTGAATTTCTGCCCCTCGTTCGGCCCCTTGAGAATGGTGAGGGATGGCGTTCCAACATATGTGCTGGAAGGTGCCACGGCCTTGCCATCTTTCATCTCAACATGCGGAAACTGCTGCGTTTGCCCAACGAGCTTGAACCCGCATCTTCCGCACACCGCGGCTCCCGGCTCTATTGGCGCATTGCACACCGGGCATTTTGCCTGTTCAGCCATTGGCTTCTCCAATCGATTATCCGTTCCGGGCATTGTAGAACGCCCATGAGACAACTACTGTCTTAGCTTTTAATTGTATATCAACATTTTTGGACCGCCATTGGGCATGGTGTCATATGACGGTTATTGCAGAGCCCTAGCCCCGGCAAATCCTCCGCCCTCGCGCACGAGATGCATAAGCCCTGCCTCCGAAGGCTTGCGATAAGCTCCTTCGTCCACGCCATCGAGCCATAGCTTCTTTTCCCTGCGAATTGACACATATTGGTCGAACCCAACTGCCTGCAGCTCATCGAACCCCATGAATGCTTGCCATAGCGCCACCGCGGCCTGGCCAGACGTGTATATAAGCGTTGACCCTTCAACCTGGTTGTCGCTCACGAGCATCATTGGAATGCCCGATATCTCGGTTCCAAAATAGATCCCGTCCTTAAGAGCGTCGACGTATGAGAAGCGGGGTCCGCGGCCTGCATTGTTGGAGCCTGCAGACGCCTTACCGCCTACCGTATGCGCCGTCCTTGCAAGCTCGTCGAGAATGTCCAAGCTGCCCTTACCCATGATGCATAGCCTGGCCAGCTCGTCCGTTTGATCTTCTATCTCAACATTGTCGAAAACCCTCTTGCCATGCAACGCCACCCTGCTGTTATCGTGCAACCACTCGTACACCTCGTCGGTATTTGGGGCATCGGTGATAATCATGTACTCGCTCTCCCCGGTGCGGGTAACGTACACGAGGTCTATGATGTCGGCATCGCTGGTGAGGATTAGCGAGTAAGCGCTGGCTCCCACATGGTCCAGCCTCTCGACATCTGCGGTTAGCACAGCTTGCAGAAAATATGCTGCGCCCGCGCCAAAGACACGGAGCACTCCCTGAAACGAGAGGTCGAGCACCAGCGGATGATCCAGAGGAAGATCCTCGTTCACTGCAATCCCGTAATCGTGAACGATCTGATGATCCCCGAATATGCCGAATCGCGCCCCGAGCCTGATGTGCTCAACTCGGAGTGGCGATTGAATTATTTGTTCGCTCTGCTCGCTCTCAGACATAACTTCCTCCGTATAAACACAGGCTCGCAGATGTGCCGCATAGGCAGCATCGCCATATATATGCGCCGCCGCAACTTGTGCGCCGCCGCAACTTACGAGTCTCCTCAACCAACGCATCAACCTACGCACTGACACAACTGCATTCCATAAACTTAAGCAGCTGCTGACCCAAATGACGAAATCAGCGGATAGGTTCCTCCCAGATATATTTCCTTATTCGTCTGAATGTAATCTCCGGTGAAGAAACTGGTGAACCTGGTCCAGGACATCTGTACGAAATCGGCCAAGCTTGGAGGTGGCACTGTTTCCTGCGCGACCAAGCTAACATTGGCAACCTCGCCAGCATCCGAGCTCCAGGTGACCTTGCCCATGGTGGCACCACCCTCGATGTTGCCATAGCGATCGTCTATCTCGACGTTCACAGACAAATCTGGATCGTAGTCGAACACCAAGGCCCACACGTCTTCGCTCGCTGCAACAGGCACCGTTTTGTCCAGCCATGACGTTGCAGCTCCGGTACCGACCAGCGTTTGAGTGTCTAGCAGCCTTACCCAGTGGTAATGCGAATATCCCCAATTTAGCAGCGCCTCGGTATCGGTAAATCTTCCCTGGTAAGTTGGGCTATCGAACACCACGCTGTACAGCTCGATTCCATTTCTAGAGCACGCGCCCACGAAGCAGTATCCGGCAGCATCCGTGCTTCCGGTTTTAACCCCGATCATGCCGTCGTACTCGCCCAATAGCTCGTCCGTTGTGCTTAGCTTCACGGTTCTGCCCGTAGCGGTAGATACATACGAGAAGCTCTCGCTTGCGACTATCTCACGAAAATCGCTGTTCTGCATCGCATATTGAACCAGTTTGAGATAGTCGTTCACAGTGGTGTAATTATCCTCATCGTTAAGCCCGCTCGGGCTAGAAAAATGCGTGCTGGTCATCCCCAGCTCCTGAGCCTTGGCGTTCATGGTGTTCACAAACGTGGAGTAATCACCCTCGCTGCCAAAGTGTTCTCCGATAGCCGTTGCGGCATCGTTGCCAGAAGCCACCATCATCGCATGGATCATCTGGTTCATTGTGAGGGTATCTCCTGCGGTAAGCCCTGCCGACGACCCCTCGATATCCGCCGCTGTTTGCGAAACCGTAACCGGTGTATTTGGCGCCGAGTACTCGAGAGCTATCACGGCTGTCATGATCTTCGTGGTAGATGCCATTGGCACCTCTGTATCTGGATCGCGAAGCCAGAGAATCTTGCCATCCGATGTCATGAGGCCACCATATTCGCAGTCGACATCTGGAGCAGTTTGCTCCAAAGCAGGATTACTGGAGATAGTGGTGCTACCTATAACGTCGGTTTGCTCGACGCTTGCCCATGCCGCACCCGGGGCACCCATGATGGCCACCATTGCAAGGACGAGAGCGCTTAGAGCCCCCGCAAGTGAAGCCGCAAACGAAGGCCGCTTGCTAGCGAGGCCACTATCCGCGCTGCCACACGCGCCGCTACCTACGCAGCAGATTTGATTTTCGTTAGAGCATGCCGAGGTTTCTTTTCCCTCGCATGCGTTAAGACCAAACATCGAAGTCGCTTCCATAAAACTTTCGGTATAGGCGCCACATGCTCTGCGGCACCGGATTTACTCTTCGGCTAAATCCTAGTGCATGGGGCGGACATTAACGCCCACCTAAAAGCAGATGGAAAAGCTGGCGGGCAAAGCGCAAGACATCATGCGGAATGGGTTCGACCCCATGCGCAGCCACCATGCAAAGCGGTGCTTGAGCGTTTGGTTGCTAGATCCGCCGCTGCTAGCATCTAGTTGCTGGAACTGCTGGAGCCGCCGCTGCTGGCACTGCTGGAGCTGCCGCCAGACCCAGACGTAGAGCTAGTAGAGCCTGAGCTCTCGGACCCAGATCCACCGGAAGACCCGCTATCAGACTCGCTTTCCTCAGGAACAGGATCTGGACCCTTAACCACAACCTGGGTTCTGGGCTGGTACAAGGACACGAACGTGTCCTTGTACAGAAGCGATCCATCGGCTGCAAAAGTGCTTCGGACGATGGTTATGGTGTGGCC
>CADBOM010000157.1 GCA_902796325.1 uncultured Coriobacteriaceae bacterium
GTTCGCTCGACGCTGGTGCCCTTACCACCACCTACACCGCATCTCAAGGTCTGCTGCTCATGATCCCCAACATGTACAAGATTGCAGCAGAGCAGCTCCCCGGAGTATTTCACGTTAGCGCCCGTTGCGTTGCAACCCACGCACTGAACATCTTCGGCGACCACTCCGATGTCATGGCTTGCCGCCAAACCGGATTCGCCATGCTCGCCGAGAGCAACGTGCAAGAGGTCATGGACCTCGGTGCTGTGGCGCATCTCGCAGCCATCAAGGGACGCACCCCGTTCCTCAACTTCTTCGATGGTTTCCGCACTTCCCATGAGATTCAGAAGATCGGAATCTGGGACTACGACGACCTCAAGGACATGGTCGACATGGATGCCGTGAAGGCATTCCGCGAGCATGCCCTGAACCCGGATCACCCGGCAATGCGCGGATCGCATGAGAATGGCGACATCTTCTTCCAGAACCGCGAAGCCTGCAATCAGCAGTACACCGACCTGCCGGCTATCGTTGAAGAGTACATGAACAAGGTCAACGAGAAGCTGGGCACCGACTACAAGCTGTTCAACTACTACGGAGATCCCAACGCCGACCGCGTGATCGTGTGCATGGGTTCGTTCTGCGACGTGATCGAGGAGGTCGTTGACTACCTCAACGCTCATGGCGAGCATGTTGGACTCGTGAACGTGCACCTCTACAGGCCGTTCTCGATCGAGCACTTCGTTGCAGCTCTGCCCAAGAGCGTTAAGAAGATCGCCGTCATGGACCGCACCAAGGAGCCGGGCAGCATTGGCGAGCCGCTTTATCAGGATGTCATCAACGCCCTGTACGAGAGCGGAATGGCAAACATTCCGGTTGTTGGAGGACGTTACGGACTTGGCTCCAAGGACACTCCCCCATCGTCTGCATTCGCTATCTACGAGGAGCTCAAGAAGGATGCTCCCAAGCGCGAGTTCACCGTTGGCATCGTGGACGACCTCACCAACCTCTCGCTTCCCGAGGACAAGAACTGCCCCAACACCGCAGCAGCTGGCACCGTTGAGTGCAAGTTCTGGGGACTCGGCGGAGACGGCACCGTTGGAGCCAACAAGAACTCCATCAAGATCATCGGCGACCACACCGACAAGTACGTTCAGGCCTACTTCCAGTACGACTCCAAGAAGACTGGCGGCGTGACCATCTCGCACCTGCGCTTTGGCGATTCCCCCATCCGCAGCTCGTACTACGTTAACAAGGCCGACTTTGTGGCTTGCCACAACCCGTCCTACGTATCCAAGGGATTCCGCATGGTCGACGATGTGAAGCCCGGCGGAATCTACATGATCAACTGCCAGTGGACTCCAGAAGAGCTGGAGCAGCACCTCGATGCCGAGACCAAGCGCTACATTGCCAAGAACGACATCCAGCTGTACACCATCGACGCAATCGACCTTGCCCGCGAAATCGGAATGGGCAAGCGCACCAACACCATCCTGCAGTCTGCATTCTTCGCGCTGGCGAAGATCCTGCCGGCAGAGGATGCAATCAGGTACATGAAGGATGCCGCAACGCATTCGTACCTCAAGAAGGGCCAGGATGTTGTTGATATGAACCACAAGGCCATCGACCTTGGAGCAACCGCCTTCGTGAAGATCGACGTTCCCGCAAGCTGGGCAGATGCAACCGACGATTCCGAGCCGGCAGCCATGGAGGGCGATCCTGCGCTCGTGAAGATGGTCAAGGACATCACCATCCCAGTTGGACGCATGGAGGGCGACAAGCTCCCTGTCTCGGCCTTCAAGGATCACGTGGATGGACAGTACCCGCTCGGCGCCTCCCAGTACGAGAAGCGCGGAGTTGCCGTGACCGTTCCCGTTTGGGATGAGAGCACCTGCACCCAGTGCAATAGCTGCGCGTTCGTGTGCCCGCACGCCACCCTGCGTCCATTCATGCTCACCGAGGAAGAGGTTGCAAACGGACCTGCTTCGATGAGGACCATCCCGGCAAAGGGCAAGGATTCCGACGGATTCCAGTACACCCTGGCCGTTTCCCCGCTCGACTGCATGGGATGCGGAGTTTGCATTGGCCAGTGCCCCACCAAGTCCCTCAAGATGGTGGATACCGAGGGTCAACTGGACCAGCAGGACGTGTTTGACTACTGCGTGGCCGAGGTTTCCCGCAAGCCGCAGTTCGAGGGAACCAACGTTAAGACCAGCCAGTTCAGGAAGCCCTTGCTCGAGTTCTCCGGCTCCTGCGCAGGCTGCGCCGAGACCTCGTATGCACGTCTGGTTACCCAGATGTTCGGTGACCGCATGTACATCACCAATGCAACCGGATGCTCCTCGATTTGGGGCAACCCCGCCGCTACCTCGCCCTATGTCACCAATGCAGATGGACATGGACCGGCTTGGTCGAACTCCCTGTTCGAGGACAACGCGGAGCACGGACTTGGAATGCTCCTGGGCTACGAGGCAATCCGCAACGAGCAGCTTGAGAAATCGCAGCAGATCGTTGCTTCCGACGACGCAAGCGATACCCTGAAGGCCGCTGCTCAGGCATGGATTGACAGCCGCGAAGATGCCGATGCCAGCAAGGAAGCTTCCGCTGCATACGTGGCGGAGCTCGAGAAGGTTGCCGACAGCAACCCAACTGCTGCAGCGCTGCTAGAGCGCAAGGATTACCTCACCAAGAAATCCGTCTGGATCTTCGGCGGCGACGGTTGGGCATACGACATCGGATACGGCGGACTCGACCACGTTCTTGCTTCCGGCGAAGACGTTAACGTGTTCGTGTTCGACACCGAGGTTTACTCCAACACCGGTGGACAGGCCTCAAAGGCCTCGAACATCGGACAGGTTGCACAGTTCGCAGCTGCCGGTAAGGAGATCAAGAAGAAGAGCCTGGCCGAGATCTTCATGGCATACGGTTACGTTTACGTGGCACAGGTTGCCATGGGAGCAAATCCAAGCCAGACCATGAAGGCCATCAACGAGGCAGAGGCCTACCACGGACCTTCGATCATCATCGGTTACTCGCCCTGCGAGATGCACTCCATCAAGGGTGGCATGAAGAATGCCCAGGCCGAGATGAAGCGCGCCGTCGACTGCGGCTACTGGAACCTCTACCGCTTCAACCCGGCAGCCGAGGAGGGCAAGAAGTTCACCCTCGACTCCCGTGAGCCCAAGGGCGGATATCAGGAGTTCCTGATGAACGAGGCTCGTTACAGCCGCCTGACCCGCGAGTTCCCGGAGCGTGCCGAGGAGCTGTTCAAGCGCAACGAGCAGGCCGCCATGGATCGCTACGATCACCTTCTGAAGCTGAAGGATATGTACGCCGACGCTTAATGCGACATCGCGGTATCGTGAAACAAACGAGAACGCCCCGCAGGCTTTCATCCTGCGGGGCGTTTTTCTATCTTCGATGCATTCGATCGTCAGGCTTATTCCATTCCTAAGCGCATTCCGCTAATAAGCGTATACCATCCCTAAGCGTATCCCATCTCATCTATCTGACGTTCGCTCATCCCAAAGTAGTGGCCCACCTCGTGAATTACCGTGCGACGAACCTCTTCTATAATTTCATCACGCCCGCCTTCCAAGCGTTCGTGCGGACCCTTGAAGATGGTTATGGTATCTGGGATATCATCGACGGCACCATAGCTTCCGTCGCGCTCGGTTAGGGCAATCCCATCGTATAAGCCAAGCAACTCCGAACCCTTCATTACAGCACCGTTTGCTGCAGCGGGGTCAAGATCGTCTTCAAAATCTACGTCACCCTCATAATCCGATGCAAAACCCATTTGCCAATCCTCGGGCTCGTCTGCAACGAGCACGACAACGTTATCCATGGACAACGCCAAGTCTTCTGGGATGGAGTCGAGGGCGTCGGCTATCGCGCCTTCGAACTCATCTTCGGTCATCTTGTACATATGATCTCCAAATGCATGTGGCTGGAGCTTATGCCAGATCCTTGAAGTGGAACTGCTTCTTTCCAGTTGCGTAGTCGTCCACTATGTCTCCGTGTCCGATCAGCCTGTACTTGTAGGTCTCCAGACCATCCAGACCAACGGGACCTCTGGCATGAAGCTTGCCGGTGCTGATCCCCACCTCGGCGCCGAATCCATATCGGAACCCATCCGCAAATCTAGTGGAGCAATTGCGGTATACACCGGCAGAATCCACCATGGCCATGAAGTAGTCTGCCGTATCGTCGTTATTCGTGATTATCGAGTCTGTGTGATGCGAACCGTACATGTTGATGTGGTCCACGGCCTCGCGAACATCTGCCACGACCTTTACGGACATCATGAGGTCGCCGTATTCCGTGGAGAACTCATCGTCGGCGATAGATTCGCATTCGGTGCTCTCTCCAACCATCTCGCGGGCTTCATCAGTTCCCTTGAACGTCACTCCCTTATCGTGCATTGCCTTCGCAACCTTAGGCAGAAACTCTCCCGCGATGTCTCGGTTGACCAGCAGCGTCTCAGCGGCATTGCATACGGCCGGATACTGGGTCTTGGAGTCAACGGCAACCTTCACCGCCATGTCCTGGTTGGCATCCTTGTCAACGTACACATGGCATACGCCGCTCGAATGGCCCATCACGGGTATCTTGGTGTTGTTCATGATGTAGCTGACGAACTGGTTGGACCCGCGGGGAATCAGAAGGTCCACATCGCCGTCGCATTGCAGCAGCTCGTCAATCTCGCTATGCTGCTCCGCCTGCACGAGGCAGCTATCGGGAAGTCCCGCGTCAACCGCAGCCTGATGCACTATCCTGAACAGAACCCTATTGGAATTCGAGGTTTCCTTTCCACCCTTCAGGATGGCGCAGTTGCCGCTCTTTATGCACAGAGAGGAAATTTGAACGAGAGCATCTGGGCGGGCTTCAAAAATCACTCCGATAACACCGATGGGGCAGCTAACACGGGTAAGAACCAAACCTTCGTCAAGCTCCCTCTGCATCAGGATCTTTCCAATGGGATCGGGAAGCTCCTGGAGCTGCTCCAGGCCGGCGATATTATCGTTTAGCTTGCCCTCGTTGTAGCGAAGCCTCTTCTGTATTGTCTTGGCAACACCGTTCTGCTCGGCCGCAGCCATATCCTTCGCATTTGCCTCGAATATCTCATTTGCGTTCTTGCGGAGCGCGTCGGCTATCCTTGCCAGAGCATCGTTTCGCTGCTCGAGTGGCGCCGACATCATCTTCGGCGAATCCAGCTTCATCTGCCTTGCCTGTTCTCTGATTCCCATGATGATCTCCTTTGCGAGTACAGAAACGAATCATACCGACGGTGCCGCTCATAAGGCCGCGCTCATAAGGCCGTTCTTTGAACTTTAGGATATCTCAACATCACAACCAGCTGCAGCAGCTGGTGGATAAATGAATTGCAGGCTCCCGTCAAAAGCGGGCGCCTGCAATCCGGTTCATTCAAATCTTGTTCAGCCCACCAGCAACCTTGGCGGTTGGCTCGCAACCCTAGCAGTAGGCTTGCAACACTAGCAGCAAGTTTTCAATCTTAAACTAAGGCTTGCGATGCCTACGATGGGCTTGTAATAGCAAAGCCTACTACTTCTTCTTCAGGTAGTCGAACCCGCTGAAAGTTGGAACTCCGGTATAGATCTTGGGCTCTTCCTGGCCGCGCAGAACTCTCAACGCGCCTGCAGCCAGAGCCTCCAGCTCGTATTCACCGGCAATGACGGTAACCGGCGCAATCCAGGAAACCCTCTTCTCAATACTGGAAGTGAGGTAATCGCTATGCGACATACCGCCGGTTAGGATAATCCCGTCGACATCTCCCTCGAGCACAACGGCATTCTGGCCGATGAACTTGCAAATTTGATAGATCATGGCATCGTAAACCAGCTTTGCATACTGGTCGCCATCCTCGATCATCTTCTCTACCTCGCGAGCATCGTCGGTGCCAAGATGGTCCAGAAGTCCGCCCTTCTTGGTTAGACGGGCAATGAGCTGATCTTTGGTATATTCGCCGCTAAATGCCATGTTGACTATCTTGACCGCCTGCATGGCTCCCGCACGAGTGGGGGTCATAGGACCCTCGCCGGAAAGAATATCGGTGCCATCCACCATGCGGCCATGATGGTGCGCCGTGATGGAGATGCCGCCCCCGATGTGGCACACGATGAGGTTGGCGTCCTCGTACTTCATTCCCTTGGACTGGCAATAGCGATGCGCTACTTCCTTCTGGTTGAGGGCATGGCAACGCGACTCCCTGAATACGTCAGATAGTCCGGTTACGCGGGAAAGCTCCCAATACTCATCCGTGTCTGGAGGAGAAACCGTAAAGCCCTCTCCACCGTGCTCTGCAATAAATTTCCAACAAATCTGAGATGCCAGCTGAGCGGGATGGTGGACACCGCATGCCGCTATCTCGCAATCGTGGACGAGCTTCTCGTTGATCTTATAGGTGCCGCCTGGGCTTGGCACCATTCCTCCTCCACGACCGACGAATACATCGATCTCGTCGAGGTTAACTCCACGCTCCTTGCAGGCGTCCTCGACCATCTTCTTGCGGTAATCCAGCTGGTCTTGGATAGTTGCAAATTGTGCTAGCTCATCCGTTGAATGGGAGATGGTTTCGTGGAATTTCTCGTCCTCGTTCTCGAAATACGCATATTTCGTAGATGTGGAACCTGGGTTAACCACGAGCATCTTGTATATCTTATCCATTGGCCTTCCTATCGTTTACCAAAAATGAAATGGTGAATCCGGCTTGAGAATCCAGCTCGATTAAATCCATAAGTCGAACACTCCAGACTTTCGTTCACAGTCCACGCATTGTCTATGAATAGCGGTGGGCCGCCTTTTAAGCAACCCACCGCATTTTCACGAAGACATGTTTGCCACCGCATTAATCCAAATCCTAAATTGCAAATCTGCTATGGCGACTTGCATTACGAACATCACATGCAGGCGACGTACCATCTTGGAATTCTACAGCGCGTAGTACAGGCCATCCGCCAGGGCCATGCGGCGCTTGCGCAGGAAGGTCCAGGGGCCGGTCGGGCCCTCTCCGGTTGGGGTCGCGATGGTTGGAGCCGCGGTTCCGGAGCCGCCGTCGCCAAACGCTGCCATCGTCGGGCCGTTCTGCACGAACACCGTGGTGTTCATCTTCCTGGCCATCGCGGTTGCGTGGTAGGAGTCCCTGGTCCAGATGGATGCGGAGTGCTTGTTGCCATGCTCGGCGAAGTAAGCCCTGTCGAGAGCCTCCTCGAAGTTTGCGCACTTGACCACCGGGATGATTGGCATCATCTGCTCGGTCTGCACCAGCGGGTCGTCGTTGTCGGTTGCGAAGACGGCGAGCCTGGGGTCTCCCTCGACCTCAACTCCTGCGGCCTCGAGGATCACGTTCGCGCAGCGGCCCACGAACTTCTTGTTGGGCGAGTAGCCGCTAACGGTGCCCGGGGTCTCTAGCCGGATGAGGTCCTGGACCTTCTGGGCCTCCTCGGCGGTGAGGATCCTGCAGCCCTCGGCCGCGAACGCATCCATGACGGCGTCGAACACGCCCTCGAGCGCGAAGATCTCCTTCTCGGCAACGCAGAGGATGTTGTTGTTCATCGAGGACGAGCCGATGATGCCCTTGACAGCCTTCGCCGGGTCGATGTTGTCGTCGATGATCGACGGCGGGTTGCCCGGGCCCGCGCAGATGGCCTTCTTGCCGGAGTGCATGAGGGTCTTGACCATTCCGGGTCCGCCGGTACCGATCATGAGGGAGACATCCGGGCAGTCGATGATCTCCTGCAGAGTGTCCATGGTTGGGATCTTCATCATGGTGATGAGGTTGTTGGGACCGCCGGCATCTACCATTGCCTTGTTGAAGATCTGCAGGGCTATAGCGGTTGATACCTTTCCTGCGGGATGGGCGTTGAACACCATGGCGTTGCCGGCCGCCAGGTTGGCGATTCCGTTTCCAACGATGGTTGCGGTTGGATTGGTGACCGGAGTGAGGGCGCCGATCAGTCCGAACGGGGCGAAGTACTCCACGGTGAGGCCCTTGTCGCTGGTGAACAGGTTGGACGGCAGGTAGTCGCATCCAGGGACAGAGCTTACCGTTGCGATGATCTGGTGGGTCTTATCATCCACGCGGCCGTAGCCGGTCTCGTCGTACTCCATCTGGGCGAGCTCTGCCGGACGTGCCAGGAATGCTGCCCTGATTGCAGCCTCGAACTTCCTGCGGTCGTCGATGGTGTAGTTCTCCACGAGGTCCTTCTGGGCCGCCAGGGCGGCATCGATGGCCTCCTGCGTGGTCTCGAACACGCCGTACTCGTACTTTA
>CADBOM010000158.1 GCA_902796325.1 uncultured Coriobacteriaceae bacterium
ATCGGCTGGGGTGCCGTTGGCGTCAACTGGGCAAAGCCGGTGTTCACGGCGTACATCCGCACCGGGCGCCATACCGCCAGTCTGCTCAAGAAGAACCCTGAGTTCACGGTGAACGTCCCGGATCAGAACACCAACCGCAAGATTTTGGGTTATTGCGGCAGCAGGTCCGGCCGCAACGAGGACAAGATCGCCGGCGCTGGGCTCACGCTGGTGGAGCCGCAGATTGTGAACGTGCCGGCGATTGCGGAGCTGCCCCTCACCTTGGAGTGCAAGGTGCTGTACATGCAGGAGCAGGTCATAGCCGACCTCTTGCCCGAGGAGCAGCAGTGGTACCCGCAGGATGTTCCATCCGAGAACTGCATGGCCAACTGCGACAACCACATCACCGTATGGGGCCAGATAGTGGCAGCTTACGAGTTGTAGGGGAGTGGGCGCGAGTCGCGACGTGCGCGCAGGTTGAATGCTAGGCAGCGATACAGTTACTGCGTTCATACCGCGCGTAGCACATCATCAATCGAAATTTTGGCCGCGATTTTGCGAGGCGTAGGGTCGCGGCCTTGTTTTATTTGCTGCGTCGTATCTTATGCCGCTGCCAACATTTCGCTCGGCGCCGTTACCGCACATCCGCCACGCCCGCGCATACTCACATGGCAACTATCCTTCGCATTTGCGGCAAATAATCATTGCCTTTTTTGAAAATTATAATTTCCTTCCAAAACTAATCTGAAGTAGTAAAATTTAAAACGACTTAAATTATGTGGGCGACCACGCGAAGGAAAGCCCACATAGGAGAGCCCATATGGTTCCTGGCGCTTGCAGTTTGGGGAGAGCGCCGCAAACGCAAAAACGGCATCAAAGCCACCGCAAAACAGCATAGTTTGGAGGTGTCATCGCATCAATAGCTCGTATTGATTGCGGGTAACATTATCGACTGCGACATCATCTTTGCAATGCTGCATGGTTTGCGGGCACTTGCGTTACATGGAGCTTGTGGGCGCAATAGCGACATGCGGAAAGGTTATGGTCGGTATGCGGAAATCAAAAGTTCGAAGACCCAAGGCTAGCAAGATGCTCGCGAAGGCCGTGTCGGTTTTCGCAGCGTTGACGATCATGACTGTTCCCATGCCGGCGTTTGCTGGGGAGCCAGCAGATGCCGTCTTGCAGCCAACTGCGGTGGGGGAGATGCAGACACAGGATCAGGAGCAGGCTTCGTTAACTGAGGCGCCCGCGACTGATGCTGTCGTGGCATCGCCAGCTGCAGACGGCGCTGACGTGCCGGATGAGTTGGAGATTGAAAGCGAAACGAGCGCCGTGATTCCATCTGTTGCTGATGCACCCTCAACCGCGGCAACCGAGGCGGACTCGCTGGAAGTCAACCCGTCGCCTGACGCAGTTGCATCTGCCGATCCCGACGCGCCTGACGCCCTCGCATCCGAGGACTCCTCCGGCGCCACCTACACCACTTTGGCAGACGACGAGACCACGAACGTGGTGGTCATGTTATCTGATTTCCTGGTGTACTCGCATGAAGGGGCTAACTTCACGGTCACTCTCCTTGCCAATGGAGAGCCGGCAACACCTGATATCACCGCCACGCCAACCCAGACGGTGTTCGTGGGTATCAACGCCACCAAATACATAAATTTCAACGATCTTCCCAAGGCCAAAGATGGCAACGATATCGAGTACACGGTTTCGATATCGGGCTACGACACCGAGAAGTGCAAGATCGACTACTATTACGATCCCGATTGGTTTAAGGACGCGCTGTTCTGCAAGGCCCGTTTGACCAATAGCGACAAATACAAGTCGATAAAAGTGGAGAACACGTGGGACACCAATCCGGATGTTACCGAGGATGCTCCGGAGCTCGACCCCTACGTCTCGATTGACCTCGAGCTTATGGCTAACGGCCAGCCCACCGGCATCACAGCCAAGCTCACGAGGGACAACTATTGGATGACCAAATTCTCTCCGCTGCCCATATACGACGATAACGGCAAGACCATCAAGTACACGGTGGTCGAGACAGCGATCAACGGAACCGACAGGCAGTTCTACCCCGAGTATCACTACATGGAGGGGAACCCGCCAAATCAGTATTTCAACGAGACGGATACCCAGTTAACCATCATCACCGTGGAGCCACGAGAGTTTCACGACTACCAGGTGGATAAGCACTGGCAGGACTTCGCGCTGTCCATCTATGCGCCGCGCCCGCCAATGGGCCCCGATGGAAATCCGCTGATGCCCAGGACCGATGGCGCGGATTCTGGCGTGGCCGCTTCCGACGAGTCCGCCGATACCGGTTCTGACGTGGCCGCCGGTGGCGCCGCTTCTGCAGCAACGGTGGCTGGAAATAGCACGCGCAAGTCTCCGATCAAGCCGGATATGCCGCAGGTTACAAGTGAGGTTGAGGTAACGCTTTACGCCAACGGCGAGGCTGTGGAGACCATACCGCTCAGATTCCAGTATTACACCGGAAGGTTCCAGCGCGTACCAGCTAGGGACAGCGATGGAAACCTTATAACGTACACCGTGCGCGAGACGGCTGGCGCTAGCGACGAGTGGGCTCCAGAGTACTACATCATCGGATGGGACAAGATCGTCATCTTCAATGTTTACGAGATTACCAGCGTGACTGGCACCAAGGTGTGGGACGACCAGGATAACCTCGACGGCTCGCGCCCCGATAGCGTGACGGTGAACCTCCTTGCCGATGGAGAGAAAGTGGACAGCCAGGTCGTGAGCGCGGATACAGATTGGAAGTTCTCGTTCACTCATCTGCCCGCCGTGAAGCCATACAATCCGTGGATAATAAACAATTTCGTGCCCATCACATACACGATTGAGGAAGAACCAGTCGAGGGCTATGACGAGCCGGTTGTGGTGTGCACCGACCCGGACAACCCCAGCACGCCCACTCCCGGTGAGCCCCAGAATCCGGGCACGCCTGGTGGCGGCAATGGCGGTACGAGCAACACGATCCTCGTTAACTACACTGGCGCGGCCCCGAGCCAGAGCGCGCTTCCGAAGACTGCTGACGAGTCTGCAGCTCTCATTCCGGTAGCCATCGTGACGGCTGGCATTGGCGCGTCAGTGTGCGTGGCGGCCGTTGTGTCCAGAAGGAGGAGACGCGAGTAGACGGCAGATTGTATGGAACAACCGCGGAGATTGGCACGTGTACTGCCGCGTCGACTCTGAAGAAATTTAAGCTCCAAAAGCGCCCTGCATGTTTCTTGTATGAGGCATGCAGGGCGTTTCTTTGTTGTGGCATGCTGGGCGTTTGTCGGCACTTGCGCCGTATAGGCGCTCCCCATCCGTCTCCGCACTTTCAAATTCCCAGCTTCTGTCTCTTGCTTTCGCCCAAAAGCCCTATTACCCCCATAAGCACCGCAAATACCGGGCAGGGATCTATAGCCTTCGCCCGCAGGATAAAGGATGCGCCCGGCGTTGACACGCTCGAAGACCACAGGCTGCGCTTTACCATGCCCTCGGCGCTGTGCTCGTATTGCACTGGCCAGACCCGCATTGGCGACCGCTACTGCATGGGCAATGTTCGCGAGATGGATCTGAAGCGCTAACGGTCGCTAGAAGAGCACTAGGGGATTGATAGGGGATTGACGACCACGGGATATCTTGACCAGACCCCGCTCGGACAAATTGCTGCCGAGCATCCTCCTGTAAACGACATCTTAGCTAACCTCAGACTCGACGGCATGGGCCCTTCGCTTACGTTTTCGCAGGTAATCGGCATGGTTTCGGGGGAAGATCTGGAAGATTTTGGTACCAGCACTGCAGAAGTGATGGACGAGGCACTGAGGGCAATTGAGATGGATGAGCTGGATGAGGGCAGCGGCAGCGGTGGCAGCAACGCTTGCCTTGATGCGAGCCATGTTGATGCTGCCAACGATGCCTCTGCCGGCTCAAGCGTGGGTGCAGGCTGCTTGAGCCCGCAAACCCCGGCGACGTCGGTTGAGAGCATCGAGGTGCTGCCGGGAACCAAGAAGACCGGCGAGCCGGAAGCGATGGGGTTCACGTTGCACAGGGGCCAGATTGCCAGCATTGTTGGACCAACAGGATCGGGAAAGAGCCGTCTTCTTGCCGATGTGGAGTGCATTGCGCAGGGCGACACCCCAACCAACAGGGTAGTGCGCGTGAACGGGATGGGTCCAGGCTCGATTGAACTGGACCGAATGCCAACCAGTCAGATGACAGCGCAGCTCTCCCAAAACATGAACTTCGTGATGGACCTCACCGTGAGGGGCTTCCTGGCAATGCACGCCAACAGCCTTGGACGCGTGGGCGATGAGAGTGCGATACAGGCCGTATTCTCTTGCGCCAATAATCTAGCAGGAGAGAAGTTCTACTGGGATACTCCCGTGACCCAACTATCGGGTGGGCAATCCCGTTCGCTCATGGTTGCAGACGTTGCGATTTTGGGATCTGCGCCAATCGTGCTCGTGGATGAGATCGAGAATGCCGACATTGATAGGGCTGGGGCGCTTGAGTTGCTGGCAGGCGAGGGCAAGGTGGTGCTTATGTCTACTCACGACCCGGTGCTGGCCCTTAAGGCCGACAAGCGCATCGTGGTTTCGGATGGAGGCATTGCAGACGTTATCGAGACGGGGGAGGGCGAGCGCGACCAGCTGCCGTTTCTCGAGCATTACGACACCAAGATGCTGGAGCTACGCGACATGATAAGGCGGGGCAAGCGCATCGATTTCGATGTGGAGGGATTCTTCAAAGGATAGACTACGCCCGCGCAATAGGGTGGCTTGCAGCGGCCGGCTGGCTGGCTGGACAAAAGGCTGGCTGGATGGATGGTTGTCCGTTGCCGAGCTGCATACACCCCGGTAGTATCTTCGCCATTGCTCTGAGTATCTTAGCCAAATCGTATGAAAATGGCGAAGATATCCAGAGCATGTCGGAAAGCGCTATGGCACTTCGCCCAGCGAACTGAATGGCCGCATGAGTGCCAGCCATAGCTACAACTGCGAATGAAAAGCGGGTGGAACAGGGATTTGAGGCCCTGCTCCGCCCGTCTGCTGTTTATTGCGTCGCTGAAACCCGCTCCGCTACTCCTCCACGGCAATGCGCCCGCGGAAAGTCCGGTACACGATGAAGTGATAGACGCACACCAGCGGCACTCCAATGCATGCAATCACCGTCATCACTGTGAGCGAGAGGTCGCTCGAAGCTGCCGTGGCGATGTCGATCGACGGGCCAGGGCCCGTGGAGATTATGATGTCGGGGAACACGCTTCCCGCAAACAGGATGATCAGCGCAACGCAAACCGCCGAACTGGCGAAGAACGCTTTGAGGTCCGTGCCCTTTCTGCCGGCAATAAATCCGCCGATAATCCCTATAACGAGGATCACAACACCAAGCACTATGGCCACCATCGACGCGCCCTCGCCAAGAGGCGTGCCAACCGCGGCAAAGAACACGAGGGTCGTCACGCAAACGAGCACGAGTGTGACCACCTGCATGATGCTGCGCGCATGAGCAGCGCGTGCCTGCATCTGGGTGCCAACCTCTATCTTGGCGGCAAGCCAGCTGGCTCCCTGGGTGATGATCGTTGAGAGCCCTAGCAGGCCGCAGAGCAGCGGGAAGATGCCCAACAGCCCGATGAAGCTACCAGTGTAGTCGCCGTTGGCAGCCAACGGGATGCCCTGCAGACAATTGCCCAGAGCGACGCCGAAGAGCAGCGCCGGCACGAGCGATCCGATGAAGAAGAGAGCGTCCCAAAAGCCGCGCCACTTTGCATCGTGGGCGCGGAACTCGGTGCTAACTGCGCGGATGATCAGGCCGAACAGCACTAGCATGATGGCCAGGTAGAAGCCCGAGAACGAAGTTGCGTAGGCCGGCGGGAGCGCGGCGAAGAGCGCACCACCTGCTGTGAGCAGCCAGACTTCGTTGCCGTCCCAAACCGGGCCGATCGACTTATGCAGCGCGGCCTTCTCGCCTTCGGTTTTAGCAATGAAGGGCGAGAGGATTGCCGCGCCTAGGTCGAATCCGTCGAGCACGTAGTAGACGGCAATCAGAAGCATGACGATGATGAACCAGAGAATTGCGAGCGTCATGGCTACTCACCGCCTTTCTCGTTGTGGGAGTCGGCTGCGATGGCTGCTCCGGGGCTGGCTGCTGGCGCAGGTTCGTCGGCCAGCGCTGTTGCTTCGGAGCCGACCGCGAGGCCGGCCGTTTCCGTGGTGTCGGCTGCGGGAGTGGCCTCGTAGCCGACCGCGGGTCCAGCAGCCGCGCCCCCGGCGTCGTCCTTGGCGCTGTCCGCGGGGATTGGCGTGTCGAGGCTGCTGACCTGCGCCACTTCGTTGGATCCCTCGGCAACCGAAACCTCAGCTGCAGCCATGCCAGCCTTGGTCTCGAAGTAATGCTCCGGACCTTCCTTCACAAAGCGGCTGAAGAAGCGAATCCACGCGATGAGAATTATGAGATAGATGATGGTGAACAGCACTATCGTGACCGTAACATCGCTCGCCGGAACCGACGTGCTCACGCCATCGACCGTCTTGAGCTCCCCGAATACGATCCAAGGTTGCCGCCCAACTTCCGCGGTGACCCACCCCGTTTGAATGGCCAGAAATGGGGCAATCCACAAGATAGTCATCAGCTTCCAGGGCCATCGCGCCCTCTTCAGCCGCTTGCCAAAGCTCAACAGCAGGGCGATTAGAAGCCCAATGCAGATCAAGCCCATCATGATAATCATGAGATGGTAGCTGGTGAACGTCATGGATACGGCACCCGAGCTAGGCGTGGTGCCAGGGTTATCGGCCTCGATGTCGTTTAGGCCGGAGAACTCCTCCGTGGGATCTCCGTTGATAAGCCACGAGGTAAGGCCTGGAATCCCAACGCCGATGACCTCTTGATTCTCCGTATCCACCATGCCCATGAGGTACATGGGAACGGGTTCAGTCTCGTACTGGCCTTCCATGGCGGCGAGCTTGCTGGGCTGCTCGAGCGCCACGACCTTAGCCTGCATATGCGCTACCGGCATCATGCCCACGGTTGCGATGAGGGCGACCAAGCAACCCCAGCGCATCATCTTGTCGACGAACTGCTCGTTGCGCCCCTTGAGGTGATAGTACGAGGCAATGCCCATGGCAATGAAGGCGCCGAATATGATGAGCGCGATCACGGTGTGGAAGTACGTGGGCACGGTCTCGGGGTTGGCAACGGCGGCGAAGAAGTCTGTGATCTGCGCCTTGGTGCCAGCGGCCGTGGTGACAACCTCGTAGCCGGTTGGGGTTTGCATCCAGGAATTTGCGATGAGGATCCACAGCGCCGACAGCAGGGAGCCAGCCCACACCAGCCAAGACGACACCGTGTAGAACTTGGGGGAGACCTTCTTGCGCCCGAACAGCAGGATGCCTAGGAACGTTGATTCGAGGAAGAAGGCGAAGAGCCCTTCTGCCGCTAGTGGCGAGCCGAAGATGTCGCCAACGAAGCGCGAGTAGTTTGCCCAGTTAGAGCCAAAGCTGAACTCCATGGTGATGCCCGTTGCAACGCCCACGGTGAAGGTCAGCGTGAAGATGCGCACCCAGAACCATGCGTCGGCCTCGTCCTTTGGGTCTTTGGTCTTGTACGCGCGCGTTTGCGTGAGCGCAACGAAAAGACCTAGGCCAATCGAGAGCGGGACAAACAGGAAGTGGAAGAAGATGGTCAGCGCGAATTGGAGCCTCGAGAGAAACACGACGTCGGTTAATAGCTCCATGCAAGCCTCCTCTCAGTGGCGAGTCTGCCGGGTTTGCGCGGGCCGCGTTTACGCGTGCCGGGTTGACGCGGGTATGGCTTGCGCAGCCCGGGTTTGCGCAAGCCGCGTTTGCACAGACGCGTTTGAGCAGCCCCGGCCCGCCCAAGCAGGATTCGCTTTCCCTAATAGCAAACTACTGTCCATTATAGGGAGCGATTCGGAAATATAACTTCCGTTGTGTAAAATCTATGAAAGGAGTTGGTTTCGCGCTGTTTTGGGATGCGCAGAGTTGAAGAGTAAGTCGTTTGCCGTACGCACTGACTGTGTCGGGGTTCGGAGCGTGCGAAGCTCCGAGCATCGGAACTCGTATAACGGAGCGTACGGTATGCCGCCGCAACACTGTGCTAGCTTATTCACGTGTGTCGCGCTCGTCATGCCCAGGCACAAAAGCGCGAGCTCCCGGCAATCGAACACCAAGAGCCAATCAATGCAATAGGAGATTCAGATTTCCCAATGACACCAACGACAGCTGCAAAGAAAGATCGACGTCCGCTTTTAGACTTCCTGCGAGCTCTTGCAATCTTCTCCGTTCTTGTTTGCCATTCTGCTCAGGCCACCTGGGGCGTTACTTCAACCAGCTTGACGTTCGGAGTGCTCAAGCTATTTGGCAGGCTTGGCGTTCCGATATTTCTCTTTCTAACTGGATCTCTGGTACTGGGAAAACAGTTCAAGACTTCGGATGATTTCAAAAGGTTCTACGTGCACAATTTCTTGCCGTTGCTGGCTACAGTGGAAATCTGGACCGTAATCTACAACCTCTATCTCCTCGCCGTTACAGGTCAGTTTGATTTTCTACTGATGCTCCAGCAGATGGTGTTTTTCAGGCAGCTGCCAATTGCGCCATGGTGGTACGTGCCGATGATAGTTGGAATTTATCTCGTTCTGCCTTTCGTGGCTGTGGCAATCCAATCGGTTCCAAAGAAATGGCTGGCGGCCCCAATGGCAATCATGGTGGCGTACTTCTTCTGCTATGAGACGTATTCCAGCTATGCTTCTGCAATCGGAATTCAGCCTGTAGCGGGCCCAGTTCTCGACATGGGCTTCTATGGTGGAATGGGAGGGTTCTACATCATCCTCGGATATCTGCTGGATAAATGCCGCTTGCTCAGGAAAACGCCTGCCGTAATCCTTTTGGTTGCGGGCATTGTATCTATAGCCGTTTTGCTGTATTTCGAGCACCTCGACATGGATCTTTGGTATAGCAATGTGTTCATCTTGATTTTGTCGGCGTCGATTTTCGAAATTGCGCTCCGGCGAGAACCGTCCATGGGCCGCATCTCGGATGGACCGCGCTCGGTGCTGGCTACAATCTCAAAAGCTTCTTTCGGTGTCTACCTGTGCCACTTCCTATTCAGAGATTTTGCGGTGGTGCTCACGGCAAGTATCGATTGGAATTTTGCGAGGTTCATCGTCATCTTGGCAGTGCTGATTGTTGGCAGCTTGGTGCTGGTGTCTGTTTTCTGGCGTTCGAAGCGGGCAAGGCTTCTGCTGTTCGATTCGAAATAGCCGCGCAACACTACTCGCGGAATTGAACTGCGCATTTCGACTGCCGCTCGAACTTGCGCTAGCCATCATCCCCGGCCGCGACCTTCGCTCGGGGTCGCACTAGTATCTTCGCCAATGTTCTGAATATCTTCGCCATTTTCATATTATTTGGCTAAGATACTCAGAGCATGTCGTAAATACCCAGTGGCGAGCATGCTGCTGGGAAAATTCTGGATCGATGCTGGGTTGAAAGTTGTTTATTGACAAGCATTTTGAAGGCAGGCACCCAAATGGAACAGTTCAACTATAAAAACACGGTTCCAAGGCTCATGACTACAGAGGTCGTCAGCGCTCTCAACGGCATTCGAGAGCACAGAGGAAGGGAGTCGTTCTATGTGGCAACAGCTCCAGAGTTGCTGGACAAGCTTTCCAAGTCTGCCACGATTCAGAGCACTGGCGCCTCGAGCAGAATCGAAAGAATATCCACTTCACAGAAGCGCCTTGTAGATTTATTGGAAAAGAATGCTGACCCAATCAATCGTTTCGAGCGTGAGATTTCTGGATACAGCTATGCTCTGGATCGGATTAAAGAGAACTATGCCAACATTCTGGTTACGCCAAACTCTATCTTGCAACTGCACCATGATATGTTCAGGTTCCAAGATGCTCCATTTGCGGGCCACTGGAAGGACCCCGCTTATGCGATGTACAACCGAGCTAGCTCAGACAAGATGTTTGCGCGTTTCCATCCAACGCCCTCGGAGGCAACGCCTTCGACAATCGAGGCTCTGTGCACTGCATATAACTCCGAGATTGAACGTGGTGAACTGGATTCGTTGTTGCTGTCGCTCATGTTCGTATTCGACTTCACGTGCATCCAGCCATTCGCGAATGGTAATGGGAGAATGAGCCGCCTACTTATGCTTCTGCTCATGTGCAGAAACGGGTACACGGTTGGACGGTACATCTCGATTGAACATGAAATCGAACGGAGTAGAGACGCCTATCGCGCTGCGTTTAGGAAGTGTGCGTTTGGCTGGGATAAGCCCAACAACAATCGCCTACCGTTTATTAGGTACATGCTGGGCGTGGTGTCTTCGTGCTACAAGATTTTAGATGAACGATATCTGGCGCTCACTTCTGGAATTTCGAATGAAGATGCGCTGCGTGGGTATTTTGCCAACTTGCTTGGATCTGCTTCAAAGCAGGATGTAATTGCAGCGAATCCGGGCATGAGCAAACGCACGATAGAGCGTCTGTTACAGAAGTTTCAGGCTGAGGGTTTCGTGGAGAAAGTCGGAGCCGCGCGCGCGACTCGCTATAGGCGGGCGAGGTAGTCGTCCGCCTGTTGGGTCGCGGCATCAGGCTGAGCAACGGTATGTCGTCAGCTGTTCCGCCGCGGCAACCCTCTCCCTTACTCCTTGTACGCGTAGACAATCACGCTGCCCGATGCCCCGCTGATGCTCTCGTTGTCCGCAATCTGCTCGTAGAAATTCATGCGGTCTTTGGCTTTGGCCTTGCGCTCCAGAACATCCAGAGTGTAGGTGGTCTTGGGCTCCAGCTCTACCTTGGTAAAGCCTGCGGCCTGCATGAGCTCGCGGTATTCGTTGGCTGGCTTCATGCCCTTGGTGCAGCCCACTATGCGGCAGATCGGCCAATACGCCGCCTCGTCGATTAGCCGGAAGCTCACGATGTCCGACACCACGAAGCGCCCGCCCGGCTTGAGCACGCGGTATGCCTCGCGCATAACGGCCGCCTTATTGTCCGAGAAGTTGATCACGCAGTTGCTGAGCACCACGTCCAGGCTGTTGTCTGGCAAGGGGAGGGCTTCGATCGAGCCATGCAGGAACTCGATGTTTGCAACTCCGGCCTCGGCGGCGTTTTTGGTGGCCAGCTCGATCATCTCGGGGGTCATGTCTACGCCATAGACGTAGCCGCTCTCTCCAACCATGCGGGCCGCGATGATGGCGTCGATGCCGCCGCCGCTGCCAAGGTCAAGCACGCGCTCGCCAGGCTGCAGGTTGGCCTTCGACACTGGGTCTCCGCATCCGCGGCTGGCCTCGATGGCCTTGGTGGGCACGTCTGCGAGAGTTTCGCTGCGGTACAGATTGGTGGCTTCACCGGCG
>CADBOM010000159.1 GCA_902796325.1 uncultured Coriobacteriaceae bacterium
GCTGGAGCATTCGTGCGCGCTCTCCGATCTCATGGATCAGAAGGAAGCCGCAGCCGCAGCTGGTGTGGATGCAGTTGAGAACCTGCATGCACGCAAAGCGGCAGCTGGCAACGCGGGCGAGACCGCTGGCGACGCAGATTCGAGCGCAGCTGGCAACGGCGCGGATAACGATGGCGGCAACGCAGAAGATGCCGCAGACGCCGAGGGTAGCACTGGCGACGCAGCTAGCGATACCGGAAGCACAAGCTCTGCCCACAGGCAGCCAAATCCGCTGGAAGACATCGTCAATGGCTTCGCGAAGGTAGCCTCCGACACCGTGGCAGCCATGGCAACTCAAGCCGCGGCAATTGCCAAGGAAGCCCGCAAGATTGCAAACGGCGGCGTGGGAGTAACTGGTGCCACCGCCGGGAGCGCAGCCGATGAATCCGACGACGCGGTTTACTACGAGGCAGAAGGCGTTGTGTACGAGACCGTTGATTTCGATGGCAACGACGATTCCGCCTATGTAGACCCCGAGCCGGAAGCAGTCGATGTGGATGCGCCCGAGGCGGATACCGACGGCAAGATCAGCGTGGACATAGCCACCGCCTCCACCACTCCGTTCAAAACCCGCACGCCTTCCTATATGAAGAAGCCGCCGGTACCAAGCCAGGACAAGATCGACCGCGAGATTTCGTGCGACGTGCTTGTTATCGGAACCTGCACGGCTGGAATTCCCGCCGTGCTTGCAGCCGCCGAAGAGGGCGCCGAGGTCATAGGAATCGACAAGGGCAAGTCTTATGGTTGGGTGCCTGCCTCGCAGGACTTCGGCGTGATCAACTCCAAGATCCAGCAGGAACTGGGAATCAAATGGGCTCCCAAGTCCGACATCGTGCAGGCGCTCCTTCGCAACATGGACTACAGGCCCAACCCGCTGAAGCTCAACTACTGGTACGACCATTCGGGCGAGACCTTCGACTGGATGATCGAGGGTGCCGACTATTCGGTTCTGCCAAGCTCCATCGGCGAGGTTCCCAAGGGCAACTTCATTCGCCCGAAGTTCTTCCCGCCGCTGGAGGGTTACGACTACCACAACGAGGAGTTCCCCTACTTCCATGGATCTCTCATGACTTTGCCAGGTGCCTACTGGTTGCTGGAACATACAGCGCACAAGGCCGAGGCCGCAGGCGCCAGGTTCATGTTTGGAATGTACGGAGAGCAGCTCATCACAGATGACAATGGCCGCGTTATCGGCGCATATGCACATGATGACGAGGGACGCTACACCAGATTCAACGTTCGCAAGGGAGTTGTGCTCACTTGCGGTGACTTCGCTGGCAACAAGGCCATGGTGGCCGACATAGCTCCGCATGCCTCGCAGTTCGAGAACTTCTTCGGGCGCAGGGACACCAAGGGCAATCAGTCGAATACGGGCGACGGCCACATCATGGCAATGTGGGCGGGTGCCGCTCTGGACAACGGCCCGTTTGCCCCGCAAACCCACCACATGGGCGGTCCACTTGGCGTAGACCCGTTCCTGCTTGTGAATTCCAAGGGCAAGCGCTTCATGAACGAAGATGTTCCAGGACAGACTTTCCAAAACCAGCTGATCGGGCAGCCTAAGGGCTATGCTTGGCAAATCGTGGACGACGATTGGCGCACAGAGCTCGAAGCCATGCCCGCCGGACACGGCTATGTGAACCACTACCTCACTCCCGAGGAAGCAGACTCCATGCCGTGGATTTTCAAGACCCCGTTCTTGGGATACACGTCGGACGTGTACTTCAAGGGAGAAAAGCCGGTGCCGTTCTACAAGCCGATCGACTTCGAGGTTAACTCCATCGAAGAAGCTGCCGAGAAGATGGAGGTGCCGTACGAAACGCTGAAGGCCGAAATCGACCGCTACAACGAGCTTTGCGATAACGGCGCCGATGTTGACTTTGGCAAGAAGGCATCTCGCATGTTCCCAGTGAGAAAGCCTCCGTTCTACATCACGAAGTTCGACAAGACGGGCATGCTGGTTATCAACGGTGGCATCAAGACCGACGTCGAAACCCACGCTCTAACCGCGGAAGACGAGGTTGTTCCCGGACTCTACATGGCAGGCAACGACATGGGCGGAATCTTCTCGTGCGAGTACCCGGTTACCGTAGCGGGACTTAGCATGGGCTCGGCCATCACGTTTGGCAGGCTAGCCGGCACGAATGCCGCAAGGGGTATTTAAATCAGGTCGTAAATCAAGTCAACAAGCCATACGGGCGGCGTGCATAAATTCTGATCGCGAGCGTGGGCTTCCATATGAATGCCCACGCTTTTTGTTTGCCGAAGCCGCACTCTAAAACCTCTGCAGGGCATCCATCACCTTACGCAACTCCCATTACGAGCATCTCGAATGCCGCCAACACAACCAGGAACGCAAAATTGTACCCCTCGAAATGCAGCATGAACCTGCTCATCTTGCCGCATTCGCTGGTTTGGAACTGCCTAATCGTTATTAGCGTTGCAAGAGAGGAGATTGGCGTTCCAATTCCGCCGATATTGGCCCCAAGCGCTATGCCCGCCCAATCACTGCTGAAATGCGACATCAGGATTGCGCTGGGCAGATTGCTTATCACCTGGCTGCTCACGAGCGTTGTTAGGAATGCTCCGTCCGACAAGAACCCTGAGAAGAATGCCGCAACCGCCGGTATATGCGAAATATTTCCGCTGAACACGAAGAAGCAGATGAATGTGAGAATGAGCGAGTAATCGGTCTTGGCAAACGCCTGATGGTCGGTAAGCGCGAGCACAGCAATCACGACCACGGCGCCAATCACGTATGGAATGGCATTTATGGTCATGGCCACGCATATGCCGAAAAGCACGAGGCACATGATCATGCGGTTCTTGGATAGTTTGATTGTCTCGGGCTTGCTGTAGTGGAACTCCTCCTTGCGCACGAAGATGCAGCATGCGAGCATCAGCACAAGAGAAAGTATCAGTGGTGGCGCCATGGTGGACACGAACACACCGAAATCCACGTCAAACACCGAATATAGGTACAGGTTGTGAGGATTGCCAAAGGGGAACAGCATGCCTCCGAGGTTGGCGGCAAGCGTGATCATGATAAAAGCAAAGGGAACCGTGCGCTCGCGATGCACCGATTTGAGCAGGATCAGGGTTAGCGGCAGGATTGTCACAAGCGTCATGTCGTTGGAGAGGATGAGCGAAAGCACAAACGTAACCAGCACCAGCGCGATCACAAGCGTCCTGGTACTGCTTACATGCTCGACTATCGAGTGGGCGATGAAGTCGAGAAGACCGCAAGATTCTATGGCCGCAAGCACAGACAGTATGCAGAAAAGACAGATGAGCGTGTGCCAGTCAAAGTAATAGAGGTACATTGACGACGGCGGAACGATGAACATCGTCACAAGTGCCGCAACTGCTGCAGCCACCAGCACTGGATTGTGCGCGATAGCGCGTTGAACTCTGCGCTCCGCTTGTCGAGCAAGTGCCTCTGAATTGTATTCTTCCAAACGTTTCATGCATAAATTATAGTTCATACATGTAAAGTTAGAAGCGGCTGGCCTTTATGAATTGATGGCCACATTGCTAAAGTCAAAGTTTGCAATTATCA
>CADBOM010000160.1 GCA_902796325.1 uncultured Coriobacteriaceae bacterium
AATACCCAGCTCGAGTTCCTTGCAGCGGCCTAGAAGCTCGGTGGCCGTCTGGCACAACGCAAGCCTATGGCAAACGGGGATATCGTCTGGATTGTCGTTGAACAGAAGCTCGGAGTTGCTGGCCTGCTTCTTTCCGTATTCGATTAGAGTCGCTGCAATTTCTGCAGGAGACCCCAAGTATACGTTCACGGAATGCCTGGTCTCTATCGCAAACTCAACCACCTTGCGGTTGATGTTGTGCGGACCCTTGGTAACCTTGAGTGCCCCGTCCTCGCCGCGCTCCACATGCGGCACTGTTGACTGATCCGTTTTCTCCGAAAGTTCCTCGGTGTCGACAAGGACGAATATGTCGGTGCCCATGTCCTGCGCCGAGGTAACCACCCTGGCAACGTCCACGTTCGACTTTATCGAGAAGAGCGCCATGCCCCTGCCGTGAACCCCCCACTTGTCCATGGTCATGGTGTCGAGCTTGGAGGTTACCCTTGGCTCGAACACCTTCCGCTGCATATTGAGGGGAATACCGCAGCCGTTATCCAGAACGGTGATCGTGCGGGTTTCGGCATCGCGCGTGGTTGCCAGGAAGATGTCTGTAGCACCTGCATCCCTGGAGTTCCTGAGAAGCTCTATCACTATGTCTTCGACGGACCTGATATCATGCTTGGCCTGGCGTCTTTCGGCCTCAGAACTGCGGAGCCTCACATATCCGTCGCCAAGGTTCTCCTCAACGCGGACATGTGAGTCTCCAGCTACAGATTCGATGAAACCAAGAAGGTCGTCGTTCTTGTTTTCGTTAAGCTCTTCGCTCATGCAGGTTACCAGCAATCGTCTAGCGGGCAGGCATCAATATTGCCGATGCATCCATGACTATTTCGCATAGTCCATGGCGCGGCTCTCGCGAATGACCAGCACCTTGATCTGTCCGGGATACTGCATCTGCTCCTCGATCTGCTTGGCAATATCGTGGGCAAGCACAACGGACTCGGCATCGCTGATCTTCTCGGGCTCCACCATGACCCTGATCTCGCGTCCAGCCTGCATGGCGTAGGTACGCTCGACTCCATCATGGGAATTCGCGATTTCCTCGAGCTTCTCGAGCCTCTTGATGTAGTTCTCCATCGACTCGCTGCGAGCGCCTGGACGAGCTGCGGATACAGCATCTGCGGCCTGAACCAGAACGGCAACCACGGTCTGCGGCTCAACATCGTTGTGATGGGCCTCGATGGCGTGGACGATGCCCGGCCTCTCGCCATACTTCCTTGCAAGGTCTGCGCCAATAACGGCGTGGGATCCCTCGACCTCGTGATCGATGGCCTTTCCGATGTCGTGCAGAAGACCTGCTCTCCTTGCGGGAACCGGATCGATTCCAAGCTCCGATGCCATCATGCCGGCTAGATAGGAAACCTCGCGCGAGTGATCGAGAACGTTCTGACCATAAGAAGTCCTGAACTTCAGGCGGCCGAGGGTCTTGATTATCTCGGGATCGAAATCGTGAATTCCAACCTCGAACGCAGCATCCTGACCAGCTTGCTGGACCTGCTGGTTCACGAGCTTCGTGGCCTTGGCGAACATTTCCTCGATGCGTGCCGGGTGAATACGACCGTCGGCGATGAGGTTCTCGAGTGTGATTCGTCCAATCTCGCGGCGCACAGGGTCGAAGCACGATAGCACTACCACTTCTGGGGTGTCGTCGATAAGAAGGTTGACGCCGGTTATCTGCTCGAAGGTCCTGATATTGCGACCCTCGCGTCCGATAATCCTGCCCTTAAGATCGTCGGAAGGAATGGGCACGGAGGAAATCGTTCTCTCCGAGGTGTTGTCTGCAGCGAGCCTCTGGATGGCCAGGCTCAGGATATTACGTGCGCGCTTATCTGCTTCCAGATGCGCCTGCTGCTCGGAATTCCTGATGATGGCGGCTGCCTTTTTCGTGCAATCGCCCTTCACCCTGTTGATGAGCTCCTCGCGTGCCTGGTCCTGAGTCATGGCGGAAATCTGCTCGAGGGTGTCGTTGGCCTTTGCGAGCGCCTCGTTAACCTCTTGCTCCTTCTTCTCAACCTGCCCCTGCATGGACGAGATCTTATGCTCTCTCTTGTCCAGGCTATCGGCCCTCTTGTCCAGAGAATCTTCCCTTTGGATTAGCCTGTTTTCCTGTTGCGATATCTCGCGTTTGCGGCTGGCGATTTCCTTATCGGTCTCATTCTTGAGCCTGTAAGCAGCATCTTTGGCCTCAACCTCGGCATCTCGTTTGATGCTCTCGGCCTCTTTCTTGGCCTGGGCCACGATATCGCTCGCTGTGCCCTCGGCCTTCTTGGCCTTGCTCTTCTGCATGCTGTTGGAAATCAGATAGCCAACCACGATGCCTACTACCGCGAAAACGATGATTAACACGATTGCAATTGGCGGCATCATGTGCTCCTTTCAATCCCCGTAAGTGGTGCTTTTCAAATGGTGCATTTTCATTGATAAATACGCTGTTTGGCAATAAAAAACGGCCGTACCAGCGTATGCAGAACAATCACATCGTGGCACGACCATTGATGAGTAACAAATAAGCTATTCAGTTCAAAGACCTATATAAAACCTGCCAATGCAGGCGATATCCACATGTAATCGTTTCTAATAGTAGGCTTAAATACTTAAGTGCGTCAATAAGTTAACCCCCAAGACCCACACCCTGCACGGTAGCGCGCACCGAGCGCGAAAATTCCCAGATATTGTGCTGTCAATTGTGCCGTGGGGAGTTAGCACTTGAATGCCGGAAGCCTACCAGAGTGCAACCCTCAACGTTCTGACGGGGCTTCCAGATTCCTGTGCCCCGGGTTGCAGAGCCTGGGGATAGTCGTAGGTAAACGAAACGGCCCATTGCTTGGATCCTTGAGACGTGTCGGCGGTACCCGAGAAGCTCGTGGATTCGCTGGACACGAGTTTTTGGTCCGAATCCGGATTAGCGTATGACGTGTAGAGGTCTGGAGATGGCGCGGTATAGGTTGACACCCCGCTTGAGATTCCCGTGCTTATCAACACGGCATCGAGGGCATCTTTCGTGGAAACCAGATTGGCAAAACTCACGTTGGGATA
>CADBOM010000161.1 GCA_902796325.1 uncultured Coriobacteriaceae bacterium
AAGCGGAGTTCCGGCCTTTACCAGCACGTCTCCCTTGTGCATCTTCGAACCCGCGGGAGTCGTACCAGCATATTGCTGGGACGGAGCCGCGTCGAACTCGATCGACGACAGATCGTCCGAGAGCTTCACGTGCTCGATAACGATTGCGGTGTCGTAACCCTCTGGCATTCCGATGCCGGTATTGGCGAACTCCCACTGCTCTCCGCGCTTCCATCCGGATGTATCGGGCATTCCGTTGGCAAAGTCGCTCCAATGAACTGCCACGGAATCCATGCGACACGTGAGGCAGTTGGGCATGTCCAGCTGGGCAACGGCATCTTCCGCCAAAACCCTACCGCAAGCCTGGGCAACTGGAATCTCCTCCACCTCCGGCGCAAACTCGGCATGCGAGAGCAGGAGATTCGTGGCCTCGTCCCTCGTTACCTCTATGTGCTTTGAATGGTCCCTCATGATAGTCCTCCAAGGCTATTCGATGCCAAGTTCAGCATAAAGCCATCGAAATCTTCATCTATTCTCAATACAGATTAATTCAATTTCGATAGAAAATGCCCGTTAAATCATTGTTTTTTCGAATATGGAGAGGCTTACACGAAGAGCTCGATGAAGAACTCGCTACATCGCTCCCCTGTGCTGGATGCATGCAGCGGCGCATTCGTTACCCGCGCGCGCAAAAGCCTTGAGATCCTCTACTACGGCAGAACGAGCTTCGATGCCAGACCCAACGAAGGCGCTAAGGAACCCCGCGAAGAACGCGTCTCCGGCACCGGTGGTATCAACGACATCAACCGATCCAGCCACAACGAAGGCTCCGCCGTCCTTGCACCTCACGTAGGCACCGCGCTCCCCCAGCGTTATGGCCGCGATATCCACGCCATGCTCCACCAGCAGAGTTGCCGTCTCAACGGGGTCGTTGGCACCGGTTGCAAGGTCGCACTCGGTGTCAGAGAGCTTGACTATGCTTGCATATGGGATAACCAACTGAATGGCATCGCGGGCATCCTGCCCGGACCTCCAAAGATCGGCACGGTAGTTCGGGTCGAACGAGATAACGCAGTCGGCAGCTTTGGCAATCCTCAATGCCTCCATAGTGGCGGAGCGCACTGGCTCGTCCGTTAGGGAGAGCGTGCCAATATGAAACACCTTGCTGCCCCGTATTATGCTGCGGATTGTCTCGGAACTTACCTCGTCCCGCGTTAGCAGCATGTCGGAACCAGGTCTGCGCTCGAACGAGAACGAGCGCTCGCCACCAGGCCCAAGCTCCACGAACGACATCGTGGTCTGGCATTGGGGGTCCATGATGATTCCCGAGCAGTCGATACCCTCGCCTCGCATGAAGCTATGCAGGTAGCGACCGTTAACGTCGTCGCCGATCTTGCCGATAAACGCCGTGCTCATGCCCAAACGCTGCGCGTTCACGACAACGTTTGCCGGCGCTCCCCCAGGGTTCCGCTCGAACAGCTTGCGGCCATCCTGGTTCTCGCCTGCGTCGGTGAAGTCTATAAGAAGCTCGCCAAGAGCCGTGATGTCGAACTTGCGGCCTTGCTGCTCCAGTGTGTTGAACCCGCCGTCAATGGCGCTATCAACCTCAGCGTTATCCACAAAGCTCATCGGCAATCCCTTCGTGTTCGGGTAATCGACCTATCTGATACGCGAACTATTCGATACGAATGGCTTCTAAAGCAATTCGATTGAACAGGCTATAGAATTCTACCATCCTCATGCGGTGCGATGAACTTCTCCATGTACACCATGTCGTACCATCTGCCAAACTTGCAGGCGCACTTTTTAAAGCACCCCACCATGCGGTATCCCATCTTCTCGTGAAAGCGAACGCTTGCATGCGTGAGGTGCTCGTCCTCAACCTCAGAATATGCAATGCATGCGTAGAGGTTGCAGATTCCGCTCTCACGGCACGCCTCTTCGAGGGACTCATGCAGGGCCTTGCCGATGCCTTGGCCACGGCGATCCCGCGCAACGTAGATGGAAGTCTCGGCGCTAGCCAGATAGGCTTCCCTCTCATGGAACACACCAGCATACGCATAGCCAACGGGCTTGCCATC
>CADBOM010000162.1 GCA_902796325.1 uncultured Coriobacteriaceae bacterium
GTACAGCCAACCGGACTCCGGGTCGTAGGCCAGGGTGTGGTCTGCGGTCCAAGCGGTGGAGGTTGCATCGTCCCAAACGAGTCCCTCGGGCACCTCGAAGCCAGCCTTTGCGTTAATCTCGGCCTGCTTCTCGGCCAGCGCTGCATCTTCTGCTGCCTGCTGCTCGGGAGTAAGCTCGATTTCCTCGCGGGTAGTCATGTCGTAGTGCTTGCGGGTTGCGTCGTCAACCAGGGTCTCGGTTACACCGTCATACCTGTAACGGCTGTAGACGTCGTAGTACTCGCTGGTGTTTGGATCGTACAGCCAGCCGGACTCTGGATCGTAGGCAAGCCTGTGATCCTCGTCCCAAGCGGTCAAGGTATCCGGATCCCAAACGAGTCCCTCGGGCACCTCGAAATCGGGCTTTGGTGGGATGTATGGAATTGGATCGTATGCCAGCTTCTGGTCGTGAGGCATAACGGTTACGCCCGGCTCCTTGGAGTCGCCGGGGATCGACCACTGAATGTCAACCTGGTCGCCCTTCTTCACCTTGTAGACCTTGCACAGAAGTCCACGGTTGGCCCAGCTTCCGCCGATCGGGTCGCAATCCTCGTCGTCAACGGAGGTGATGACGTTGGTGTTGGACTCGATGCAGCCGAACGGCTGAATTCCCTGCGGGCCGCGCTCTGGGCGCCACCAACCACGCTGGGTGTAGATAACGCGAGGATCAACTGCAGCCTCGACGTTTGCACGCTGCTTGATGCGTCCACGACGGGTCTCGATCCAGCACCAGTCGCCATCCTCGATGCCAAGCTCCTTGGCCTTCTCGGGGTTGATGGTGAAGTACGGGTCGTGCTTGACGTAGCGCATCTTCATGTTCTGGAAGTGCTCGGAGTGATGGAACGGCATGAATCCGCCACCAGTGGTGAGAACCAGCGGGTACTCCTT
Source organism: uncultured Coriobacteriaceae bacterium (assembly GCA_902796325.1). GTDB lineage: Bacteria > Actinomycetota > Coriobacteriia > Coriobacteriales > CADBOM01 > CADBOM01. Next base: position 928 of record CADBOM010000162.1, read on the forward strand.
GGCAACCTCGGGGTTGTCCTCCTCGTTCTCTGCCGGACCAACGTAGGTCGGAAGAGCCGGGTAACCCAGCTTCTCCAGAACCGAAGACTTCAGCTCTACCTTGCCGGACTTCGTGCAGAAGCCGTTCTGGCCATACTTGTAGAAGGTCTGCGGCGGGAAGAAGTAACGGTAGTTCTCAACGAACTCGTCGTAGCTGTTCACGGGGTAACCAAGAGGATAGATGATGTAGTAGAACGCCTCTTCCTCGTTGTCCCACGGCCACATTTCCTCGGGCTGTCCGGTTGCGAGAGCCAGCATGCGCCAGAAGGTGTAGTCGGTGTGGCGGTCGTACATCGGCTGGATTGCCCTCTCGGAGCAGATCAGGGAGTCGGTCACGCCGTAGTTGTTATGCATGATCGGCCTCTCGAGTGCACCGGCTGCTGGCATCACATAGTCGGAGTAGAGAGCCGTTGGGGTCATCCAGTAGTCAACGGTAACCATGAACTCGATCTTCTTGTAAGCCTCGAGAATCATCTTGGAGTCGCCGTAGCTTGCAATCGGGTTGGTTGCGTTAACGATGAGTGCACGGACCTGATAGGGGTCGCCGGTGATGATGGCCTTGAACACGCTTGGTCCGTGAGCCTCGCACATCCACTCTGCAGTTGGAGCCTTGCCCCAGGTGCTCTTGGCGATGTCGGCGATCATCTGATATCCGGGCCAGGAGGTGAGCTTGTACTTGTCGGAACCAATCTGCTTTGCCTTCTGCTCCTCGGGCAGCCAGTCGTTGGCCTCCATCTCTTCGTCGGTGAGGTAGGTCATCGACGGGCCAGGCATGGTGTCTCCACCCGGGCAGTCGAGGTTTCCAACGATTGCACGGAGAATTGCACGTGCGTGCATACCGGCACCAGCGGTCTTGCCCAGCTGGTCTGCCGTGCATCCCCACTGCAGGTTGCCGGGGGTGTTGGTTGCATACATGCGGGCGGCCTCGCGGATGAGCTCTGGATCGAGCCAGGTCTTCTCGCTAGCCCACCTTGCGGTGTAGGGCTTGATGTGCTTCTTCAGCTCGTCGAAGCCGATGCACCAGTTGTTCACGAAGTCCCTGTCGTACAGGCCCTCGTAGATGATGGTGTTGATCATTGCCAGAGCAAGCGCGGTATCCGAACCCGGGCGAAGCGGCAGCCAAAGATCTGCATGAGCCGCGGTCTCTGAGTAACGAGGATCCACGACGATAATCTTGAGGCCCTTCTTCTTGAGGTCGGTATAGCCCCTCATGCCAGGCATGTTGGAAGCGCCGGGGTTGACTCCCCAGAGGATGAGGCAGCGGCTGCTTCCGAGGTCGGTCTCGAACGGGCTCCATCCACTTACTGCGGTCTCAACCATGAAGGTTGGAATCCAGCACAGCAGTGCATTGTGGAATCCGTTGGGGCTTCCGAAGATGTTCATGAAACGGCGACGTGCCCAGTCATCGGTACGAAGGGTTCCACCGGCGGTTGCCACGGCCTCTGCACCAGACTCTTCCTTGATCTGGTTGAGCTTTGCGGCAATCTCGTTGATAGCCTGATCGTATGGAATCTGGACCCATTTGTTCTCGCCCTTGGCACCAGCCCTCTTGAGAGCGTGGTTAACGCGAGCAGGGTGATCGAGGAACTGCAGGCCCGTGGTACCACGGCAGCACAGTCCTCCCTGGTTCGTGATGTGATCCGGGTCACCCTCGATCTTGATGACCTTTCCGTCCTTAACGTAGGCAAGAACGCCGCAATTCTGATGGCAGAAATAGCAGGCAGACTTCCTGACCTCTACGCCAGGGGCGTGGATGTCGATCTCTGTCACTTTTCCCTCTTTCCTAAAGCTAAAAAGCCAACAGTAAAACCCGTTTGAACCACCCATGTCTCACGGGTCAGATGCCTTTCCAGTGCAACATAACAAATGCGTCTGGAATTATGAATTATAAATTGAGCGACTTCACGTTTTGGGAGGTCAACGCACAAATGGTACGGATTGACCTATCCGAAGCCCACGGTTGTACAAGATTTACAACAGGTGTTTGATTTCGCGGAACTTTTCCCGGAGCTTTCCCAAAACTCCATTCACTCGATCATGTTTGATTTTACGTAGATGCATGCCCTCGCAAGTGTAAAAAGCCGCTTACGAGTGGGTTTATCCAGTTAAAAGGGCAAATGCCCTGAAAAATCGCGCTCTTGCACGCACAGCGCCGGGCACTTGTTTATAGCATGGTGCCGTCGCGAAGGCAGGATGCCGGTGACGATGGAAAAACAAGGTTGCGAGGATAAATCGAACACAGAATGAAGACGAAATCGGAAACGTGCCTCTAGAGCATGTCGATAATCTTCATGAGCTTGTCGCCATAGGTAGTGCCATCAGAGTAGACGCCAGGATAAGCCCAGGTGCCGGAGAGCCCTTGCACAGTTGGAGCGCAACCACGCTTAACGTAATTGAACCTAAAATCGACGCAATCGTTTACAAGGTCGTCCGTGGAAGCGTATGCCTTTAGATGCTGCACCTGCGCGCGAAGTCCGGTTCTCACATCATCGAAGCTGTTGCCATGTTTTCCATTACCGGTTGCCCCGAGACCAGCGTAGTTGTACTGCTCGGCCTGCACGTCGCCGCCGTATTGCAGCCATCCGGTCTCGTGCATGGCCTGCGCGAACACAACCTCGGGCTTAACGCCTTCTGCAGTGGCCTCTTCAACCAGAATCTGGCAGAACTCCTCGATGGTGGAGGCACCGCCCTCGCCCTCTACTTCGGAAGGATATTCATAGCCCTTGGCCTCGTACAGCGCAGCCATCTGGCTTGCGGTGAAGCTGCTCTGCCCCATGATGTCGGTGTTCTCATGGCCGGCGTACGGGTCGTCCGGATCGTCTGGGTCATCCGGATCATCTGGGTTGACGGGGTCGTCTGGATCCGTTGGGTCGTCCGACTTGCCGCCATTGGCAATCGAGTTCAAAACGGCCTGTCTGGCATCGCTCGACACGGCAGACGTGCCGCCGAAGAACCTCACTGTCTTGAGGTCGCTGTAGTGCTCGCCGGCCGCGGCAACGCATGCGCTGCTCGAATCTCCGATGAGAAGCGTGATGGAATTGGACTTCCCCTGAAGTGCCGAACCCGCCAGAGCGTCATATGGCGCAACGCCAGAGGAAAACGCGGCTTCGTCCCAGCTAAAGCCCTCGCTCGATGTCTCCCATTCGGCAACCGCAACCGAGGTTTCGTAGCGCGTGTCCCCAGCAAGCCTGACAACGCTCTGGTCATCGGTACTCAATCCCGCCGATGCCCTGTTCACATCTACCACGTAGGACATCCAATTGAATATCTGCGCGGGAACCGATGCCTCTCCTCCAACTACCACAGCCTGGTCAATGGAATCGTCATTAAGAGCCGCACGCTGCGTGGAGTTGAGCATTCCGCTCTCTCCAACCAGGAAAATAGGAGCGTGCTGGGAATATGCATAAGGAGATATGGACAGAGCGTCTGCAAACGACTTTCCGGAAGTTAAGACAACCGCGTTGCCCCAGAGACCCCTGCTTTTTCCGTAGTTGTACACGGACATCTGGGTTTCGTATCTGGTGCTGCCAGCAAGTCTTATTGCGGAAATGCCCTTGCTCTGCAGGGTGTCGACGACGTTTTGCCCAACAGAAGTGGTGCCGCCTATCACGACCACGTTGTTGATCCCAAGATCCTGCATGGCCTGCAAGGTGCAGCTTGGCAGCTCGGCAGAATCGGAGAGCATCACGGGGGCGTCTAATGCACCAGCCAGAGAGGATGCCGATAGGGCGTCTGCCCAGCCGCTATCCGCCCCGCTGGCCAGCACTGCGGTTCCGCTCTCCACACCATCTGGAAATGCGGCCTTGACCTCGAGCACGGAAGTTTCATAGCGGGTTTCGCCAGAGTACTCCTCCACGGTGATGGAGTTACCCTCTTCGGTGGTAGAGTCACCATCCGACAAATCGGCTGCAAGCGCATACGGCGAGATTGCAAAGGTTGTGATTATTGCGAGCATGGTGGCCACGAGGGCCTTCGCAACTTTCTGCGATTTCTGCGCTATGGACTTTTCTCCGGTATTTTCCGATGCAAAACGTCTCATAATCTATCTTCCTTGCGCGTGCCCGGGATTACGCACGCAAATATATTTGGTGGGCAGTGGCGGGCAGCTTAGACGGCCACGCCTGGCAACTGCGGCCTCATAACTGCGACCTCGCTATTGGCGACTCGCCTCAATCCCGCTACAGGCTCTCGATTCCCGTGGTGATGCACTGCTCTACATAGCTTTCCCTCGAGAGGAATTTGCTCATGTCGGAGTAGTTGTCGATGAAACAAACCTCTAGCAAAACCGCAGGTAGTTGACCGCTGAGAATGGCGACCTCTTGGGTTTTTTTGCCAAGATTGCTCAATCCCGTTCCCTGAAGCAGATATGGATGCATGATGTTCTGGACTTTCGACGACCACTGGCAAGCGTTGTATTCGTGTATTAGCGATAAGGATCCAGAGCCACCACCAGCATTGAAGTGTATGGAAATGACAACGTTGCAGTCGTTGACGACGGCTTCTGTATGACGCAGACCGTAGTAACCGCCGTCATCGTTTAGGAAGTAGTCAATCCCAGCAGCATCCAAGCGAGCAGCGATGTTGTCTGCCACTTTCTTGGTATATGTATATTCTGCGTATACAACCCTTCCGTTGCTGTCCTTCAGCGTGGCACCAGGATCGAGCGCGGTGGCATATCTACTTGCATTGCCCGGTCCATGCCCTGCGTCGACGTACACCTTGAATCCCTGGATATCGTTGAGCTTGAATCCGAGGGTATACGCGATGTCATTACGAGTTGCCGGCCTAACCGACGCGTTGCCTCCGAACACCCTCACATGGGTTATTCCCTTGCCGGCTGCATAGCTGATTGCCTCGTCCTGATTTATATCCACGAGTAACAGGCATGATCCGATTCTGCCCTGAAGAGTACTTCCACACAGGGCATCGGTTGGCTTTGAGCCACTGGCAAATGCCGTGTAGTTCCAGTTCAGATACCCCTTGCTAACGGCCCATTTGGCAATTTCGCCCGAGGTGGTGTATCTGGTATCACCCGCGATGCGCTGCACGGTTCCACCCGTAGCGGTCTTCAGAGCAGAGGCGTCGGATGCAGAAACCGATGCCGTTCCGCCCATCACGTACACATTCTTAACTGAGCTGGACTTCAAGGCTGAAGTCTGCTCGCTAGTAAGGGAATTGCTGGGATCAATCAGGAAGATAGGGAACTTCTGACTGTACGACACCGGCGAGGCAGATAGCGCATCCGGATAATTTGCACCGCTAGCAGCGATGATGCTGCTGGAATTCCACAGGCCGTTCTCAACGCCGTAATCGTAGATTGCCATCTGGGTATCGTACCTGGTGTCGCCGGCAAGCCTGGTGACGGTCATGCCGTTACTCTCGATTGACCGCTCCACGGTGCTGGACAGTGAATCGGTGCCGCCAATCATGATCACCTTGGTAACGCCCATAGCCTTCATATTGATCCTGGTTCCATCTGTGAAGTAGTTGCTCTCACTGATGAACAGCGGGCAGTCCAGGGCACCTGCAAGAGCAGAAGCCGAGAGGGAATCCGCCCATGCAGTATCCTCTCCGCTGACCACGATGGCAACCTTGTTGGGAGATCCGCTGGGGAACGCCTTCCACGCTATGTCGTAGCACGTGTAGTACCTGGAAAGTCCCGAGAAGGACGAGATCTTGTAGTTGTCGTTAGCAGTGCCGGTGGCATTCTTTGAAGTGGAGGTACTCATAGTGGAAATTGTGCCGGCAGAAGAGTTAGTGCTGGCATCGCTTCCACCGGACGAGACCACATCACCCGAAGCCTCATCTATCGTGACCCCATCTGGAAAATACGTTCCGGCGCTACCGTTCTCGATAGCCTGCTCGATTTCTTCCAGAGTTGCTTCTTCGGTCTCGTCGTCCGTGGTTGCCATTGCCAATGTGGGGAATGAAAACGACGCCACCATGGCAACGGACATAGCGATGCTCATGATTTTCTTGGGTAGATGCATGAATGCCTCCGTTATGCTGCGTTTTAGCTACGTTTTTAATTGCATTTATGGGGTATATTCTATAAATCTGCGTAAGATTTTGGTTTAGAAAACCACCAGAATATCCACATACGAGAAAAATTTCTCATTGAGCGAACGATTTTATTGCATTTTCGCAGCTCTTACAGTCCGTTTTAACACTACTCGAGTTTCCACAGGGTAAAATTGCAGCCTCGATAAACACTGGCTATTCAGAATTTCCCAAATTCAGCTGAAAGCACTGCGGCCGCACGGGGTGCACGTCCCAAAAAAGGGGGAACGCGCCCCAAAAAAGGCGCACGTTCCAAAAAAGTGCACGCTATAAAAAGAGTGCGCCCCAAAAAGAGCGCACTCCGAAAATCACACGTTCTTACTTGCTCTCGTTAACTGCACGCACGATTGCGTCTTTGCCAGCTTGGGTTTCGCTTATGGCCTTCTCCACGTCGATGGTGGTGTACTCGCCGTTGTCGTACAAGACCTTCCCGTCAACCATGGTGAGCACAACTTCGGTGCCAGTTGCCGCATACACCACATTGTTGACCACGTCGGTTATGGGCTGCATCCAGGGCAGGTCGAGGTCGAGCACTACGAGATCTGCCTTATTGCCAACTGCAATCGACCCGCAGCCCTCGCGCCTCTGCGCATATGCACCGCCGGAAGTTGCGGCACGCAGAACGTCCTTGGCCTCGATTCCCACAGGGTTAAGCGATGCTCCCCTGCACGCGATAGCAGCAAGATACATATCCCTGAACAGGTTGAGCGAGTTGTTGCTCGAAGCCCCGTCGGTTCCAATCGACAGGTTTATGCCGGAGCTCATGAAGCGCATGGTGTTGGGAATTCCGCTGCCTAGCTTGAGGTTTGAGGCCGGGCACGTGGCCACGCTGGCATCGTGGTTCTTCAAAATCTGCAGGTCTTCGTCGGTAGCCCAGACGCAGTGCGCCGCGGTGGTTGGAGAATCCAGCAATCCCAGCGACTCCAAATATGCCGTGGGGGTCATTCCGTTGTGCCTCTGCATGCACTCCTCGTGCTCCGATTTGGTCTCGGAAACATGAATCTGAATTCCCACGCCCTTCTCCAGCGCATGCTCCGCAATACCGCGGATCACCTTCTCGCTAACGTCGTACTCGGCATGGGGAGCAAGCTCGATCTTTATGCGTCCATCGGCGGCGCCGTTGTAATCGTCAACCAGCTTGTCACACACGCTATACGATGGGGTGTTCTTGTACTCCACATTCGGGTCGAACGCCAAGACGCCATGCGATAGATTGGCCTTGATGCCAGATTCCGTTACGGCCTGCAGGCGCTCGTCGTCCCAAACGTACATATCCGAGAAGGACACGGTGCCAAACCTCAGCATCTCTGCAATCGACAGGTAAGATGCCGGAAGCGCGGCATCGGGAATGATGTTGCCCTCGAATGGCCACACCATCTCCGACAGCCATCTTTGGAGCGGGAGATTCTCGGCATATCCGCGCAACAGCGTCATGGTGGAGTGGCCATGCGCGTTGTACATGCCTGGCATGAGCAGCTTGTTTAGGCCATTATATTTCTGACCGAAGTCTTCTTTGGGAGCTTCCTTGCCAATATAGGCAATGGCGCTCCCCTTCACTCCAACGTAGCAGTTGTCGATGCAATCTAGATTCTGATCCAGCACCGAGATGTTTTCGAACAGCATGACCCAAGACCTCTCTTACGATCTGCCCATCTGGCCATGAGCGTTTGCGGTTATCGGTTTTCAGCGTAGTCGCCGCAGAAGCTCCACGAGCCATATGGAGCTAATGTGGGCGAGCACGCACGGCAGCATGCGCAATCTGTGCGAACCATATTCGCGCGAACCAGCGCAAGCCCAATGAAGAGAATAGTTGTTTTTGCCATCGTCCTCCAGTTTTTACCGGCATGCTCCAGTTTTGGGGCGGACATTAATAAAACAGCAACAGGCGCTGATGGTAAGATTTATCCGTTAGGTCTTATGGCAGAAAGCCAGCCGTCAGAAAGCCGATTGGCAAGCTGCCATATAAAGCGCATGCATCGCTCAAACAAGCGGCGAGGCAGCGGTTGCCAAAAAGCGCAGCCACTCGCTCGCAGAAGAATCGCAATCGAGAGAGGCTCTAGATATGAAATCCTTCACCCTATACACCCCCACGAGAATATTCTTTGGAGAAGACGCGGATTCCAACATAGGACCGGCGCTCTCCTCCTATGGGTTCAAAAAGGTGATGATTCACTACGGCAGCAACAGAGTGGTCAACAACGGCCTGATGAAAAAGGTCACGGACCAGCTGGACCAAGCGGGAATAGCCTATTGCGAGCTAGGTGGAGTGGAGCCCAACCCCAAGATCACGCTTGTTAGGAAGGGCGTGGAGTTTGCCAGGGAGCAGCAGGTAGATTTCATCCTTGGCATAGGCGGAGGTTCCGTTTGCGATTCGTCGAAGGCTATAGCCCTTGGACTCGCAACCGGAATGGACCCGTGGGATGTTATCTCCAACGGCGTTAAGCCCGAGAAGCCCTTCCCCGTGGGCGTTGTCCTCACAATGGCCGCCGCAGGATCTGAGATGAGCAACTCCTGCGTGATAACCAACAGCGAGCTCTCGCTCAAGCGCAGCACCAACCAAGATGCCAACAGAATGCTCGTGGCGTTCATGAACCCGCGCAATACGATCACCGTCCCGCCGTTCCAAACCGCGGCCGGCAGCGTGGATATGATGATGCACACCATGGAAAGGTACCTTACCGACGAGCCGGCAACCCCACTTACAGATGGAATTGCAGTCTCGCTGCTCAGAACGGTGCGCGAGCAAACCGAGCTGGTTGTGAAGGACCCGAGCAACGTCGAGGCCCGCGGAGAACTTATGTGGGCATCGTCCTTGGCCCACAACTGCCTCACTGGCTGCGGCAGGAACATGACCTTCACCGTTCACAAGCTGGAGCACGATTTCAGCGGATTCAAGGACAGCATCACGCATGGAGCCGGGCTGGCAGTTCTGTTCCCGGCGTGGGTGCTCCACGAATACAAGCACGGGATCGACCGCTTCTACACCTGGGCCCGCGATGTTTGGGATGCGGATCCGGATGGAACCGCGGCAACCGACGAGCAGAAAGAGCAGGCAATCCTGGCCGGCGTGAGCAACCTCAAGAAAACCTATTCTTCTTGGGGAATGCCCTCCACCCTGGCGGATTTGGGAATATCGCCCAGCGATTACGAAACCGTTGCAAACCTCACGACAAATAATGGAACCAAAACAATTCCTTCGTTTGGAAGACAGATTGGCAAAGAGGAAATCCTCGAAATCTACAAGCTCGCCGAATAACCATGTGTCGGTCAAAGGGCCGAGCGTGCACCTCGCACACAGCTGAAAACCCTTTGGGATATAATCTTGTGCCTATAGGATAACCATAGGAGGATTTATGCCTTCAAGAGTGCGCAGAAGACAGAGGCAAAGGCGCAGCTTGCCCTATCACCTGGTTTTGGTGTTCGTGGCAATCGCTTTTGTCGTTATCGCTGCAGTATGCGCTGTGAGCTATTGGGCATTGGGCGGTTGGTTCAACGACATGCCCGATGTAACCACCATCGCGGCTTACAACAAGCCCATGACCACAAAGGTATACGCAAATGACGGGACCACGCTTCTAGGAGAGTTCTACCTCGAAGACAGAGACCCCGTCGAGCTCAACCAGATTTCCGAATACGTTAAGGAAGGCACGGTGGACACGGAAGACGTGCGCTTCTACGACCACAACGGAGTGGACTTCCAGGGAATCATAAGGGCAATCGTTGTAAACCTCACAGCAGGATCTACAGAAGAGGGAGCTTCGACCATCACCCAGCAGCTTGTTCGAAACACTCTCCTTCTAGACGAGATGAACGACATCACGATTAAGAGGAAGGTGCGCGAGGCCTACCTGGCGCTGCAGGTTGAGCAGGAATACTCGAAAGACGAGATTCTGAACATGTACCTGAACACCGTTAACTACGGTGACGGCGCATATGGAATTCAGAAGGCCGCCCTGCATTACTTCTCCAAGAACGCATCGGAGCTAACGCTTGCAGAATCCGCCCTGCTTGTGGGAATCCCGCAGTCCCCAACTGCGAACAACCCCAAGAACTACCCGGAGAAAGCTCTTACCAGGCGCAACCTTGTACTGCAGCGCATGCTTTCCAACGGAGACATCACCCAGCAGGAATATGACGAGGCCGTGGCAGAGCCCATCACGCTCAATCCTTCCAAGGACACCTCCAACGACGGCCTATACAAGTACCCCTACTTCACCAGCTGGGTAAGGAAGCTCTTGCTCGAAGATTACTCAACCGACGAGGTTTACTCGGGCGGCATGACCGTTTACACCACGCTCGACCCAAGGCTCCAAGAGGCTGCCGAGCAGGCCGCCAGGGACAAGCTCTCCGGAATGGATGACGACGTGGAGGTGTCGCTAACCTCGATCGACCCAGATACCGGCTACGTTGTGGCCCTGGTTGGAGGCAAGGACTACTACACCGACCAGTTCAACCTGGCAACGCAGGCCGCAAGGCAAGCTGGATCGTGCTTCAAGATGTTCACCTTGGTGGCGTCTATCGAGGCTGGCATAGATCCGCAAACAACCGTGGACTGCTCGTCCCCCGTTTACTTCGGCGATTGGCGAGTTGAGAACTATGGCGGGGCCACTTACAGCGCGAGGTCCATTCAAGGTGCAACCCAGATATCTTCCAACACTGCCTATGCAAGGCTGGTCGAACTCGTAGGTGCCGACAAGGTGGTTGACGTTGCACACAGGATGGGAATCACCAACGACCTCGAGCCTGTGCCCTCTATCACCCTTGGAAGCCAAGGCGTAAACACCCTGCAGATGGCATCTGCATATGGAACGCTGGCAACAGGCGGCGTGTATCACGCACCCAAGTTCATCACCAAGATCGTTAATCAAAAAGGCGAGACCATCTACGACGCAACCACCGACCTCCAGGGAGAGCAAGCAATATCGCCCGAGGTCGCGCACGCGACGGTCGAGGTACTGAAGACTGTCGTTACCGGTGGAACTGCAACCCGCGCAAAGCTCTCTAGCCAGGTTTCGGCTGGCAAGACCGGAACCTCTCAGAACTACAGAGACTCCATGTATTGCGGCATCACACCTCAGCTATCCACCGCCGTGTGGATTGGCTCTAGGCAGGAGCGCGCAATCGCAGATAACATGGGAGGATCCAACTGCTGCCCGGTTTGGAAGCAGTACATGGAAGCAGCGCTCGAGGGAATGCCAGCGGAGGAGTTCCCAGAGGCTGCCGATCCAGCCTACAATTCGGAGGCAGCAAAGGGCCTCAACACCTCTGGCGAAAAGGGCGAGGGTGCAGACAACGCCACCACCGACAACAGATCGAACAGCAACTCCAGCTCAAGCTCAAGCTCCAGCTCCAGATCTAGCTCGGGTACCAGCACTGGAGGCTCGACCTCTGGAACTACAGGTGAAGGCGGAGGAGGAACGTCCGGCGGCAACACAGGCGGTGGAGAAACTCCGTCGGAGCCCGTCAATCCAGAGCCCGGTGGTGGCGGTGAAAGCGGCGGAGGTGGAGGCGGCGAAACGTCAGCCGAGCCCTCCGGAGACGGATAATCTCCATAGCCCCGCAATTCAGCGGAATCGGCTCTAGTGGCAGTAAAGATACAGTGCCCACATATCTAGCAGCATAAAGAGA
>CADBOM010000163.1 GCA_902796325.1 uncultured Coriobacteriaceae bacterium
AACCTTGGCCTTGTACATGGCCTTGCCGTTGTGGTTGAAGATTTCGACCCACTGGCCATCCACGATTCCCTTGGCGGCTGCATCCTCTGGGTTTATCTCCAGAAGCGGGTTGGGGTTAACCTCACGCAGGCGTGGCACCTGCCTTTGCTCGGAGTGGAAGAACACCGGGGTCCTGGCTCCGGTTGTGAGCACGAACGGATACTTCTCAGCATACTCGGGGTTCGACTGCGGGCTGTACTTTGGCTCCATGTAATACGGAACCGGGCTGTCGCCCGACTTAGCGAACATCGTTGAATAGAGCTCGATGCGTCCGGAAGCCGTGGTGAATCCAACTTGGCGGTCTCCTCTCAGCAGGCCCTTCTCGTACTTGTGGTACTCGTATCCTGGTTTGATGTGAACCTGCTTTGCCAGGTCTTCGAACTTCATGCGGTTGAAGAGCCTCTTGTAGGTAACCCAGTCAACGTCGTCGTGATAGCGCTCGAGGAATGGCTTGACTCCCAGGATCTGGCCGATTTCGCAGCAGATCTGACGGTCGCTCCTGCACTCCCCCGCTGCATCCGCAGCCTTGTTGACGGCGCATATGGCGATGTTGGTCATGCTGTAATGCGGGAACACCACGGAATTGTGCTCGGGTGCGGCGGTAACCGGCAGGACCAGGTCGCAGCAATCGTCGATTGTGGGGGTCATGAAGAGGTCGGTTGCAAAGTTGAAGTACACGCGCTCCTTCATGCCCTTTGCCCAGGCCTTGGGGTCGGCACCCATGCAGTTATAGAAGTTGGAAGTGTGAATCCAGATCATCTGCAGCTGATAGGGCTCGCCCTTGGTCACGGCGTCGAACACCATGTCGGACTGTGCAACGGAAAGCGAGTTCACGAACAGCGGATACTCGTTCAAACCGATGATCTTCTGCTTGAGCTGGTCGTCCATGTTGTTCCAGCCCTCCATGAGCCAGAAGAACGAGGAGCCTGCAGACTGGAATGCATCGTTGATGTCGGATCCGTTGCCTTCCTCGGACGGTACGGCGTTTTCCTGCGCAGACTCGTCGGCCTCGGAACCGCCGATGATCTGGCCACCGGGAACGTCGATGTTGCCGGTGATGGACATGAGGGCAAGGATGCAGTGCGCTGCCTGAACGCCGTTCCAGTTGGTGTCGATTGCAAGTCCCCAGGCAATGCTCGCGGGCTTCGCATTTGCATATGCCCTGGCTGCTCCCCTGATTTCCTCAGCGGAGACACCGGTTATCTCGGCTGCCTTCTCCGGGGTCATCTCTGCAACGGCTTCCTTCAGCTGATCGAATCCGTAACACCAGTAGTCCACGAACTGATGATCGTAAAGATCCTCGTTCATGATCACGTTAAGCCAGGCCATGGCCATGGCGGTGTCGGTACCTGGACGCAGGCGCAGGTGGTAGATGGACCTAGTGGCGCACCAGGTGATGCGCGGGTCGACGCAGATTACCTTGGCGCCGCGCTTCATAAGGTCCACAACCGCGTGCCCGAACAGGCCATCGCCGTTGGAGAAAATCGGGTTCTTGCCCCAGAGAACTATGACCTCAGGGACCTTGAACTGCGGGTCGTCCATTCCTCCGGGAAGACCTCCGCCGTAGTCGATTTCTGGATAATATGCACCCAGTACGCTCATCGTGGAGGTATTGCGCGGCTGATAGCATGCAAATCCCGAAAGCGGGGTTGCATAGTTGGGGCTTCCGAACACGTTCTGTGCAAGCTCGGTTCCCATGATTCCAGCGTCGCGGCCGGTGCCCTCGAATACCGAGATGGTCTCCGGACCCCAGGTCTTCTTAACGTACTCGGTCTTCTCCTTGATGATCTCGTACGCCTCGTCCCAGGTGATGCGCTGCCATGCATCGTGATCGCCGCGCTTATCGCGGTCGCGCTTCATGGGGTACAGGATCCTGCTCGGGTTGTACAGGTAATCCTTCATGGCAAGGCATCTTGGGCATAGACGGCCATGGGTTACAGGGTCGTTCTCGTCGCCTTCGATGTGGTCGAGCTTGCCGGTTTCGGGATCGATGTAGAGCTTTACCCCGCATCCAACCGGGTGGCATCCTGGCGGCGACCACATTGATGAGCGCACAACGGTGAACCCGTCCTCCTCGTATTTCCATGGCTTTCCAATGTCGTTCTTGAATTCCATGTCTCCTCTTTCCTCGAAGCTGTTCGCAGTTTTCAATGAGATGCCGATTCGTTTAAGGCCTGGTAGATCCCTAGAACGAAAAGCGGTGCCAGTTCTGCGGACAGGCTGATTCCCAGAAAATATTATACATATGCAAACTTTTCGTGCGGTGAATTATGAATTTTAGTGCTTGATAACGAGAAGTTTGACAACCGATGTGAAAGATTGAACCACGCTACCTGTTTCATGCGCGCAGCGCACTCGCCCGCATTATCAATGCTCCCGTGCGTCTTGAGCGAAAACGAGCAGAGCCAGACTTTGCATGATAGAGGGTTTGTCGGACACGTATGCCGGACGTATGTACTGGATATGCAAAAATCCCCGGGCTGGATATTTGGATCAAGCCCGGGGATCGATTTTATCGATGGCCATCGCGAGGCCAGTATTTTGATGGCTTGTAGTGGCTCATGCCCTGTCTGTACATATTGGTTGCTTCTAGAGCGTTCCTAGAGTGCCACTAGAGTGCCCCCAGGTTTGTTGCCCCCAGGTTTGCCCTAGAGCTCGGTGCCCATGAGCTCTGCTATCGCGCGAACGTAGAGGGCGAAGCCGCGGCGCATGGCTTTCTCGGAGATTCCCTCGTTGGGGCAACGGTATCCACCTACCCACTCTGGGTTCTGTTCTCCGTCGCAGAAAAGCCCCAAGCTCGCTGCATTGGAGAACATGCGCGCATAAGTGTCGCCCGCAGTTGCACCTACAGCCGTGAGCTGCCCGGATGTTTCCTCATATGCTTTCTCCAAGACCTGCACCTGAGCCGACGAAGCATCGCCCAAGTAAGGCGGGATATCGCTTACGAGTTCTGCCGATCCTCCAATGTGGCCGAAGCCAAAATTAAGCTGCGCTGCAATTTTGTCTGCGGTGATTGTGGAAGGATACCTCACGTCGAAGGTTGCGATGAAGGTTCCTCCTCCCTCGACATCGAGCTTGCTGCACGAAAGCGAAAGATCGCCCAGCTTGTCGTCTTTGCATGCCAGACCATATCCCGAGCCATCGGGCTTGATGATGCCCAGCAGAACCAGCTCGAAGAAATGCTGCTCGTCAAGCGAGATGATGCTGCCGTTCTCGAGCATGCAGATCAGAAGCTTGCCGATAGCGTTTTCTCCGGATTCCGGCGCCCAAGCTGGAGCGGATTTTCCAACGGATGCCATGCGCATGCTTCCACAGCATTTGCGGGCTGCACCGGCTCCATCGGTGGAGTCGACCATGGAGGCGTTGCCGATCATCTCCACGCTCGTGGAATCTGGAATCACGCCAAGCTCTTTACCGGCTTCCATGTAGTAGATCTGCGGGTCTTCGGCCTTCTTGCTCTTGACGTTAATCCTGGCCATGCCCTTCTCGCCACAGCTTACCGGTGTCTCGGTGTTGGATGTGAGAAGGAATGCAGGCTCGCCAAATTGCTCCTTGTAGCGCGCAACGTCACGAAGCTTGGTTTCCTTATCGGTGCCAATCATCAAGCGAAGCGAGTACGGAAGCTCTTCCCCGCTTTCCTTCATCAGGTTCATGGCGTGCATGGCGCAGACAAGCGCCGCCTTTCCGCTGGCGGTGCCGCGTCCAAGCAGGTACCCGTCCTTTTGGGTAAGCTCGAAAGCCTCCGTGTCCCAGTTCTCTCCGGCGTCTACAACATCCACGTTCTCGGCAATCGCCAGCTGGGTGTCGCTCGCGCCCTTAAGGTCAACAACACCCATGGCGCTGTCTGCATTCGATGTTGCAAGTCCCATGCGCTCGGCAATCTCCAGGCTCTTGTCCAGCGCCTTGCGCGGTCCCTCGCCATATGGGGTGTCTGGGTTAGAGCTGTACTCATAGACGCTCTTAATCGAAACCAGGTTTGCCAGATCCGAAACCATGGTTTCCCAATTATTGTCGAGATATTCCTCGATTGTCTTGTCGATCTTCGTCTTGTCCATGGATTACCTTCAATCTTCCGTATGCCCCGTTTGGCAAGCCTGCCCGGCGATGAGCACGGATGCGGCGCATCGTTTCTGCATGATGCCCACAAGGCATGGGATTTCTACTCGAATTCCTTTGTTAGCCAAAATATTACCATGCTGGCCATAATTTAAGGCGATGTTTGAAAAGTACACGATAACTCAATAAAAAAGTCCCGCTACCCTGCGTGGGGTAACGGGACCTTGGTATTTGTGGCCTTCGTGTTTGAGAATCCACACGAGGTGGCTGTGAACGATTGCAGCCGTGAACGATCCGCAAACAAGGTATCGTCTCCGCCGACAAGCTGTTCGAACTACTTCTTCAGTGCCTCTTCGACAGCCACTGCAACTGCCACCGTGGCTCCAACCATCGGGTTGTTGCCCATTCCGATGTAGCCCATCATCTCAACATGTGCCGGCACGGATGAAGATCCTGCAAACTGAGCGTCGGAATGCATGCGGCCCATGGTGTCGGTCATACCGTAGGATGCAGGGCCTGCGGCCATGTTGTCAGGGTGCAGGGTACGTCCCGTACCACCACCAGAAGCCACGGAGAAGTACTTCTTGCCCTTCTCGACGCACTCCTTCTTGTAGGTGCCTGCCACCGGGTGCTGGAATCTCGTGGGGTTGGTGGAGTTGCCGGTGATCGAAACGTCAACATCCTCGTTCCACATGATTGCCACGCCCTCGCGAACGTCGTTGGCACCGTAGCAGCGAACGTCACCGCGCTCGCCCTCGGAATAGCGGATTTCGTCCACGATCTTGAGCTCACCGGTTGCGTAGTCGAAGTCGGTCTTCACATAAGTGAATCCGTTGATCCTGGAGATAATCTGTGCGGCATCCTTGCCAAGTCCGTTGAGGATAACGCGCAGGGGCTCCTTGCGGGCCTTGTTGGCGTTCTTAACGATTCCGATTGCGCCCTCGGCTGCTGCGAACGACTCGTGTCCGGCTAGGAATGCGAAGCACTTTGTTTGCTCGCGCAGAAGCATTGCGCCAAGGTTTCCGTGTCCAAGGCCAACCTTGCGATCGTCTGCAACGGATCCGGGAATGCAGAATGCCTGAAGGCCAATTCCGATTTTCTCGGCCGCCTCGGCTGCGTCCTTGACGTTTTCCTTGATGGCAATAGCCGCACCGGCGGTATATGCCCAAGCGGCGTCCTCGAAGCAGATTGGCTGCACGCCCTTCACGATGTCGTAGGGCAGCGGATCCATGCCGGCTTGCTTGCAAATTTCCTGGGCGTCGTCCAGGTCTTTGATTCCATATTCCGCGAGGACAGAGTTAATCTTGTCGATCCTGCGCTCTTTGCTTTCAAAATCGGCCATGTCCTACTCCTTCCTCGGATCGATGAACTTTACTCCCTCATCGAAGCGTCCGTACTTGCCGGAAGCGCCCTCGAGAGCTTTGTTGGCGTCAACGCCATCCTTGATGGCATCCATCATCTTGCCAAGGTTGACGTAGGTGTATCCAATGATCTCGTCGTTTTTGTCGAGAGCCAGCTTGGTAACGTATCCCTCGGTCATCTCCAGCCAACGGGGACCTTTTGCCTTGGTGGAGTACATGGTTCCAACCATCGACCTATCGCCCTTGCCAAGGTCGTCCAGTCCTGCTCCAACGGGAAGCCCTCCCTCGGAGAATGCGGTTTGCGTGCGGCCGTAGACGATCTGCAGGAAAAGCTCGCGCATGGCAACGTTGATTGCGTCGCAAACGAGGTCGGTGTTCAGGGCTTCGAGGATGGTCTTGCCGGGGAGAATCTCGGAAGCCATAGCGGCGGAATGGGTCATTCCGGAGCAGCCAATGGTCTCGACGAGCGCCTCCTCGATAACGCCGTCCTTAACGTTGAGGGTGAGCTTGCAGCAACCCTGCTGAGGTGCGCACCATCCGATTCCGTGGGTTAGGCCGCTGATATCCTTGATTTCCTTGGCCTTTACCCAATTCCCTTCTTCTGGGATCGGAGCGGGGCCGTGGCATGCGCCCTGGGCCACTGGGCACATGTTCTCGATTTGCGTCGAATAGATCAAAGCGCCACTTCCTTTCGTGATAATGACAATTGCCCGTTAACAGGCAACTTGCTAATTGTACCTAATTTTGCATACCTTGAAGGGCATATCATTGATGCGATTAATCCGAAGGGCGTGCAAAGCGTCCTTTTCAAACATTTCTACGGCTATGCGGGAGCGGAAGGCGAAGTTTGGTGCAACGAGATAAGCAGCGTGAGAACGAGATAGGCGGCGTCAAACCCAACGGCAAGCTAGATGGGCTTGGGGCCGAGCGTACCATTGAAGAGCGTGGCGACAATGGATCCGGCAATCGCTATGAGCATGTTAGACATGGGTTCGATCCGGTTTACGATTCCGAGTCGCAGATATTGATTCTGGGGTCGTTCCCATCTGTGAAGTCGAGGCAGAACAACTTCTTCTATGGAAATCCGCAGAACAGATTCTGGAAGGTAATTGCCGCGCTTACATGCTGGGATGTTCCCGAAGATGAGGATATCGACGGGAAGAAGGACATGCTCCTTGCCAACCGCATAGCGCTTTGGGACGTTATCGAGAGCTGCGATATCGTTGGATCATCGGATAGTTCCATCAAAAACGTGGTTCCAAACGATATTGGTTCGCTACTGGAGCATACGAGCGTAGAAAGAATATTTGCAAATGGACGAACCGCCCAAAAGCTCTACGATAAATATCTTCTAAAAACACTGGGGCGTGAGATTACTCCCCTGCCATCTACCAGCCCGGCAAACGCATCGTATGGTTTGGAAAAGCTGGTAGATATCTGGGGACGTGAGCTGGACCTGTAGCTTGCCCATAGTTGGAGCTACGCAAATAGGGCGATTGCCTCGGGTGAAAATCCGGGTGAAACCTACATTTGCCTCAGAGACGAGCACTTGTTCTCGGAAACGAGAATATCTGGTTTGGCAAATCCCAAATCTCTTGCTTCGGATGCGACTTTGTCTTCGACGGATCCGCCTGCCTCAACGGCGATGGCAGCGCCGAACAGCTTGGCATGCTCTAGAACCTCCGTATAGCTACCATCAACGCAAACAACGGCCCTACCCGGGTAATATCTGAGAATCGAATCCAAGTTCATGAGCGTTTGGGAGCTCTGGTCATGGCAAATCGCAACCATCGGGGCCGCGGTGGAGTTATCGATGATGTCCCACTTGTCGATATCGTTGGCGCTGCAATCTAGCAATGCCGCATTGCTGCAATCCAAAGATCCATCGACGGAAACAAGCGCATCCACGGCAGATGCCAAGCGCGTCTCCGTTGTAACTTCGCGGGGCCAAACCGGCGAAAGACCCCTAACGGCTTGAGTTATCTGCTTTGTGAACTCTGGGGTAGAACCACAGCAGCTTCCAACAAGTGTGGCACCCAACTCCACGAACTTCTTGGAATACTCGGCCATTTCCTCAGGGGTGCCTGGGTAAACCATGCTTCCGTCATCCGCCTTGACTGGCAGTCCCGCGTTTGGCTGGATGCACAGCGGAAGGCCCGTGGCCTTTGCCATGCGGCTTAGAACCTTGTAGGATTTCTCCGGGCCAAACCCGCAGTTGAGTCCAACCATGCTGGCTCCCAGAGATTCGGCGATGATGGCCACGGCTTCTGGCGAGGTGGACGATAACGGCATGCGAAGCGTGTCGTTGAAGGTAGCGCTTACGATAATGGGGATATCGCCGAGCTCCCTTGCAACCATGATGCAGCATCTGAGGTCCGAAACGTCTATGAAGGTCTCGAGCATGAGAACATCTGGGCCACCTTCGAGAAGCGCGCTGATGTGCCTTTTGTATATCTCCCACCCATCTTCGAAAGTTGAGCTTCCGTATGGCTCTATCATGTGGGCGCTTGGTCCGATGTCGCCTATCACAAGGTTTGGATTGGCTGCACGGGCGATTTCGACTCCGCGCTTTGCGATGTCGTGAGCCTGCTTGATTTCGGCATCGTCGTCGGAGGTGCAGGGTATGAAACTGTTGGATATCGCTATATCGGACCCAGCTTCCCTGTAAAGGGCGTTTATCTTCTGAACTATGTCTGGGTTGGTAAGGTTTGCAAGACCCGAGTTAACGCTTACGTCAATGCCGTCTTTTTGGAGCATGGTACCCATTGCTCCGTCGGTTACCAGAACCTGCGCAGTAAGATCGAGTTTCTTCGAGTTGGTCATGGTGATTGCTCTCCAGTCTTATTCAATGTTACAGATCGAGTTGCATGAGCTTTCCAATGGTCAGGCAATAGATCTTGAACGCTTGCTTTAGAAGGTTCTCGCTAATCCCCTCGTCTGGACCATGCATCGATCCAACCCATTCGGGTTTGAGCTCCCATGGTTTGTCAGAGCCGAAGCTCGCCGCCTTTTCGAACATCCTTGCATAGGTGCCACCACCCATGGTGAAAGGCTCAGCATGCTCTCCGGTTGCCTCGTTGTAGGCCGAAAGGAGAGCCTGTATCACGTCGGAATTCGGGTCGACCAAAAAAGTTGGCTTTTGCATCGTGGTCTCGAGCGTAGCCCCCAGAGC
Source organism: uncultured Coriobacteriaceae bacterium (assembly GCA_902796325.1). Classification (GTDB taxonomy): domain Bacteria; phylum Actinomycetota; class Coriobacteriia; order Coriobacteriales; family CADBOM01; genus CADBOM01. The sequence goes on from CADBOM010000163.1 coordinate 8,629, forward strand.
AAAAGCCTTCTCGGAAATCTTCGCGACCATTTCATCAACGGTTATGGTTGTGGGGAACCTCACATCGAGTGTCTGGGATATGACCCCGTTTTCCATCGAGATGATTCCGCATGCCAATGTGAGCGGGCCGAAGTGCTCGTCTTCTGCGGAAATGCCAAGGCCGCTACCGTCGGTATGATCGATTGCCTGGGTCAAGAGCTCGAGGAAACCTCGCTCGTCGTCCGAACATATTGAATTGTCCAGAATGTAGTGAAGCAGAACTCCGATGGCGTTTATCCCAAGCTCCGGGGTGGATGCATGCGCGCTCTTTCCGGTTGCATGTAGTCGGCAAAGCTTGCGGCCTGTCTCATCTGTTCCGGCATCCTCGATAGACATGCCATCAGTTGGCGCCAGAGTTGACGAATCGGCCGCTACCAGGGCATCTGCAAGACCGGGCACCGCGTTTACGGCCGTGCCACCCTCGATCTTAACGATGTTCCCTTTCTCGATCTTCTTGCTCCTAAGCACGAAATTGGCAACGCCCTTCTCGCCATAGCTAACCGGAAACTCTGCATCGGGTGTGAAGAGGAACGCTGGTTGCTGCTCGTGCTTCAGGTAGTACTTCACATCATCCATCTGGGTTTCCTCGTTGGCTCCGAATATCACCCTGATGGTGTACGGGAACTTTCTCCCCTGTTCTTGCGCAAGGTCTTTCCAGAACTTCACGGCGTGCAGGGCCATAAGCAGGGGGGCTTTGTCATCGGAAGTGCCCCTTCCCAGCAGATAGCCATCTTTTCTCGTCACGGTGTATGGCTCGAATGTCCATCCAGGACCGGCTGGAACGACGTCGGTGTGCCCGATTATCGCAATCTGCCTATCGCTTTCGCCCTCAAGGTCGGCATATCCGATGTACCCCTGCATATCGTGGGTATCGAAGCCCATTTCCTTGGCAATCCCGAGCGCTGCTGTTAGGGACTTTCTGGGGCCGGGGCCAAAAGGAGCGCCATCTTCCGCCTTATCGCGCTCTTCGATGCTGGGGATGGAGATGAGCTTCTCCATATCCTCGAGCATGAGCTCCCAATTCTTCGACAGATACTGCTCGGCCTCTTCGGCAACAAAAGAGCTATTGAAATCTTGGGTCATCGTGGTCAACTCCTACGTTCGAGGGCGCTAGATGCAATTTTTTCATACGCCAATTATATTGCTAAGGATTTCGGCGAGGCTTGCCATAAGACGCGCGGCGCCATTGTGGGTGACTATGGACGCGGATAGCGGTTAAACTAGATGTCTAAGGTCGAAGATGCCGGGGCGTGGAGCCATCCAACTGCCAAGAGTTGGCGATTTCGCGGATTGCGCGGATTGCAGCTTTATGGTGCCGGCCTCGTGCGGTTCTAGGTGACAGGGCGGTAAACCGAGCATGTCCAAGCGTGTTGTAAATGGAATCGAATACGATTTGGTGCGCCGCAAGGGCATGAAGAACATCCGGGTTGTTGTGAAGGCGCCGGATGGGAACGTTGTGGTTTCCGCACCCATGAACATGTCGACTAATGCCATAGAGGGCTTCGTAGAATCTCGTGCAGAATGGATTGCGCGGTGCCAGCGCAAGTATCGCTCTTTGCCCAAGAGAGAGCCCGTCGATTTCATAGATGGCGAGAGCTTCACCTTATGGGGAATCGAGCGAAAGCTAGCCATAGTGGAAAAAACAAGGGGCCGGAAGACTCATCTTGAAGACAATGTTCTAGTGCTCGAAGTCTCCCCTGGGGCAAACTTGGAAGCCAGGCGAAAGGCATTCGAGGATTACCTTAGATGGACTCTGGGGAATGCCATAGACATGATAATGCCCAAATGGGAGGAGAAAACAGGGCTGTACTGCTCCGGGTATCAGATTAGAAAGATGAGCAGCCGATGGGGTTCATGCACCGTAAAGACCAGGTCCATCAGGTTTGCCCTGAGACTGGCCGAGTACTCGCCGGAGTGCCTTGAAATGGTTATAGTTCACGAACTTGGTCACATCAAATACCCTGATCACGGCGCGGGATTCAAGAGCTATATGGACCACAATATTCCTGCTTGGAGAAGCATTCAGAAGAACCTTATCTAGCTTGGCATCCCTTCAAAGACTTGCCTTAAAGGCTCCAAGATCCGGAGAACCAAGAGGCTTTTATTTCAGCGTACGCAACTGGCTTTTCCGGCAATAAGATCGGGCTAATAGGTTGACACGAACATCTGTTCTGGTAGTATATCGAACAGATGTTCTATTTATTTCTACGGCCATTGGAGGGGCACTATGCAAACACCGCAGAAGCTAAAGATCCTGGCCGTCGCCGCAAAATTCGACGTGGCATGCACGTCTAGCGGGGTAGATAGAGATGCCAAGCTTGGGCACTTGGGAAGTACTTATTGTGCTGGGATATGCCATAGCTTCTCAGCCGATGGCAGGTGCATCACCCTTCTAAAGGTGCTGATGACAAATGCATGCATCTACGATTGCGCTTACTGTCTCAATAGGAGCAGTAATGATATTCCTCGTGCGGCATTCGAGCCCCGCGAGCTTGCAGATTTAACGATTCAGTTCTACAAGCGCAACTATATCGAGGGGTTGTTTCTTAGCTCTGGCATTATTCGCAATCCCGATTTCACCATGGAGTACATGTACAGGACGGTCGATATCCTGAGAAACGAATATGGTTTCCTGGGCTATATCCATGTGAAGGCAATCCCTGGCGCAAGCGACGATCTTATAGAGAAAATGGGATATCTCGTAGATAGGATGAGCATAAATCTCGAATTGCCCAGCGAGGATAGCCTCAAGATCCTTGCGCCGAGCAAGAACAAGCAGAATCTGCTCTCCCCCATGGCCTACGTTTCGAATGGAATTCAAACGAAGCCCAAGGGCAAGCCAAGACACCGCAAATCCATAGCATCGAATTCTGCAACTCCTTCATTCGGGCTCACCCTCAACGAAAAAACCGAGCTTGAGAGATACGAGTACTATGACAGGTTTGTTCCTGCAGGACAAAGTACTCAACTCATTATCGGAGCCACACCCGAGAGCGACTACCAAATCCTCAAGTTGTCATCTGCCCTGTACGAGATGTACTCGCTCAAGAGGGTTTTCTTCTCAGCGTATCTTCCTATAAACGATTCAGAGATATTGCCGAGCAAGAGCATAGAAACACCTATGAATAGGGAACACAGGCTCTATCAGGCCGACTGGCTGTTGAGATTCTACGATTTTTCAGTAGACGAGCTCATAGATGCAGAGAAGCCTTTTTTAGATACAAGGCTCGATCCCAAGGCAAACTGGGCTTTGAACAACCTGGGGCTGTTCCCCATGGAAATCAACAAGGTTCCTTATGAGATGCTGCTGAGGATACCGGGGCTTGGCGTTACCGGTGCTAAGAAGGTAATGCGCGCGCGAAGGTATAACAAGCTTACCTTCGACAACATTCAGAAAATGGGCTTGTCAATAAAGCGCATGCGCTACTTCATAACCTGCAACGGGCAATATTGCTCACCCGTGGGCTTCGACGACGAGGCTATAAGGTCGGAACTGATGAGGCTTTCCAGCCCGGCCAAGAAGAACAAGCGAAGTGGTGGAAAGCTTCAGGCAGAGGGTCAGCTATCGCTTTTCGATCCAAGCGATGAAGAACGCGAGATCATGGGCGAGCCTGTTGGAGAAGACTGCTATGGAACATCGGAAAATCCTTTCCAAGAAGGGCAACTCGAGGCTTTTGCCAAGCAAAGGCTGCTGCTGAGCCAGATGAATCACGAGACGAAGACTCGCGAAGTTGCTAATTCTGCAAACAGGTTGGGTAACGCAGAAAATCATGGAACCGGCAGCGTAAGAGATAGACAGATACGCAATTTTGGCGAA
>CADBOM010000164.1 GCA_902796325.1 uncultured Coriobacteriaceae bacterium
CGCCGAGAGAGAAGAACGCTATGCTTCCCTCTTCGATCGGCTCATCGGTTTCGACAATCACCCTATAGATACCCGTGTCAGAGCTAATCGGGAACACTCTTTGACGCACGGGTGATACGGCGGTCACTCTCTTAGCGCCCTGGCCCTTTGTAATCCCTTCAGCAGCATCCTCGGTTGTCGTCCCATCGGGCTCCACAACAGGACGGATTGGCTGCGGATCGGGGTTTGGGTGCTTGGTCTGATTGTGAGGATCCCCCTCCACTGGAGTTCCGGCCCCCTTAACGCCCTGAAACGTTGCTTGAGGGGACCTGGAAGGTGCTTTTCGCGGCCTTCCTACACTTATGACCGGTCTTAGAGCATCGTTGCCATTTGAACTATCCGTTTGATCTCCACTTTGCCCTGTATCCGGAAGATAGTCCCCGACGCCTGGAGCATCCATTTCGTTGGTCTTGCCGATCTCGGCCTGGGCCTGTATGAAGTCGATTACGCCTCGATCTATATCCTCAAGCGCTTTCTTAGCCTTTTTTCTCTTTTCCTTCTCGGTAAAGTTGGAAATGAGCGTATAGTCCCATAGGTTATGCTGGGCGGGTTCGGTGTCTCTGAGCAGTTCGGCCAATTGTTTCTTTCGAACCACGACTACACAGGCGTACTGTGGATATAGTCGCTTGAACGTGTGTCTGATTAGCATGCCCGTATTCCGGAAATACCCAAGAGCCTTTTTGAAGCTGCTATCTATTGCAATAGACAGCTCGACGTCATCCTCCTCCAGAATGCTCAAGTATTTCTTGTCGGTGGGTTCTGTAAAAGCTTTAAACAGCGATTTGAATTTCTCCATTTCGGGGGTACCGCCCTCCGCTTCCATCAGTTGCCCGATTGAATCGGAGTCGATAACAATGGTCGATGAGGCGTCCTTGACTTCCGCGATTAGCTTTCCTTCTTTAATTGCTACAAAGAAGTTTTTGAGGATGGCCTTTTTGACCCCTTCTTTCCAGTCTGGGCCCTGGTCGAAGCCAACCACAATAACATCTGTGCCTCTCTCGGTTCTTGGGAACAGCTGCATGAAGGCGTCGTTATCATCGCGATAAATAGGGCGACAATTCCTTCTGTTCTGTTCATCGTTGAACTGGTATCTTCCCACCCGCTGTGTTTCCTCACCTTCCTTGTTGAGGAATGTTGCAAGACGGCCAACACCGATGAAAGCCGCTTCGTCAGCCTGCCCCTCCTCTGCTGGCTTGGCCATCGTGTTGTAAAAAACCATGCGGAGCGAAGAGCATGCAAACGGAGCGTTCTTGCCTATTCCGTACGATCCGCCCGAATCCGACTCCTTTGCAGAGGAAAAACCATCTCCACTAGTCAGTGCATGCCAAGGTGTTTCAATAGAGCTGCTCCTACTTCCAGTTAGCCCCAGCGTGTTGTAGTCACCGATTACCAAGATGGGCATCTCATCCCGATGGAGCATGTCGCTTGCGTCATTCAGAAATTGCTTCAGCTGTTTCCCGGTATTCGACTTGTAGTAGTCGCGGCATCGATCGATGCATTCCTCGTATTCGCTGAATAGACTGTAATTCCGAGTGGGAACATTTCTCAGCTCGAAAACTACACGCACCGCTTCTGCCCGATCCGGATCGTTGTGGTCAAGTGAGTTTTGACAGATTTCTCGAGCTAGGTTGTCTAACAAGCCACGACCATTAAACGTTTCAATATCGTTGTTATTAAACCCCTGTGTATTTCCCCCATCAAGAATCGGGAATCTCCAGCCGATGCGTGACATTCCGTACCCCCTACTCCAACGTAAATCTCTCGCTCCGAGAATCACCACCCGCAAAACGTGACTTGGCATTCCTAATTTCGCGCTCGATGGCCTGGAAGATTCTGTCTACATCTCTCTGTGTGTACTCATAGTTGTTGGTATTAGAACAGTTACCGAGAAGTCTTAGTAGATCCAGTATTTTGTTCGTTCTGGCTTCAGCAATTCTGACAAATCTTTCACGATTATTCGATGCCATTGACTACTCCTTAGAACAAAGATTGCTAGCTAATTGTATACTACATTTATAATTTGTAGTATATATTCTAAGAATGTAGTGAGCCTTTTGCAAGAACTTCCGCTATGAAATCTGCCATTGTTTCTACTACTGGTATGGTTACAGAGTTCCCAAACTGTTGATACTGTTGGTTCTCAGAGACTCCTTCTGGGAATGAAAAACTATCGACTCCATCATCATCCATAAACGCATAGTTTATAAAACCTTGGAGCTTTCCCCATTCTCGTGGAGTCATGTACCTAATGCACTTGCTATTCAGTGGAGAGTGCTTCCTGGGATGCAACATACCGGGAATCGTTTCCTGGATATCAATGACCATGTTTCGTTCTTTGCCGGACCCACCTGTCGCAGTAATGGTGTTCGCGATATGCTCGTCACGCTGTGGATCGTTCACTACTGCGCACCCGAAACCATTACCGTTTTCATGATTCCGTTTTCTATGATTTTCAAGGGTATTAAGAAGTCCCGACGATAGGTAGTACTTGGGGTCGGCACCCATTTCCAACAATTCATCCAAACTGCGATATATGGTTCGTTGGCCCTGCGTGGGTAACGCCAATTTGCTCCAACTGACTTCGTCCAGGTTCAGCTGTTTGCTATCAAAGGCAACGATGTAGACTCTTGGGCGGTTCTGTGGAATACCGAAATGCTTCGAGTTTCTTATGAAGCTCTTATCGTCCCATTCAAGTTGGCCGCTATCGTTGCGCGTGACCCCCACAACCCTGTACCCGAGAAAGTCCTCTAAGGCTGTAATTATTGCTTGGAATGTTTTTCCTTTGTCATGCCAGACAAGGTTTCCAACGTTTTCCAAAAAGACGGCTTTAGGCCTTGTGTCGGAAAGGATCTGGACAATGTGCCAGAAGATAATGCCCTTATCGACATCCAGAAAACCCCTTTTCAGCCCTATCGAGCTGAACGTTTGGCACGGGAATCCTGCAAGAAGAACGTCGTACGGCGTCTCACGAGCCAGCTGCTTAAAAACGCTTGAAGTCAAATCGTGGGAGGGGTCATCTCCGAATAGATGCTGATACGTGCGGCATGCAAATTGGTCGATTTCTGCACTGAGGACATTCTCAAAACGGCTTGTGAGCTCGAATCCACGACGGATGCCCCCAATGCCGGCACATAAATCAATGGTCTTATACTTCCCTGCACTCATCCTTGCTCCGTGTATCGACGTCACCCTCTGTTCTAGATGGGTCACCATGCAGTGCGTATGCAGATTCACTGCCCGGTGAGATGCTTCAACTACATTTTCGCTCATCTCCAGTCGAGCAAAATGCTCCATTTCGAATCAATCTATGCCTGTTCTTTACTTTACATTTGGCGGTGGACACTAAACCTCCTGACCAGCCTTCCATCCCTGAAACAGCCAGCCGGTGACCACCCCCGTCCCGGACTCTAGAGGGGAGGATATCCTTCATGTACGATGATTCTGAGATGCTTCAACCTGAAGAATCTCCAGGCGACGGGAGCTGGGGAGCATAGTTGATCTCTCTGGAGCGGTTATGGATAGAGCTGCGATACAGGCATCGATGAAATCCAATAGGCGCAGGGATACCAAGCCCGAGCTCGTACTACGGCATCAGCTGTATGCCAGCGGTTTCCGTGGATATCGTCTGCAGTGGAAGGTCCCGGGGCACCCTGACGTTTCCTGGCCAGGTAAGAAAGTCGCCATCTTCGTAAACGGTTGCTTCTGGCATCAGTGTCCCTACTGCAAGCCACCCCTACCGAAAACCAACGTAGGCTTCTGGACCGACAAGTTTGCTAAGAACAAAGCCCGTGATAGACGAGTGCTCAGAGAATTGCGTGCCATGGGATGGAAGACGCACGTCATCTGGGAATGTCAGCTACAGCCTAAGAAGATCGACAGGACACTCGGGCGGCTACTGCCGAAGCTTGCTGTCGAGCTGGGGAGGGAGTTGAGGGTTTAGCTAAGCCCCCTTCCCGCATCAACCAGACTTTCCTCCGTCTCCCCCTCTCCCCAGCTCCCTAAGGCCGACACGTGACGCACGTTATTGCGGCCGGTAAGCGACACGTACAACCGCTCCAGCAGGCTAGCGGGTATGCATGGACTCTCGGTCTGCTGCGACAACTGTTCAGCGCGCTCGATAGTACGGACGAACTGTGCGTCACCCGGATTGCACACCCCTACGCATCTGCCTGCAGCAAACTCATCCATAGCGCCCTGTTTGCCGTAGTCGGTATAGACCAGCATCTTCTTAATCCGCGTTGTCGGTATCTTCGGGAGGCGGCTTGCCAGGATGTTTCCTTGCTTCTCGACCTGTTTGAAGACGTTATGCACCTTTTTGCCGTTCGTTTGGGCCAGCGAAACCAGATGCTCTGCCACACTCGCG
>CADBOM010000165.1 GCA_902796325.1 uncultured Coriobacteriaceae bacterium
GCCAGTTCCGCCACGCCCGCACTCTATGCGTATGCGCTGCAATCATTGCAGTGACTCGATTATATTATCAAACCTGCCGCACAAATAAACAGAAAAGAAGAGCAGCGGCGGTCTTATGTGCAGCTGTCTTTGTTAAACGCATGGCCTAGATGCGGCACCATAGCAATGCAATAAAGAAGCGGCGCAGGGAACAAATCCCTGCGCCGCTTTCATGCTGGCACCGCTATGCGGGTATGGCGGACATGGACAACCGCTGCTTACTATTGCCCGGAGCTGGAGCTATCGGATTCTGTAGAAGTCGTGGCAGCAGACGAGGGCGAAGCGCTCGCGTCGGACCCGCCAGTAGACGATCCATCTGAGCTGGTCGAACCTGACGATGCGCTCCCCGTGCTGCTAACGGAGCTGGTATCCACATCGTACGGAAGCCCAGATGGCATATCGTTTATCTGGATATCCGCCGAGCTGACCAGCTGCTGCACATAGCTGCTGTAAGCCTGGGACTTCAAGCTGTCACTCAAGCTCGATACGATTGCCTCGTAAATGCTATCTGGGAGATTATCCTTTGTGTACGTGGTCCCAGAATTGTAGTGGAACTCATCCGTGCAGAGAATGATGTGGTAGCCATACTGGGACTGCACGAGGTCTTGGGTCATCTCGCCTTTGCTCAACCCATCCAATGCGCTTTGGTACTCGGTAACGAAGCTGCTGGCGTTATCCCATCCAACATCTCCACCATTAGCGGCAGATCCGGTATCGGTTGAATACTGCTGGGCCATCGTCGCAAAATCCGCGCCGTCCTTGAGCTGCTGCAAAACCTGCTGTGCTGTTGCCTCATCGCTGGAAGAGAACAGTATGTGGGAAGACCTCTTGGCTCCGTCATAGCTCTGGATGGAGCTGTCTATCGCCTGCTGGATTTGTTCGTCGGTTGGCGTTGGAGCTTGCACCAGATTGTCCTCGACCTGTTGCTCCAAAGCATAGCTCTCGTAGGACTTGCGCAGGAAATCCTCGTCGATGCCCGCTTTTTCCAGCATGCTGTTCCAGTCTTCATCGCTTCCATAACGCGACTTCATGGAGTTTATGGCATTGTCTATGTCTTCTTCGGAGACGGAATATCCGGCATCCTTGGCCGCTTGGACGACAACTTTCTCGCTGGCAAGGCTCTGGATAACCTGCGACCTTATGCTCTCGGCAGTGCTTCCCGAATATGCCAGATACTGCGCCCATGCAGTATCGTCCGTCAGCCCGTATGAGCTGCGCATCATCGCAATGTACTCAGTAACCTCGTCTTCCATGATGTTCTCGCCATTGACGGTTGCCGCCACCTGGCCTCCGCTGCATCCCGCTATCCCAGAGAGCCCCATCGCCAGCACAGCGCACAGGGCAACCATCGTCAGCTTCTTGAATTTCCTCATCGCCTAACGCCTTTCGTCGACTGCGTTCTTGAACAGCCTAATATCGAAACCTTACAGAATCCCAAATAAAACCTTTCAGATTTCCAACTCAATCCTTATTCATTTCCAAAAGGAAATGCCCTCAGAATCGAATCTGAGGGCATTCACGCTGTTATTTGTAGCCTAAACACCGAGAACTTCGCCGGTATTATTCCCTTGAGCTCCGCTCTCCTGAATGTTATCCTGCCGGGCTTCAGCTTCTTGCGTTTCGCCACCTTGAGCTACGTTACCTTCCCAAGCGCTCAAATCGTTGAGAATATAAGGCTTTGGCCCGCACATCTCATAATACGGGCAGCTAAGGCAATCGCGCTGGAACTGAGGCTCTATGGCGTCCCACTCGCATGGAACGAACCCAAGTCTCTCGTAGAATCCGTTGGAGCTTCCGTTGGAAACCAGTTTGAGAGGCCCGTACTCCTCGTAGGCGTTCTTTATAAGAGCAGCGCCCACCCCATGCATGCGCCAGTTCTCGAACACAACCACCGGTGCCACATGCGGACCAAGGTCCGTGCTCTCCACATGAATATATCCAACCGGAATGTCCTCGTAGTTGACTGCGCAAGTGCCGCCTTCCAGGTAATTGGGTGGTATTCCCACTTCCTGTCCAGAAGCCATGAGGTTTAGGTACGGAAGGTCCTTCTCCTCGGTTGCACGCATCGTGAAGAGGGGGGCATCGTAGGCTTCGGCCTCGCGATCGCCCTGCAAACTGGAATCGCAGCCTTCCTGCAGATTGGAACCGCCTCTGGCGCTCTGGGTGCCCTGACCGTCGCTTTGCGCGTCGTTTCGTGCGTTGTTTAGCTCGTCGCCTTGCTCGTCGTTTAGGCTCTCCTGACTCTCATTCGAATTGCTCACGGCAAATCACATCTTCAGAGGAGGGAGGTAAATCTTGTCCCTCGACTGCGGGATTGCCTTCTTGGAGAGTTCCCTCAGGCCCTTTACCACGGTTGGCATCATATCCACGGGTATTCCCATGAACATGTACTCGTCGCCGATATCGGAACTGGCCCTGCATCCATAGCATCCAAACGAAATGTTGGGCTCGCCGGTGGAATAGGGCAAGAGCGTGGTTTCAACGCACTGGGCATTGTATCCGCTGGCATGGAAGTCAAACCTATGCCCGGTGTAATAGGAGGCTGCCATGCACAGCCACATCACCTGTTCCGGCTTGGCTATGACGGCAACCACCTGCGGGTCTACCGGCGCGTCGTCTAGCGGGAACACAATGGTGGCGTCTATCGACCTTGGCTCGAGCATGGGCCTCTCGCGCACCATGCGCTGAGCGGCCTCCACGGAATCGAGCTTGTGGAACAGGATGTACAGCTCGCCGGAAGCAAGCTTCGCGGGAATCGGGGTGAGTCCAAGAATCGAGGTTCCATCCGGACAAGCATGTCTGTTGGCCGGCATCATCATTGACCTGCCACGACGAGCGGCCATGAGAGACTGACAGTATCTGTACCTCTCCTCCGGAATCGGAACATCCGGAACCGGGGCACCCTTGGGCAGAAGGTGAATTCCCACCACATGCCAGCGAAGTCCAAGCACATCCTTTAGAACCGAAGCCCACTCGGCATACTCATCGTGCTTTTCCTGCGAGAGCGGCTGGGCTTTCTCCCTACCGGCAAGAAACGAGCTGTCTGCAGATCCAACGAGCCTGAGAGCATTCTCGGGGCATTGCCCTGTGCAGGTCTCGCAACCCCAGCACTTCTCGATGCCCACGGCAACGGGAACCCTCTTTCCGTCGTTGCCCTCCTGCATCTCGAAAACCTCCACGGGGCAGAAAGCCTCGCAAAGGCCGCATCCGGTGCATTTGTCCTCGTCGACCAGCATCTTGAAGTCAACTTTGCCGATGTGCTCGTTAATATCGGTGCCGGTCAGGTGGTCTCCATGGGCCACGCGGTCCGCGGCAAGGTGGTCTTCAAGATGGTCTTTTTCCTGCAATGCCATTAATTGTTTCTCCTAAGCTTCCACGTCTCCCCATGGTGCGTGAATCCTGTTCCCGCAACCATCGGTTAGCTGATACGAGCAGAAAGGTATGAGCCTGCCATCCTTCATGGTGTCGAACATCGAGCACTCCTTCATGCGCTGAAGGTCGCAGGTGTATGCATCCATGTAGTTCATGATGATTACCGACAACCCACCCATAGCCGGGATGTCGCTCTTTTCCACGATGTCCCAGAACACCGAGCCCTGCGGAGAGTCGGGGTTGTACAGCTTGAGGTACTCGTCACGAGAGAGGTCGCGCGTGCACGGCGTGTACTTGCGCTTTCCATCCTCGTAGGTCATCACCAGATAGGTCCCGGTGTCGCAGAACGGATTCGAGCATCCAAGAGGCCATATGTCGTCGGACTTGATGAGTCCATGGGTTTGCTCGTCGAGCATGAATATCACATCGCCCATGGTTAGCGGCACAACTCGCTCGGCCTCGAAACGTCCCGACGTGAACGCGGGCTGCAAGGCAACCCCGATAATGGTGTCGTTGTTCTCTAGAGCGAAGTCGATTACGTCGCCAATCTGGTCGTCGTTCACGCCGCTCACGATGGTCATTGCCAACACAACCTGGATACCGCACTTGCGGCAGTTCTCAACCGCCTTGCGCTTTATATCGATCATGGGCATGCCACGTGTTGCCATGTAAACATCGTCGTCCATGCCATCGAACTGCAGGTAAATTCCGGTACAACCGGCATCGACAATCTCCTGAAGGTATTCCACGTTTCTGGAAACCACAACTCCGTTGGTGTTGACCTCTATGCCCCAGAACCCTTTGTCGCGTCCCATCTTCACGATTTGGGGAAGGTCGCGCCTAGTGGTGGGCTCGCCTCCGGTGAGCTGAACTCCGGTCTCAATCGTGGCCTGGCGTGCGATGGCATCGTACATGGAGCTTATCTGCTCGAGCGACACGGCATAGGGGTCGGCCTCCGCACTCATGAAGCACACCGGGCAATGGATGTTGCACGACTGGGTAACTTCGATCTCGACGAGCGTGGGCTTCCTCTGGTGCCTCTTGCACATGCCGCAGTCGAGCGGGCATGGCTTCTTCACATCGTTGGTAACCTTCGGCGGTGTCTTGGGGAACGCAAGGGAGTTCATCCACTTGTAATGCGAAACACTTGGCCATATGAAAGTTTCGACGTATCCGTGCTCGGGACACGTTCTGCTCATCCACACCTTCCCCTGGTCATCGGAGAAGATTCGGGCATCCAACACCTTCAAGCAGGTTGGGCACAGTGCTTCGGTGTGGCCAAGCTCTTCTGCAAGACCATGACCCCCGCCCATCCACTCGTCCTTGCCAATGCCGGGGCAATCCGTGCAGGAGCTGGAGCTCATGCTGGTAATGCTGGCGCTGATGGCTTCGGCGGCGCTGCCGGTATTGCTGGCGCAGTTGGAATTCGCGCTGGTATCGGTTGCGTTTACGCTAGGGGTGCTAGGCATCGATATCCCCTCTTGGATCGAAGTCGTCGTTTGGCGGGGTGATAACCTGGATTCCGATGGCATCCAGCCAGTCCAGCGTGCGCATTGGCACGTAGACATCTGGCTGGGTCTCGTGAGCGTATTTCATCATGCGCATCTGAGAGGTGGCATGAGCAAGGTCCTCGCCGTTATCAACATCGGCAACGGTTGCCAGCATGGCAACGGGAACGCCCTTCTCCTGGGCCTTCTCCCTATATGCATCGAGAGCCGGGCGGCCATTCATGGCGTAGTAAACACCCTGGTGGTCGATTGGGGTGTTCTTGTTGAATCCGATGAGAGACACGCCGCACTCTTGGCAAGGCGCCAGAACAATTCCGCTGTGGTCGGTTATCTTGTCCAGATAGTGGAGCCACTGGAATCCCTGCTCGATGTGGGTAATCGGGAGGGTTGGGATATCTCCGCCGATGGACAGGATGCTGTCGTAGCCCATGTCGAAAATCTGGTTGAAGGCATCGTCGAAATGCTCGTTGAAGCTCGAGCCATGGTCAACGATGTAGTGGAACTCGCGAGGCCATTGCCCAAGGTCCTCGAACGTCTTCCTCATGAGCTCAACGTTCTCCTCGGGGCAGGTGGACACGAAGAAGTCGTACCTGTTGTCATCGGCCTCGGGGTCCTGTTCAAGCTCGGCCGCGTTTTGCTGCTCGAGGTTGTAGAGCGCAAACATGCTGAGGTCGGTTACGTCGTACATGCAGCGCTTGAAGAACTCTGCCGACATCTCGGGGGTGAACGGTCCGCCATTCTCCCTCGTGAGCCTGGTCTTTACCTTTCCCGGAATGGGCGGCTTGCTGAAGAGCAGCAGCGCGTGCTTCTTCACTACCATCTGTCCCTCTCTTTCATTTGATAAGCGGCATGAGAACCGCGGTTTTTCCTTGTTTGATGCGGTCAACGTCCGCAGTAACGACCACCATTCGCGGCCATCGTCTACTGTTTTACATGCTCACATGGTTGAGCGTCGCAATCACTAACTTTACACAGAATTCCATTGTACTTCCAAGAACCTATGAGCTTCTCGGACGAGTGTATATCACCGCTGGTTAGCACGTTGGCATTCGAGCGCCATATTCCGCCAAGCTGGGGCTCGCACTCCGGATCCTCCGGATACCACCATCCGTACTCAACGCTTATGACGCCATCGACCATGTCGTCGAGCCTGGTTACGAACTTAGCGCTTCCTGTGGTGGTCTCCACGTTTATCCACTGGCCTTCGGTAAGACCGGCACGCTCCATCGTGCCAGCGCTCATGGAAGCCGTTGGATACGGATGTGTTTTCCTGAACTTTGGGTTGTTGAAAAACGACGAGGCCCAATACGGTTGCATCCTGGCTCCCGTGATCATGCGCAGCACCCTTGGATTCTCGTCGACGCTCGCTTCGTCGACGCAACCACGTTCGTCGACGCAACCACGCACATCTGGCGCAGAGCCCGCAGCGCCTGCAACCTCTTCGCCCATCAGAGGCAAGCCGAGGTCGCTGGCCAGCTTCTTGTCGTCCAGATCGTCCAAGCCAACTGGCTCCGGGTACTCCGTGCCGCCAAGCGAGACAAGGTACTGGTTTGCAAGCTCCACCTTGCCGCTGGTTGTTGCAAACCCCCACTTCTCGTGGCTTTTCTCGTGACCATCCGGATACTCCAGCTCGTGCTTCTGATAATAGGAGCCGCCAAAATAAATCCCGGTGTCGCAGAATGTCTCCCAATCCATGCTGCTGGTGCTCATCTGCACGGCAAGAGCCTCTTCAAGGGTTTCCTGGGGCCAGTCGTCCTCCTGACCCATCCTAAGACCCAGCTCGCGGAAGAACTCATAGTCGCACCTGCGCTCATAGTATGGCTTCACGGCAGCACCGCCACCATATGCCACATTCTCCACGCCACCCTGCGCCTGGAAAAGCGGTCTCTCGAACGCCGCGGCGGCGGGCATCACGTAATCCGCCATCTGGGCGGTTGGGGTCATGTAGTACTCCAGCACCACCATGAGGTCCAGGTGCTGCATGGCCTCGTGGATGAGCTTTGCGTTCGCATACGTTACAAGCGGGTTAGCAGCCTCCACGATAAGCGCGCGTATAGGATACGGCTCGCCGGATATCATGGCCTTCCACACCAGATTGGGATGGGCTGACGACAGATACCTTTGCGGCAGCCTCTTGCCCAGCTTCTGGGTGAGCTTGTTAGCCCCATCCACGCCGTCGTAGCTCTGCAGCGGAGAGTACGGCGTGTTGAGTTGACGGGCACGTACCTCAGGCGGCATGGGGTAGCTCATGGCCATGTCGATTTCGGGGATGTAGTCGCTCATCATGTTGATGACCATGGCTCCCTTGCGGTCGACATCCCCCGTTATGGCCCGAAGAATTGCCAGGGCCCTGTGAGTTGGAGCGGTGTTTGGGCCCAGCTGGTCTATGCCTCTGCCGGAGAGAAGCGCCGTTGGAGTTGGCTGCGAAAATATGTATGCGGCCTTCTCCACATCCGCTGCGGGAACCCCAGTTACCTTCTCCACATATTCTGGGGTGTATTTCTGCACATGCTTGACCAAGCCCTCGTACCCATAGCACCACTTGCTCACGAACTCATGGTCTATGCGGTCGGTTGCTATGATCTGGCGAATCATCCCGAGTATGAGCGTGCAGTCGGTTCCCGGGAACGGGGCCAGGTGGAGGTCGGCAGCCTGCGCGGTCTTGGTGTTCCTAGGATCCACCACCACCAAGGGAGTATCGCTTTTGGAAATCTCGAGCAAGGTGCGCCAGAACAGCGAGTTATCCGAAACCGCCGGGTTGGTGGCCCAGAGAAACACCGCCCCGCTAGCCGCCGGATCGATATCGGGCTCGATTGGATATCCGAAGGTAAGGGCATCCATCCAAATTCTGGGGTTCCAACAAATTTGCCCGATTCCCATGTTGTTGGGAGAACCCAGCACGTTCAGGAACCTGTGGAGTGGCCAGTAGGTTGCATGCGGCCCACCAATAGCGCTGGCCACGGTTCCTGGCCCGTACCGATCTACCAGGGACTGCATTCGCTGGGCGATATCGTCCATGGCCTGGTCCCAGGTAACCCTCTCCCATTTCCCGCTCCCGCGCGATCCAACACGTCTGAGCGGGTAGTTTATCCTATCATCGCCGTCGATCGATGTGAGGTTCATCCTCCAGCGCCTGCAACCCTTCACGATTGAGTCGTCATAAGGGTAGCGTGTGGTATCTGGTTCTAGGTCGACCAGCTTTCCATCCTCCACAGATGCAATGAACCCGCAAAGGTATCCGCAATAATGGCAGTTGCTCTTTACTTTCTCGATCATCTTCACCACTAACCGCTGGTTGGGATTTAATGCTGGCTGGCACATAATTCGGCCCATTTTATAAATGGTACACCCCGCTGCAGCAACAGACGCCGTAGGCATTGGTCAAGGTGTGCAGAATAGCCCTAAGGGCCCAAACATTGAAGGAAACATCATTGTTGAAGGCGCTCGACATTGGCTTTCAACTAGAATTCATATATCTTGTTCGCGTTTTCGGCGGCGGAAGATGGGGAGCTCCGCCGCATTCGAATTCGCCAACTCACACAATTCAAAAAATACAGAAAGAGCCCTCTTGAAACGAATACAGGTAGATTTTTCCAAATGCCTTGGCTGCCTTCAGTGCCAGCTTGCCTGCGCTGGAG
The DNA here is from genome assembly GCA_902796325.1 of uncultured Coriobacteriaceae bacterium. Taxonomy (GTDB): domain Bacteria; phylum Actinomycetota; class Coriobacteriia; order Coriobacteriales; family CADBOM01; genus CADBOM01. The sequence continues at coordinate 8,558 of CADBOM010000165.1, forward strand.
CACACAGCAAGGCGGGATCCGCCGCGGGAGCGGTGGCCATGCACGAGAAGCCCTCGGTTTCGATGAATGTGGTGGCGTACGGAGGAATGGCCTTCCCGCTGCAGTGTCGTCAATGCGAAGAGGCCCGTTGCATGGATGTGTGCACCGTCAAGGCCCTCACCAGAGACGAGAAAACCGGAGCAATCGTCGTTGACAAGGATGTGTGCTTCGGATGCATGATGTGCGCGATGGTGTGCCCATATGGAGCCATCACCGAGGGCCGCAACCGCAGCATTGCCAAATGCGACCTGTGCTACGACAAGAAATACCCGGCCTGCGTGGCATCGTGCCCAACCGGCGCACTGTCGTACAAGGAAACCAACGCAAGTGCCAAGGACCGCCAGATCAAGTTTGCCGTCGACTACATTATGGGAAAGTGCGAGTAAGCATATGAATACAGAAGATATGTCCGTTAATCCTGCGGTTCAGCAGATGGCCGAGAAGGCCAAGAGAGACGATGTGGAAACCGTATGGGACCGCTACGAGCAGCAGCAGCCGCAATGTGGATTCGGCGAGCTTGGAATCTGCTGCCGCAACTGTCTGCAGGGACCGTGCAGGATCAACCCGTTCGGAGAGCCCAGCCATGGCATCTGCGGCATCTCGGCAGATGGGATCGTGGCCAGGAACTTCCTCAGGTTCTCCGCTGGAGGCGCGGCAACGCATGCCGACCATGCCTTCGAAACCGTGGAGATGCTCAGCAAGACCGCAGAGGGCTCGGTTCCATACGAAATCGCAGATCCTGCCAAGCTCAAGGCAGTAGCCGCAAAGCTTGGGGTTCCAACCAGAGGCAAGAGCGTGAAGCGCCTGGCGGCCGACGTTGCCAAAGTGGCGTTCGAAGACTTTGCCCCGGGCAAGGAAACCATGAGATGGCTTACCGCCAATGCCCCGGAGGAGCGCGTAAACGTTTGGCGCGAGGCAGGAATCCTGCCCAAAGATCCGGACCTCGAGATTCGCAGGGTCATGCACCAAACCAGCATGGGAGTAGACGCCGACTACACCAACATGGTGCTAGCCGCTATGAAGATGGGCCTCGTGGACGCCTATTCCGGACTACAGCTTGGCTGCGATGTTCAGGACATCGTATTCGGAACCCCCAAGCCGGTTAAAACCCAGGCCAATCTTGGTGTTCTAGACGAGGACAAGGTGAACATCATCGTGCACGGCCATGTGCCGTTCCTGTCCGAGAAGATCGTGGAATGGGCCCGCAAGCTCGAAGGCGAGGCAAAGAAGGCCGGAGCCAAGGGAATCAAGATCGCGGGCATGTGCTGCACCGGCAACGAGGTTCTCATGCGCAAGGGCATCCCCTCTGCCGGAAACTTCCTGGCACAGGAATTCGCGATCATCACGGGTGCCGTGGACCTTATGGTCGTAGATGTCCAATGCGTCATGCCGTCGCTTGCGCAGGTTGCCTCGTGCTATCACACCAAGCTGGTGACAACCCATGAAATCGGAAAGATCCCAGGCGCCGAGCACATGCCGTTCAATGCCGAGACCGCAGACGAAGATGCGCAGCGCATCGTTCGCATGGGAATTGAGGCTTATAAGAAGCGCAATCTAAGCAGGGTGGAAATTCCAGACATCAGGCAAGAAATGTGGGGAGGATTCTCGGTTGAAGCCATTGAGGAAATCTTCGGGTGCCTTAACTCCGATAAATCGGAGAACCCGCTGAAGCCTCTTGTAGACGCCATCACAAGCGGCCAGATCACAGGAGTTGCAGCCGTACTGGGGTGCAACAACACCCGCTTCAAGCACGACAGCATGATAACCCGTATAGCCGAAAGGCTGCTGCAGGAGAACATCTTGGTTCTCACCGGCGGTTGCGCAGCTCATTCGCTTGGCAACACCGGAATGATGTGTCCCGAAGGTACCGAGAAATACGCTGGCGAGAGCCTGCGCAAGGTGCTGGAAGCAGCAGGCCAGGCCGCTGGACTCGGCGCCGCGGTTCCTCCGGTACTCCACATAGGCAGCTGCGTGGACAATTCCCGCGTTGGCGCCCTGCTCACCAATCTTGCCGCTGCAGCCAACCTCGACATCAAGGACCTGCCGGTAGCGGCAAGCGCCCCCGAGCTTGCACACGAGAAGTCCGTGGCAATCGGAAACTGGTGCGTGGCCCTTGGAGTGTTCACCCATATTGGAATGGCACCATTCGTAGGCGGAGGACGCGAGGTTACGAGGATGCTCACCAGCGAGATGGAGAAGCTGGTTGGCGGAAAGTACTATGTAGAACCGGACCCCGACAAGGCAGCGGATACGATCATCGCGCACATAAAGGCCAAGAGAAGCGCCTTGGGAATCTAGGGGATCCGGATGGCAACCGACAACAGAAAGACCATTGTTATTTGCTGCGGGCACGACTGCATGCGCAGGGGTGCCCTGGAGCTCGTACAGCTTTTCCAGGAATCCCTAGGCCAGCAAGGTACCGCCACCGTGAAGGGCGTCAAGCGCGTTGGCTGCAACGGCCTTTGCGGCAAGGGACCCGTGGTCACAATTCTCCCCGACAACATCACGTACTATAACGTGCAGCCAAAGCATGTTGACAAGATCATCGAGTCCATCGAGCAAGGTCAGCCATACGCCAAGCTCATGGATGATTCCGCGCAGAAGTTCCACGATGGCCAGTTCAAGGTTGCAATGCGCAACGTTGGAATCATCGACCCAGTGCAGATGCAGGACTACCTCGACCGCGACGGATACAAGGGTCTGCGCAATGCCCTGGAGATGGAACCTGCAGACGTTGTGAGGGAAATCGAGATGTCGGGCCTTCGCGGACGCGGCGGCGCGGGATTTCCCACCGGACGCAAGCTCTACCTATGCAGAAGGGCAAAAGACGATACCAAGTACATCATCTGCAACGGAAACGAGAGCGACCCCGCGGTATATAAGGACGAGACCCTGCTGGAAGGCGACCCGCACTCTGTTTTGGAGGGAATGATCATCGCCGCATATGCCGTTGGCGCCAAGCAAGGGTATTTCTATATACGCGACAACTACTCGTTTGCAAGGCAGATGATCGGCAAGGCGATAAAGGATGCCAGAAGCGCCGGGTACCTTGGAACCAACATCATGGGCAAGGATTTTAGCTTCGACTGCAAGGTGATAATCAGCGAGGGAAAGTTTATCCTTGGCGAGACCAGCGCATTGATAGCAGATATCGAGGGAAAACCCGCCAAGCCACATCCGCGCTATAAGCACACTTCTGAAAGCGGATTGCGCGGCAAGCCAACCGTGATAATCAACACCGAGACCATGGCGAACATCCCCACCATATTGCATCAAGGAGCCGACGCATACATGCAAATCGGCACCACCGGCAGCACCGGAACGAAGATGATAGACCTCGACGGATGCGTGGAGAACGAGGGTATCGTCGAGGTTCCCATGGGCACCACTTTGCGCAAGATCGTCTACGACATTGGCGGGGGCATCAAGAATAAGAAGCACTTCAAGGCCGTGCAGGTTGGCGGACCCATGGGTGGGTTCTTCCCAGAATCGCAGCTGGATGTGCCCCTCGATTTCGATGTTATGTCGGGCCTTGGCGCCACTATGTCGGGCGGAGACTTCTTCGTGTTCGACGACCACACCTGCATGGTTAACATGACGCGCAGGTACGTGGCCTTCCTAGCCGAGCAAAGCTGCGGGCAATGCACCCCCTGCCGAGATGGAATTAGGTGGATGCTCAAGATCTTGGATGACATCTGCCATGGATACGGAAGGCCTGGGTACGTGGAGTTGCTCGAGACCATGGCCACCACCATATCCGACACCGCGATGTGCGGATTCGGACACAATGCGGCGCGTCCGGTGCTCACGGCCATCAGGTATTTCAGAGAAGAATTTAACCAGCACATCACAGAGAGCTTCTGCCGTGCTGGAGTTTGCAAGACGCTATCGGCTTACGTAATTACCCCGGACAAGTGCATTGGCTGCGGACTATGCAAGAGGGTTTGCCCCGTTAGCGCCATCACCGGAGACAAGAAGCAGCCCCACTTCCTCGATGTGGACAAATGCATCGTTTGCGGCAACTGCATAGACAAATGCCGCTTCGAGGCAATCAAGGTCGTTCATCCAACGGCAAAAATCCTGGTTCACGTAGAAGATGCCGAAAGCGCCGGGCAAGCAGATGGAAAGGCGGGCAGATAAATGCAAGTCACCATCGACGGAATCAAATGCGAGTGCGAAAAGGGCGAGCACATCATCGACATCGCCAGCAGAAACGACATTCAAATTCCCACGTTTTGCCATACGCCATCGGTTCCCTATCAGGGTTGCTGTAGATTCTGCATCGTCGAGATAGTGGAGCACGGCGTGCGAAAAGTGGTTGCCTCCTGCGTTTATCCCGTGAAATTCGAGTGCGAGATATTCACCAACACCCCGAAGCTAACCGAGGAGCGCAACCTGCTCATGGCTTTCATGAACAAGAGAGCTCCCAGTAGCAAGGACATCGCGAACCTTACCAGGGAATGGATCAAATACGACGGGTTGGGACCGCAGCGTCAGCCGCAAGACTTCATATTGTGCGAGATGTGCGGCAAACCGCTTGGAACTAGGAAGAGATTCGAGAGGGTGCATGGATCTTATCCTGACGTGCCAGAGCTATGCGATGCCTGCAAGCGCAAGTACGAGGCCAGGCAAATCTACAGAACCCTAGGGTTTGATAGGCAAAGCTAAAGGCGAGAACAGCGGTGGTGTCGGTCTACGCAGTGTTTGTCTGCGTTTAAGTTAGCCGCTCGAGGTGCCTCTGCCTGCAGCTAAGATAGCCGCTCGAACCTCTCGAGGTGCCTCTGCTTGCAGCTAAGATAGCCGCTCGAAGCGTCAAGTCATTTGGAGCAAATCGCATCCATCAAGAGTTCCACTTGCTGCTTGAACGCATCGTCCATGGCATCGTAGGGGCTAACACCGTCCCTATCGGCTCTGCGCACTGCATCGGAATATGGCAAGCAGCAAATCAGATCTTCCTCGAACTCGCGAGCTAGGAATTCCACACCTTGCGGTCCATCCACCTTGGAGCCAACGTATTTGAGGTTCCGAAGCCCAATGTCCGCTGCCATCTTGCGTATGTGCCTAGCGCAATCGAGAGACCTTTTTCCGGGCTCTACCACAACCAACATGAGGTCCACGCTCTGCGCAGTCGCACGGCCAAGATGCTCCACGCCGGCCTCCATGTCCATGACCAGAGTTTGATTGCGCTCCATCACCAGATTATCCACAAGCGCCTTGATAAATGCATTCTCGGGACATGCGCATCCCGAGCCCCCGACGGTCTCTGCGCCCAGCACCAGCAGGTCTACGCCCCGGTAATGCGTGGCGTACTTATCCGCCACATCGTCGACCTTCGGGTCGAGATCGAACATCTGGCCAAACACGCCCACCTTGGCGCCGGTGCGCTCCTCTATAAGCTCCACCTGGTTTTGAATGGTCTTTATGCTGCGCTGCAACTCGTCCGGCATGCCAAGCGCGCTCGCCAAATTGGCATCGGGGTCGGCATCTAGAGCCAACACGCGCTCCCCTCTTGCAGCAAGTTCCAGAGACAATATGGCTGCAATGGTTGACTTACCAACCCCGCCTTTTCCACTGATAGCTATCTTCATGCCAACTATGAATCCTGTTCTCCGAAAGCGCACCCCAGCTCAGCTTGCGCCCAGTTCAAAACGAACCCTAGCTCAAATCGAATTCTAGTTCGGGCAATTCCGGTGATCACCCAAAACCTACTCAACGAAAAATGGTTCTTCGGAACTGAGGTTTTGCAGGCAATACTCGCTTGAAGGGTCCCAAAGCTGCGCTGCGGCAGCATCGCACGCATCGGTATCCATATGGCAATCGAACAACAGCTCCAGGTAATGGAAAGCCTTCACCGGCTCGGCGTACTTGTAAGTTCTAGCACAGGTGGCGCATGCAGACACGAGGCATTTTGCCCCCGTGTCGTAGAACTCGCTCATGCCAAGACCGAAGTTTGCCTGCGAGGTCTCGGGCCTGTATATGGAGCCGAAGCCCCCAGATCCGCAGCAAATCGAATTGCGCTGCGCGTCTGCAAGTTCGACGACCTCGACGTTCTCGAACATCTTCCTAAGGCTCCTCGCAATCATCCCATCATGTCTATCGGGACAGGAGTCGTGCATGGCAACCTTATCGAACGGATATTTCTCGGAAGGCTCGAACCTGTACCCAAGCTCAACAAGCAAGTCCGACAAGAACCTTAGCTCGATCTTCTGGCCTATCCCCTGCTGTTCGAACATGGGCTTCAACGTGTAATAGCAATTGGGGCAAGCGGTGACAACGCTCTTTACCCCGGAATTGAGCAACCTTGTTGCAAGACCCCCATCGTATTCGTGCCTCTTGCCGGGAAGCCCCATGAGGCTAAGAGGCCTTCCGCAGCAAAACGTGGTCATGCAGTCCACGATGCCGGCATCCTTAAGATCGGCATAGACCTTCTCCGTGAGGTTGGGATAATTGTTGGCCAGAGTACAGCCCGGGAAGAACAGCACCTTGCCGGCTGCAGACCCATCCTGAGCTTCCGACCTCGAGATTGCCTCCGTGTAGCTGGTTTTGAGGAGAGCGCGCATGCGGCTGTAGTTGGAGTCATCAAGGTCGCAGCGGTACATGCGGTACTCGTCTGCAATCTGAGGCCAGGTATCGCACACAACGGAACGGCAAGCCATCACAACTTGCGGAACCCTTATGTCTACCGGGCAATCCGCCGTGCATCTTCCGCAAGTTAGGCATGCGCGGGTGAAGTCATATGCCTCGTCGGACATGACATCGTTGTCTTTTACCGCGCTTGCCAGCTCGGCCATCGTGAACCTGAACAGCTGCCCGCAAGTGTCCTGCACCTGAGTGCAAATTCCGCATCCTATGCAATCCGATTCCACGGAATCCAGATAATCCCTAACCTCGTTATCCATATCCTCTTCCTCAAAATCTCATGGCATGTTCGTTAATCACCTAGCGGTGACCCGCCAGTGCCAGCGCCATGGCTCGCGTGGCCCGAGCGCACATGCTCCTCATCTGCTACACGTCCGCCAGTCTATTAACAGTCGCTGCACAAAAAAAGCCCTGCATGCTTTCACACATGCAGGGCTAATTTTAACAGTTAAGCGCACGATTGGCCTTGCGCCATCGAAAGCTCTCTACTGAAAGCTCTTTACTAGTAGATGCTTCCGTTCTGCTCCCAGTACGGGTTGAAGATCGGATCGTCCTTGTCGGGCAGGCGATCGTAGTACTTTGCCTCTCCCGGGATTCCACGCCTATCGTTGTTGTAGACGAACAGGAAGCGGAGCAGGAGTCCGCCGAGCAGAGCGCACACAGGTGCGAGTCCGCCAGCGAGCATCTCGTTGCCACTGAGGTAGCAGAACAGCGGTACCAGCAGTCCGATGAGAACCATGCCGATCCAGAAGATCCACTTGGTCTCGCCAGCGAGCCAACGCCTGGCAACGGACTTTGCAGTGACGTTGCTGGAGCTGTACTGCATGATCACGAGGAGCAGCAGCACGATGATCTCGGCGATAACTAGGATGGTATCGAGCTGATGCAGTCCGTCGTACACGTAATCGTACATGGACACGCCCAGCATCATCTCAACGAGCGGGCTCTCCTGATAGGTCCTGAACATCCACCAATCGAACGGTGCACCATGCAGGCACAGCGAAAGCAGGACGCATCCGGTGGACATAGCCGAGATGGTGAACAGAATCGGCACTGCCGGGGTGTTCCAGAACGGGCGGGACTTCATACTGGAGAGCAGGATTCCGGTGTAAATCATAAGGCCCATGGAAGCAACCATTGCAAGCACTGCCATGAGGTTTCCGAATCCGGTCCAGCTGTACCAGAACAGGTTCCACTCAGGCGGCCAGTAGTACACAGCCCACCAGAGGATGGCGCAGATCATTGCCACGGAAAGCAGGACAGCTCCCCATTTGATGATTGCGGTCTTTGCAATGAATGCCCTGGTGAACAGCTTTGGCTGGCCTAGCTCGAAGATTAGGAGCAAGCATCCAAGGGCGAGCATTACGACGCCCACGATGATTCCGAATCCGAGCGGAGCTGCCGGGCCGTACTCGATTGGCAGGCCCTGAGCCTCGTAGCTCAGACCGATGAAGAAGTAGATGGCTGCCATGAAGATGGTGCCTCCACCAAGACCACCAAGGAACAGGTAGGTGGCGATTGGCCAGGTCCAGAACTTGGTGCTCATCTTGTTTACAGGTGCTACGGGGTTTCTCATAGGTCGTTGCCTCCCAAATCTGGAATGTAGTAGACCTGAGGCTCCGTCCCAAGTTCCTCATGAATGCGCTCGGTCTTCAGCTTTGCAACAAGCTTGCTAACCTCGCTGTTGGGGTCGTCCAGATCTCCGAAGATACGTGCCTTCTGATGGCAGGTGGCCACGCAGTAGGGCTGCTCGCCCTCGCGCACGCGGTCCTTGCAGAAGGTGCACTTTCTGATGTAGCCTTCGCTCTTCTCCATGCTGCGCATGCCGTACGGGCAAGACTGCGCGCAAACCTTGCAGCCCATGCACTTGTTGGGGTCAACCCAAACGATTCCGTCGTTGTCCTGCTGCGAAGCCTTTGCGGGGCAGCAGAGAACGCAAGGCGGATTGTCGCAATGCATGCAGAGCTCGGGTGTGTAGGTTAGATGAACGTTGGGGAACTTGCCCACAACGCCGGACGAAATAACCGGGTTGTAGATGATGTCGGTGGGAAGCTCGTTCCATGTTCTACAAGCAACGGTGCAGGACTGGCATCCTATGCAACGTCGCTGGTCGATAACCATTGCATAACGGGTCATGTTTCTCCCCTCCTCCTCTACTGGTTATCCTGAGCAGACTGATCGGCGTCGCCGGCAATCTCCTCACGGGTGGTCATGTCGTAGTGCTTGCCAGTGGCCTCGTCTACCAGGGTCTCGGTAGCAGGATCGTAGGCATAGCGGGTTGCCAGGTCGTAGAACACGCTGGTATCCGGGTTGTACAGCCA
>CADBOM010000166.1 GCA_902796325.1 uncultured Coriobacteriaceae bacterium
CCACACGGACGCAATCCACGCGAGCGCAATCCACCACCGAAGATCAATCGATAGTGAAATACAGGGCCTTCGTAGCTGCAGCCAAGTGCAAGAGCTTCACAAAGACGGCGCAGAGGCTTGGATATACGCAATCTGGAGTGAGCCGGATGGTGGCAGCCTTGGAATCGGAGCTTGGTGTGAAGCTGTTCGAGCGGGAACGCGGCTCGGTTTCCCTCACCCCCGAAGGCAAGGAGCTGCTGCCATATGCAGCCAATCTCTGCGAAGACGCCGATCTTCTAGCAGAGCGAAGCCAGGCCATGAAGGGGCTCGAAACCGGCAGAATACGCATCGGAGCCTTCACGAGCGTGGCCACACACTGGCTGCCGAAGGTAATCGCGGGATTCCGCGCCGACTACCCGGGAATTGAGTACGAGCTTCAGATGGGTGACTACACCGAGATAGAGGCCTGGCTCGCTGAGGGGCGCGTGGATTGCGGGTTCGTGAGATTGCCCGTGCAGCACAAGTTCGAGATAGAGGAACTTGTCCACGACGAGTTCATGGCGATACTGCCTCAAAACCACGATCTGGCAAGCTGCGACGCCTTTCCCATAAGCTGTTTTGCCGACGAGCCGTTCCTAGAGCTGGCAAGCCCTCTGGATAGCGAGGTTGGATTCATATTCAAGCGCGAGGGCATGAGCGTGAGACCTGTCTTCTCCACATGGGACGATTACTCCATCATGGCAATGGTCGAAAGCAGGCTGGGGCTCGCCATACTCCCCTCTCTTGTATTGCGTCGCAACCCATTTGCCATCCGCGCCGTTCCACTGGATAATCCGGCATACAGGACCATCGCCATCGCAACGCGTGGAGGCTCCAAGGTTTCGCTTGCCACGCAGCGGTTCCTGGAGTATCTGGACTTGAGGGATTCGTAACCTTTCACACAACTCGTGTTAGCTTATTTACCCAGAGCACGAGAGAAGAACTCGTCCAGCTTGTCTAACGGAATCTTGCTCATATCGTCATACAAATCCACATGGTTGCAATCGGGAACCACCACTAGCTCCTTGGGATAGTCGGCAGCATCGTATACCAACTGGGAGAGCGGACATGTTTAGACTGCCATAGTGTGCGCACCCGTCTTCCAACAAGACAGGTCCATAGCCTTGTTGGAAACTCAGATTTCGGGCTATCACAAATTTTGGGAGCTAATGGGCGGCCAAATTTCATCGTGTCTTGACACGATGAAAGCTCCAATACACCCCCAGCACCTTTACGCTGCTCAATTCTATGAGCAAGAGCGGACAATATCCAATAGATATATTTGATGCTTAAACATTACCGAAAAGCATTTGTTCATTTTCGTCATGAGAAGCCGATCCGGGAGTTAATCCGAACTCGCGTCTGTATGCCTTGTAGGAATTGCTGGTAGAGGAATATCCCGCCACAGCGCATGCGGAATACGGATCGACACCTATGCCATAGGCTCCATTACTTGGCTTGCGTGCGGCTATCTGGGAAAAACTTCGTGGATAACAACGATGTCGCGATCTTGCGCATCGCGCCAGTTGAGATTGACGATTACGTTATGATGGGTTCTGGAACCATGATAGCCACGGTGAGTCACCCGATTGCGGCCAAGGGTGATAAAGCAGTTGGAACACGATGTAGATCAGGCGCGGCGCGAACTAGGCACAACGTTGATTAGAGAGGCTACCCAAATGGACATAAAGCAGGCTCAAGAGCAGGTTGCCAGCCATCTGATAGACAGTTTGGGATTGCTAACAGCCGGAACCCCCGACAACTTCAACACGATGACGATCGCTTGGGGCCAAACCGGAACCCTATGGTGCAGGCCAATGATGACAGTGTATGTAAAACCCACCAGATACACCTTTGGCTTCCTGCAGGAAAACGACATCTTCACAGTGTCGCTGTTCCCCAAACAGTATCGCGAAGACCTGATATTACTCGGCACCCACTCTGGTCGCAACGGCGACAAGCTGGCGCTCACCAACCTAACGCCCAAGCCGCTGGACAGGGGAATCGGGTTCGAACAGGCAGACTTGACCCTAGTGTGCAAGAAGCTCCTGGAGCAACCACTGGACCTCAAAGCCATACCGGAATCCATAGTGAACGAGTACTACGCCTCCGAGGGTGTTCATAGCATGTTCGTTGGGGAGATTATCGAAGCACTGTAAACCAACACGAAGAAGATTCGCGAAGTCGAGCAAGGCATGCAAAGAGGGCATCTCGCGAAAGCTTGTGAGATGCCCTCTCGTTATCCGGTGTGGAATTAATTCCCCGTCGATCGATCAGATGTGCGTCAGCTGCCAGTTAGTCAACTGCCACCATGACGTCGGTTGCCTTGATGATGGCAACTGCGGGCTTGCCCTCCTTGAGCTCGAGCTCCTCGATTGCAGCATTGGTGATCGAGCCGACGAAACGATCTCCGTAAGGATCTTCCAGGGTCACGCTCCCGTTAACAGCGCCTTCCTTGACTGCAACAATGGTTCCCTCGATTTGGTTGCGAGCGGAGAGCTGGGGCAGCTTCTCGGTTGCAAACATAACGCTGGTGGCCTTTATGACTGCATAGCACTCCTTGCCCTCCACCAGGCCAAGGTCCTTCACAGCCGCCATGGTGATGTCGGCCTTGATAGGATTGTGGTGCTCACGGCAGATGGTTACCACTGCGTTGACGGCACCCTCCTCAACGGTCTTTACCTTTCCTGGAATCTGGTTGCGTGCAGAAATCTTCATCTTCGTTCCTTTCGAGCCAGTTATAGCAATGCATTGCAGAGTAACGCGTTGGCATCTTCGTTCCTTGATGATTTGATGCCTTGGCGCCTTGATAACTCGTCACTCAGCGAACTATATTCTCAATCGAGATTATGCACTATTGAGAATAGCTATGCAACGCCGAGCACCCGTGCGACTCGGAAAATTTGCCAGCTCCTCATCTAATGAATCTCATAGATTGGACAGATCCCTCAACGCCTTGTCGATATCGGCGTCAATCA
>CADBOM010000167.1 GCA_902796325.1 uncultured Coriobacteriaceae bacterium
ACGGGGTCGTCATCGTCTATCTCGTAGCTTGTTCCGTGAGTGTCGATGTTGTTGATGCTCGACTTATACGAAATCGTGCTTCCGGGCTGGTCGACGATTCCCGACCCAACGTCGAACCTGTAGGGAATCGTCCTGATGATTCCATGCTTTGGCAGGTAGAAGTACGCAGAGATCGTCTCCGTAACCGAGACCCTGTTGTCCTCATGCCATGTGCCGTTGAAGCTGTAGTTGGTAATGTAATAGCCGGGGTCGCCGCTGTCGTCATCGTCGTCCGCATATGCTGGGGAGACGATTGCCAAGCACATGAATATGGAGAGAAGTGCGGCCAGCATGGCGGCAATAAGCGCGCATGGCTTGTTGACGGGTGATGTGCCGATTAGTGACTTTCCGACGGCTGCTTTGCTTGCGGGCGTGCCGCTTCGAGATGCCGAACTCTTTGCAATAGAACCCGAATCCGGCTCTGTATCTGATTTCATCATCGTTCCTAATAACCTAATTCCCGGAACACGTTTCTAGAATTCCACTGAAACGTTCTGACGCTCCGCGGTGTTATCCAGCTCGAAGTAGGTCTTCTTCTCAAAGTGGAACATCTTGGCAACGATGGACGATGGGAACATCATCACCTTGTCGTTGTTCTGGCGCACGCACCCGTTGTAATACTTGCGGGCGTTGGCGATGTCCTCCTCAACCTGCTGCAGCTGGTCCTGCAGGTTCACGAAGTTTTCGCTTGCCCTCAGCTGCGGATAGTTCTCGGCAAGTGCGAACAGCTGGCGAAGTGCCTCGGATACCTGGTTCTCGCCCTGGAACCTATCGTCTAGGCTCGCCGCCTTTGCAACGGAATTGCGCGCTTCCACCAGTTTCTGCAGTGTTTGCGACTCGTATTCCGTGTACCCCTTCACCGTGTTCACGAGGTTGGGGATAAGGTCGAAGCGCTTCTTGAGGTAGACGTCCATGGTGGAGAACGCCTCCTCGACCTTGTTGCGCATTTTAACGAGGCCATTGAACGAGGCGATGAGCCAGATTACGATGATCGCCACGATGCAGATGATTATGATGATGGCTACCATAGTGCCTTCCATTCTTTGCTGTACTAGAGGACATGTTCGGAGTTGGTGAACGTTCTCCTGGAGAGCCGACCAACAACACCTCAAGTAAAGTATATCTAACTGGCATTGCGCAACTGTTGCATCGATGCAAAGCCATGCAAAATCGAGATGGCATGCCAGATGACAGCAAAATGACAGTTGGGCTAATGGCGCGATGGTGTCTGAGAATTGCCGCCAATGTAGCGTAGTTCCAGAATAGATAGCGGATGGTGGAACCCAAAGTTGGAGCTCTAAGTACAGCCAAGGAGGCCAGTGCCAACATGATAATCGAGCGTATAGGTGGGGAGTTTTCGATTTGCAAGGTGAAATCGATCGACCCCGGCTATCTTGACGATGAATTCTGCTTTGTTGGGAAAACCGACGAGGAAGTCTCGCTGGTATGTGGTGCTGGACGCGAGCCACACGATGCCATTGAAGTAAGTGCTGGATGGAAGGCGCTTAGGATTCAGGGAGTTCTAGATTTCTCGCTCATTGGAGTTCTGGCTCCAATTGCTGCCATGTTGGCTGAGAACCAGATTGGGATATTCGTGGTGTCCACCTTCAACACAGATTACATATTGGTGAAGGCAGACGATTACGAGAAGGCGACAAGTGTCCTCCAAAGCCGCGGGTACAAGGTTGTGTAGCTAGGTGCAACGCTGTTATTGCGCTGCGGTTATCGCGCTACGGAATTATACATGTATGTTTTTGATGTCCATCGCGAAATAGCGTGCCGTTGGCAATGGGTTGTCGTAGTAAGGTTCGCAGGGTTTGAATCCCATATGCTCGTACATGGATATGGCTTCGACCATAGATGCGTCGGTGTCTAGAACAGCCCGGTTGTATCCCGCTTTCTTGGCGGCGTCGCATAGATGCTGCATCAGCACGCTGGCAACGTGCCTGCCGCGGAAAGCCGGGCGAACATATAGTCGCTTCATCTCGCAGGTACTATCGTCGATGCGCCTGTAAGCCACGCAGCCTGCTGCAACGTTGTCTACCATGGCAACGAACATGGCTCCGTTGGGATGTGCATACTTGCCAGGTAGATGCGCTATTTCGGCTTCGGGATCCTGGAAATCCACGCTAAAGCCTCTTCTGGCTCCTATCTCAACGGTTACGTACTCTCGGACGAGCTCGGCAAATTCGCTTACGTGTTTCTCGCCATCAACCACGACGACGGGGCTGCTCGAGGCTTTAGCCAGCAGTACCCTCACCGTTTCCATTGCATCTACGGCCTGCTTCTTCTCCTCGTCGCTGAGCCCCTCCAACATCTCTTGTGCCTGAGCATCGGACAGCCGGTCGAGCTCGCGATATGCCTTTTCGCCCTCTGGGGTGAGCTCCAAGATGGATGAGTTGCGAGATGAGCTACGCGCTGGGTTGCGAGACGAGCTATGCGATGGGCTGCGAGGCAAGTTGCGAGTTGAGCTGCGTGAGACACCCTCGGCCCTCCGCTCCACTATTCCCTGATTGGCTAGCTTCGATACGATCCGGCTAAGATTGCCCTTGTCCATCCCCAGGGCTGCGGAGATTTCTGTTGCAGTGCACTCTCGGGCACGTCCAATCTCTATGATCACTCGGCCTTCGGACAAGGTCCATCTAGAACCCAATGCTCTGTGCCCGAACACGTTGAGCCTCACTGCGAGCGCTCGGTTGAAATCGCGCACCTTTCGATAGTCCACGTCGGGATTGACGGGCTCGCCCTGTTCTTGGTTTTGGCAATCTGCAGTCTGATCGTTGACGTTTGTCCCGCTTGCGTCTTGATGTTTTGCATCTGACATGATGTTCTCCCATAGTTGTAAATTACAACTATAATAGCACCCGAGAAAGCTGATGCCATTCAGCAAGCGAATGCGCAGCGAAAATCAGGTACAGCAAATTCGGCAACGGGGAAGGTGCTCGTAATATGGCAAGGCAATATGTTGTAGATGCTTTTACAAAAGAGCTTTTCTGCGGAAATCAAGCCGCGGTTTGCTTTCCGGATGAGCCTTTGGACGATTCCACGATGCAACTGATAGCTAGGGAGAACAACTTCTCCGAGACCGCGTTTTGCGTTCGAGAGGGGGAGGGATGGCATCTTCGCTGGTTTACTCCTGGCGGCGAGATAGACCTATGCGGACATGCCACATTGGCAACAGCGCATATAGTGATGACGGAAGTCGAGCCGGAGGTAAGCGAGGTTGTCTTCGACACCATGAGCGGCAAGCTGAGCGTTTCGCGAAATGGTGACCTTTACGAGATGGACTTCCCAGCTTACGAGCTCGATCGGGTAGAGGTTTCCGATCAGATGGAACTCGCTCTTGGGGCACGTCCAGATG
>CADBOM010000168.1 GCA_902796325.1 uncultured Coriobacteriaceae bacterium
CTATGTTTACGAAGGCGGCGTACGCAGTGTTGACGGAATCGACCGCAAGGATATTGCCAACTACATGTCTGCCCTGAGCAGATGCGGGTACGCGCCATCGTCTATGGAACGCGCTTTATCGTCTATCAAGGGATTCCACAAATTCTGTCTCTCAGAAGGGTTTTCCAAGATGGACCCGTCATCAACGGTTCCCATGCCCAAAACCCCGAAGAGGCTGCCCATGGTGGTCTCTATTTCGGAGATGGACAGCCTTCTAGACCAGCACTTTGGCGAAAGCCCGATGGCGCTTCGCGACAAGGCGATCCTAGAGGTGCTTTACGGATGCGGGATAAGGGTTTCCGAGCTCATAGGGCTAGATATTCAGCAGCTGTACCTGGACGAGGGGTTCATACAGGTGCTTGGAAAGGGTTCCAAGGAGAGAATCGTGCCCATTGGCGGCACCGCCTTGCAAGCGCTTACCGACTATCTGGAGAATGGGCGCATGTTGCTGCATCCCAAGAACGTATCCGCTCCTAGCGATGGGTCGGCAGTTTTCCTAAACGCCCGCGGGAACAGGATCACAAGGCAATCGGTGTTCAACATCGTGTCGGGTTATGGCGAGAGAGTTGGACTCAAGGGCCTGCATCCGCATACTCTCAGGCATTCGTTTGCCACCCACATGTTGGAAGGCGGCGCAGACCTAAGGGCCATCCAGGAGATCTTGGGGCATTCCGATATTTCGACCACACAGATATACACCCATGTTGACCGCTCGCACATAAGGGACGAATACTTAACGTGCCACCCAAGGGCAAAGCTCCGACCAGAGGATTTCGAATAATCTATCTGGAAAGATAGGCTGGCATGCAATCGCACGCCAGCCATCCTTCATGTGCAATCCCACGCGCGCAAGTAGTCAGACAGCACAAGCAGACAGACTACGCACGCGAAGCATGCAAGAAGGTAGACAGCATGGCCGTCCTGCGCTTGCAAGACGGCCGTCTCTCGAAGCCTACTCCTTGAAGACTCCCGACGAGTCTATCCAATCTTCAGCCCATCCCTCGTCAACGAAGAACGAGTCGTCGACCTTATGGGGTCCGAGCACGCACTGATCTTCTATCTTCTCGTAGAACGCAAGGGGTATCGTGCCATCCTGGGTAACCCCGGAATCGAGAATGAGGTAGAGGATCAGATTCCCATCGTCATCCAATCCCGAGTAGTAAATCGACGTTACCTTGTGGCCTGCAAGTTCATCGCTGGCCCCGGCGTATGCCTTGAACACTGCTTTGGCAACTTCAACTGCTCGGTCGTCAAGATCATCGTCGCAAATCGCCGCCTTCTCGCGCAGGCTGTTCAACGAAGTGACGATTCTGCAGCGATACTCCACTCCCACCTCGCTCATTGTTTCCTCGATCTTGGTGAGCATGTCCTCGACGTTGGAAATCTCACTCGCGTCGGGGCAGTAGTAAACCATCATATGGCGCTCGTCATCCATGAACAGCATGGCGTAGTTGAGCACTCCAACCGAACCGCAGTTGGAGCATTTATAAGTGAACAGGCTGCCATCGATGAGCTGGTCCTTTTCCTTTGGATTATCGACAGCGCTAAGGCTGTCCCAAACGGTAACGCTCTCCGTGTTTCCACATTGAGTACAGGTAACCTCTTGCGGTCTGGGACGCGACATCTTAATACTCCGTTCCGAGTGAGCACGTGAATAAAGTGAGCATGCGAAGCAATAGAGAATAGATACATGAATGCGCAGCTTCAAAAGCTATAGCGCAAAACCGAAGCGAGGCCCTAGGCTACTTCTTATGCAGGATATCCAGATGCTTGGCAACTTCGTAGACTATGGCAAGCGTGTATAGAGCACAATTCTCAAGATCCTCGATCTTGATGCTCTCGTGCAGGGAATGATAGTTGGTCATTCCGTTTCCGAGGGCAATCGAGTTCAAGCCATGATGCGAGAGCACGTTGGCATCGCTTCCGCCGCCGGTCTTGGAGATGATGGAATTGAGGCCCACCTTATCCGCAACCTTCACCAGCAACTGCACCAATGGGTCGTCATCTGAGAACTCCACGGCCGGATACCTGTGATGCCATTCGATCTTTACCTGGCCTCCAAGGTCTTTTGCAGCATTTCGCATTGCCGAGTCCATGTTTTCAACGACTTCTTTGGCCTTGGCCTCGCTCATGGAGCGGCACTCGCCGGTGATCACGCAGCTGTTTGGAACGATGTTGTTGGCGCGGCCGCCGGTAACGGTGCCAACGTTGGCAGTGGTTCCATCGTCGAGCCGTCCAAGGTTCATGTGCGCGATGGCTTCCGCCGCAATGGCAATTGCCGAGACGCCCTCCTCTGGCTCGACTCCAGCGTGAGCTGCCTTGCCGGTGAACTCGGCCTCAAAATCATATTTCGATGGAGCGTGCGCGATGATAGCTCCAGGGGCATGCTCGGAATCCAGCACCAGGCATGGCGTTCCCTTTGGGATGTTGAATTCCTCGAAGTCTGCGCCAAGCAGACCGCGCTCCTCGCAGGTGGTGAGCAGAACCCATACCCTGGGGTATTTTCCGCCCTGCTCGACCAAGCACTTTACGGCCTCGATGATGGAGGCAACTCCTGCCTTGTCATCTGCACCCAGAACGGTGTTGCCCTTCGAGAGCACCAAGCCGTCCTTGATGATGGGAACCACGCCAACACCTGGATTAACGGTGTCCATGTGAGCGCATAGCACAATCTCTCCCTCGGTGGTTCCAGGGAGAATCGCGAGAAGGTTGCCAACGTTAGACCCGGTCTTTTTCTGCGACTTATCGAACTTGACGGTGCATCCAAGGTCTTCGAAAACCTTCTTGCAATATTTGGCTATCTCGAGCTCGTGAAAAGACGGGCTATCGATTCGCACGAGGTCGAGGAAGCACTCCAAAACCCTCTCAGGATCGATGGAGTGCAGTGCCTTCTTGTTCACGATGGTCTCGAAAGCGTTGGCTTCGGCCATCTTGCGATCGGCAACTTCTTCTTCTGCAGTTATCGGGGTCGTGACTTCTGGAGTCGAAACTTCGGAATCGGGCCCTGGCACCATTTATTCCTCCACATCTCCGTACTTGCGCTTGATTGCCGCGCCCACCAAACCTCTGAACAGAGGATGGCAACGGGTTGGGCGGCTCTTGAACTCTGGATGAGCCTGGGTTGCCACGAACCATGGGTGGTCGGGCAGCTCTATCATCTCGACCAGCCTCTCGTCAGGCGAAAGGCCCGAAATCACAAGGCCGGCCTTGGTGAGCTGGTCGCGGTATACGTTGTTGAACTCGTAACGATGACGATGCCTCTCGTAGATGAGCGGCTTGCCATATGCCTCGTAGGCCTTGGAGCCCTCGAGAAGCTTGCACGGATATGCGCCCAAACGCATCGTTCCGCCCTTGTCCTCAATATCTTCCTGGTCGGGCATGAGCGCTATGACAGGATATTCCAAATCATCCGAAAACTCGGCGGAGGAAGCTCCCTCGAGTCCTGCAACATCGCGAGCGAACTCAACAACGGCAGCCTGGAGTCCGAGGCAGATGCCCAGGAACGGCACGTTGTTCTCCCTCGCATACTTGATTGCAGCGATCTTGCCCTCGAAGGCCCTTACGCCAAATCCGCCTGGGACGATGATTCCATCCATTTCGCCCAAGACCTTCTCGACTCCATCGCTTATGAGAGTCTCGCCGTCGATGAGGCGGATGTCGACGTTCTTACCAAAGTGAACAGCCGCATGATAGAGAGCCTCGTGGACGGAGAGATAGGCGTCGGGCAGGGAGACGTACTTGCCCACGATTGCGATCTTAACCTCGCCCTCGCACTTGCGGGCACGCTCTACGAACTGCCTCCAAGGTTTGAGGTTGATGCGCCTGATCGGAAGGTCGAGCGCCGCCAGCACCTTGGTGTCGAAGTCCTGATCGTGAATGCGCAGCGGCACCTCGTAGATCGTAGGCGAATCGGGGCAAGCGATAACGTTCTCGGTTTGCACGTCACAGAACATTGCGATCTTCTCGCGAACAGCATCTGTGATTTGGTGATCCGAGCGGCACACGATGAAGTCGGGCTGAACTCCGATGGAGCGCAGCTCCTTAACGGACTGCTGCGTTGGCTTGGTCTTGACCTCATGAGCTGCAGCGATATAGGGAACCAGCGTGACATGCACGAAGATAACGTCGTGCGGACCATGCTGCTTCTTGAACTGGCGGGCCGCCTCGATGAAAGGCTGGCCCTCGATGTCTCCGATGGTGCCGCCGATTTCGGTTATCACAATGTCGGCATTGGACTGCTCTGCCGTGCGTGCGATGCGGTCTTTGATGGCATTGGTAACATGCGGGATAACCTGCACGGTGCCGCCCAGGAAATCTCCCCTGCGCTCGCGCGCTACCAAGGACTGATAGATCGAACCCTGGGTGAAGTTGGACTCGCGCGTGAGGTTCTCGTCGATGAACCTCTCGTAGTGCCCGATGTCGAGGTCTCCCTCATGGCCGTCGTCGGTGACGAAAACCTCGCCATGCTGGAACGGGCTCATTGTTCCAGGGTCGACATTGAGATACGGGTCCATCTTGAGCATCGTGACCTTGTACCCCCTGGCCTTTAGCAGATTGCCGAGAGAGGCAGCGGTTATGCCCTTTCCGAGCGATGAAACCACGCCGCCGGTCACGAAAATGAATTTAGTCATGAGTGCCGTCCCCTTCGCTTTAAGATCGTTCGAAATGATTCGAAATGAAACCCAAGCTTGCCCTCAAACTCACTTGGAAATACATGGCTTAAATCATAGCCTATCGCGGGGACGTATTTCGAGCGCCCTTGTTAATATTATCTGCTTCGCGCTCGCTTGAATGTTAGGGGTTGGTTAAACACCGCGATTCAATAGGTAAGCGAGATTGGACGCTCATTCACTCACGCTCCCTCGAAAGCCACCCCATAAGTAGCGCTCCATTACAATCAGATGGGAATATAGGGTAAACGCAAGCCATGGACTAGAGCTATCGAGAAAAAGAGGGGTTTCGAGATTTTAACTTCGCCCGGAACTTTTCCCGGATCCGAGCTTGATGAGATACTCGCACCCCACCAGGTAGTATGCAGCTAGATCGTCGTCCACTGTTTCGAAATCGCAACCCAGCTCTTCCGAAATCTTGCGAATCCTATATATGAGCGAGTTCCTGTGCATATAGAGCTTCCTCGACGCTGCAGCATAATTTCGACCGCTCGAGAGGTAGGCCGCAAGCTGCTCGATGTCCTCCCTGCCCCTATCGGAAGCTTGCCATATGTCCTGGAGCGAGGGGTCCACCAGCTGCTCGCCAACGCCAGCCCGTTCAAGTGACGAAAACGCGAACTCGATAAAGCAGCGCTCGAACCTTCCATGGCTATTCGAATCATCGGATGCAGAAGAATCGGAAGATGCGAAAGACGCCGCAAATCTGGCTTGCTCCAGCCTCGACTGCATATTTGAAAACGCCTTGAACCTGGGGCTCATTCCCCATGAGACGTCGAATTTTCTAAGAGAATCTGCAATGATGCGCTCTTGATCGTCCAAGTCTGAGCGAGCAGGAACCAGTACCACCACTTCCCCATCCAGCGTGCAGATAACGCAATCCTTGAATATATCGTGGAGTTCTCTTTCCAAAAGCATTGGGATAAATCGAACAGCGCGCTCACTCCGATTGCCGCCCTCATGCTGAGAAATTGTTTCTGCCGGAGTTGCATCTGCCGGCATCTTGGGATTTTTCGATATCGAATCTTGCGGAATCGCCCCGGGCTTAGGGATGTCAAGCAAGATGTAACCACGGTTAGAAGAAATCCTGTTATCCGATAGCCATTGCTCTACATCATGGCTTGGCATCGAGGTTCCGGACAGCAGCTCGCGAAGCACTATTCCAGCTCCCTTGTACAAAGACATGTATTGCTGATTTTCCCTCAAGAACCGCTCGGTCTCGTTCCGCATAATACCGAACGCTTTGAGTTGCCCATCCGTTATCGGGCTGTTTATATCCACGAGGCCAAGAGAAGCGTAGATGTCGTTTCCAACTCCGATAAATCCGCAGCAATAGGTGTGCTCTGGGTCTGCCTGGGGGTTGAACTTCATGCATTCGGACGGGTTGGACATCGACCTGGCCATGATTCTCCTATCGTCGACCGTGTAAAAACCAAGCCCCACGAAGCCCTTGTCCAGATGATCCCAAATCGTTCCAGTTGCATCCCCGTCCATTGTTCCCGCGGTTTGCACCAAAGACCCGTCTCCAGCAAAGAGCGCAACAGGATTCTTCAAAGGCTCTGCAACTATGGGGAGAAATTCCGATAGCCCCGCATGGGATGCCCTTAGCTCCGCCACTCGAATACGCCAGTCGATAATCTGCGACATTCGATTTGCAATATCGGACACAGCATCTCCAACAGAAAGCCCATCGGGAGCAAGCATCAAGTTGCCGAATATGATCTTGGAATTTGCAGAAAGCTTGGAGAGCTCGCCGCTCAAATTGACACCCTCTAACATGCTTCCGCTACCGCCACCAGCCACCACCAGAAGGCAATTGGAAGTAAACCCGGCAGGCATGCCGAGCTCCCCCGATGCCGCACCTGACTTCGCACCCGATGTCGCTCCCGCCGCGTCAGACATCTCGCGGACCATTCCCTGCAGGTCTTCAGCGCGCACAACGCATACGGATCCGTCGAGGTTCGCAACCGCACAGGGCCAAGTGCAGATATTGCGCACCGTCATTTGAGCGGCGTGATTCGATTGAAAATCACGCACTTGCACGAACGCATCTTCTGCAAGCGCATCTACCAGCATAGAAGCATAGACTTCCACTTCGTTTACCCCTACTCAGTCAACCCCTACTCGGCCGTCCCCCAGCGCAAATCAGTCGCCGCTACGAGCAGCTCGTCACAACTGCAGGTATTTCGATGTCGTTTCAAATATTCGTCATTAATGACTAATATCTAAAATTTTATCTCGTTTAATAACCAGCATCTACCATGCAGCAGCTAATTAATATTACAGGCACAGAAAGCATTTTTAAAACAGTTTAATTCGACTGAAAGTGAGGAACACATATGAACATTTCTGACGATAATCCCATGCTCCAAGGTGCGGCCAGCATAATCAATCTCTTTGGTGTGAAGCTGCCCTGGCTGTACACCAGCGTTGAGGACGAATATCTGGCATGCAGAAAAACCGCATGGCTTGGAGTGAATCTCAACACAACCCCCGTCTATGAAGTCAGCGGAAGCGATGCCGCTGCGGTTTTGGAGCGCACATGCACCAACAAGGACTTTGCGGGCATGACGGTTGGCCGCTCCAAGCATGCGCTTATCTGCAATGAGAAGGGCCATCTCCTCGCCGACGGCGTGTGCATGAAGAAGGAGGACTGCTACAGAACCTATTGGCTGGCTCCGGTACTGCAGTACTACGTTGAGAAGGCCAAGGCCGAGGGATTGGACGTTGACGGGCAATACAGAACCGACGAGTACTTCTTCCAGATCGACGGACCAAAGTCGCTCGAAATTCTGGAAGATGCCTGCCAGTGCGACCTGCACGATATCAAGTTCGCCCGCAACAAGACGGTGCAGTGCTGCGGAACCCCCATGACGGTGCACAGGCTGGGAATGTCGGGGTGCTTGGCCTACGAGGTACATGGTTCGACCGATAACTTCGACGTGGTCTACAGCAAGCTCCGCGAAACCGTGGAGAAGTACGGCGGCCGCCCCCAGGGTGTGGCAAGCTACGGAATCGTGAACCACACCCCTGGCGGTTACCCCAACCAACTGCAGCATTACTGCTATGCGTTCTTCGAGGGAAGCGACACCGATTTCCAAGAGTTCGCCAAGAAATACTGCATCATTTTCCCAACATATGGCAGCGCCTGGAAAGACCAGGAAGCTTACTACGTGACCCCATACGAAATCGGGTGGGGCAACCTGGTGAAATTCGACAAGTGCGATTACCAGGGCAAGCAGGCGCTCGAGGCAGCAAAAGATGCCGAGCATCGCGTTTGCGTGACCTTGGAGTGGAACGCCGAGGATTGCGCCGACGTGTTCATGTCGCAGATTTCGGGAACCGATGTTGAACCATACGACAATCAAATCCTGTATCCATCCGTGCTGACGGATTCCGAGAATGGAGCCATGAGGGTCCGCGGAGACTACGTGATGGATGGAGACAAGGTTGTGGGGCTGGCTTCGGGCAGGACCTTCGCCTACTACGAGCGCAGGATGATCTCACTCGCATGGGTGCAGCCGCAATATGCGGCAGAGGGCACGGAGCTTGCCGTGGACTGGAGCTCCGAGAAATTCCCCCACAAGAAGATGATCAGAGTTAAGGTTGCCAAGTTCCCATACTTCGATGGAGAGTGGAGAAACGAGACCTGCGATGTGGACAAGATGGTTCCGAAGAGGTTTTAGACTAGGTTTGGCCAAACCAGGCCAAGGGAGGCTGGATCAACGAACGGCACGCGAAGGCGTCGTCCCCAACGGGCGGCGCCTTCGTTTTAGCCTTTGTTCTAGCCTTTGCTGCGCATGCGCCGTTTTCCATCGAATGATGCATGCAAGCATTGTCATGTTGCCAGCCGCCTGCATTCACCTCACGACGAATGAAACACGCCCGATACATTCGGGCACAGTTGAACTATAGTGGTTGGTGTTAAAAATAAAATGCGTTCAATTTTAATAACGCGTTTGACTAGGCGAAAGCCCGAGGTGGCAAACATGAAAGTGCTGATACTGGGTGGTTTTCTCGGATCCGGGAAAACCAGCTTGCTGGTAAAACTCGCGAAGCACGTTATCGGTGATGACGACAGCAAGAAATCGAAGATCGTGATCATCGAGAACGAGGTTGGAGAAGCTGGCGTGGACGATGCCACGCTGAGCGGAACCGGGTTGAAGGTCAAAGACATGTTCGCGGGTTGCATATGCTGCTCGTTGGCAGGTCAGATAGTTCCAGCTCTGCGCGAAATCGAGGAAAGCTACGACCCCGATCTTGTGATCATCGAGACCACAGGCGTTGCGTTTCCCAACCAGGTGAAGACAACCATAAGCAGCATGATGCCAGACCTGGAGATTAGAATCTGCGTGATCGTGGACTCCAAGAGATGGCCCAAGATAAAACGCGCGATGGCCATGCTTCTGGAAGGACAGATGGAAGGCGCCAACGCGATACTCATCAACAAGATAGACCTTGCCGATGAGGAGTCGGTTGCCATGGCCGTAAACGATGTGTCGGCGATAAACCCGGATGC
>CADBOM010000169.1 GCA_902796325.1 uncultured Coriobacteriaceae bacterium
ACGGTCTTGTTGACCATGATTGCCATTTCCCACATCTCGTCCGGCGTGTTCTTGTTGATGCGCAGGGAGATGGTGGGGTCGTGCAGCTTCATGCGGCTGAGTGCTGCGAGCACCATGTAGGAAACCGGGTTGCATGCATCCTCGCCGGTATCTGGGTCGACGCCGCCGATGGTGGTGTGCATGTAGGTGTTGCCGATTCCAGTGATGCGAGCCATCGGGCCCTCGCCACCGCCGTACATTGCTCCGATCTTGAGGAAGAAGCAGTCGGTGATTTCCTGAGCTTGCTCCATGGTGATATAGCCGGTCTCGAGGTCGGACTTGAGGAGCGGCCAGGTGTACTGGTCGAAGCGTCCGCAGGAGCAGATGTCTGCATTACCATCCAGCCAGATTTCCTGGACGTAGATGAGCACCATCTGGCAAGCCTCGCGATAGTGACGGGCCGGGCGCTCTGCGGTCCAATCAAGACCGTCGGCCATCTCGAGGAGCTCCTTCTTGCGGGCCTCGTCGGTGGTTTCTGCGGCTTTCTCCCTGCATGCATCTGCATAGTGGTGATGGAGGGCCATCATGCCCTCGCAGATGTCAACGACGCCGGTATAGAACATGTACTTGTCGGTGTCGTCGCCCATGAGGTTGTTGTAGTGGGCCTCGAGCCATTCCTCTGCCTGATCCTTCACGAGACCGTATCCGGTTTTAACGAGGTTCTGATATCCGGGGGTGTGGTGTCCAGCGGGGATGGGGATCGACGGGAAGTTTCCGCAGGGCGATCCGCCTACGCGCCTGATCTCCTGATACCAGACCGGCATTACGGGGTCGGCGACGTCGGTGGGCATCTTGCCCTTCCAGAACTCCGCCAGCTCCACCATCGAGTCGTACTCTTCCTTCTTTACGGCCAATGCGCATTCGGATCCGTCGGGGTTGTGGTAGTAGCCATCGTCGCGAAGCGTCCAGCGGCCCTCGTTAACGCCGGCAATCGGCATCATGAGCGCGCCATATAGCGGGGTCTGCGAGCTTCCGCAGAACTCAGCACCCATGTTCTGCACCAGAACCTCGTCGTCCTCGACGCGGCACTTGCGTCCCTCGAGTGCAGCCCTCAGGACCTTGGAATGCTTCATATAGGGGAGCATGGCCCCGCATTCCTTCTCGGCCTCGGTCATGAGTCTGGCGTTCTCAGCGTCGTACTTGATTACCCTGTCCCTGATTGCCTCGCGCAGCCTCCACATGCGGTCGGAAACAGGCCTCTCCAAATAGGGCAGATCTTCGTAAGCCATTTCGATCTCCTTTTGTCCCGGCCACGCTAGGTACACGTTGTCATTTTGGCAACGGCTTTGGCGCGGCCATAATAATGCCTGAATGTATATTAGGTTTAAATTTGCGTCTGTTCAACAGCGCCGTCAATCTTTATGCAGACTGATTAAAGCTGGGAGCGCTATTTAATAATTGAGAGTGTAAGAGAGCGTAAGAGACCGTCGTTTAGCTTGTGCTAGTTTGGGCTAGCTTGCGTTGCCTTGCCACCGACGAGGCTTGCTGCGAGTTGCGAATCTTTCCTGGCGGCGAAGCTTGCCACGAGTTGCGAACCTCGCCACCGATGAAGCTGCCGCGAGCTGCAAATCTTGTCGCGAATTTCGCCTTATTCGCCTTATATAAACAGGAGCCGGCATCCCATTCGGGACGCCGGCTCCTTTGCGGCTGCAAGCTATGAGCGAGTCATAAGCAGCCGATTATGGTTTGTCAAACCTCTACAGCGAGTTCTCGGTACGGCTGATGAGGTCGTTCTGCTGATCGGTGGACAGCTCCACGAAGTATGCGGAGTAGCCGGCGATGCGCACCACGAGATCGCGGTACTTCTCGGGATCCTCCTGGGCAGCCTTCATGGCCTCGGTGGAAACCACGTTGTACTGGACCTCCATGCCGCCCTCGTCGAGGTAGGCCTTGGTCATCTGACGCAGTTTGTCGATGCCATCCTGGCGGCTGAGCGCCGACGGGTGGATCCTGATGTTCAGGGCCATGCCGTCCATGAACTTGGAGTGGTCGTAGGTGTCTGCCGAGGCGAGA
>CADBOM010000170.1 GCA_902796325.1 uncultured Coriobacteriaceae bacterium
GAGGGCGCCCAACAGGAGCCTTTTCTATGCTCTGGGCTATACGAAGGAAGAGCTGGAGAAGCCGCTTATCGGCGTGGTTTCGGCTTATAGCGAGATAGTACCGGGTCACATGAATCTTGATAAGCTCGCGGATGCCGTGAAAACCGGCGTTAGCGAGGCGGGCGGAACCCCGATTCTCATTCCGGCAATCGGCGTTTGCGACGGCATCGCGATGGGCCACATTGGCATGAAGTACTCGCTTGCATCGCGCGAGCTCATCGCCGACAGCGTGGAGACCATGTTCATGGCCCATCAGCTGGATGGTCTGGTACTTGTTCCCAACTGCGACAAGATCGTGCCGGGCATGGTAATGGCTGCTGTGCGCATGGATGTACCAGCTGTGGTTTGCTCCGGTGGCCCCATGCTTGCGGGAGCCGTTGAGGGGCAGGAGGTAAGCCTGTCCAAGATGTTCGAGGCAGTTGGGTCCTACAAGGCCGGGATGATTGATGAGGACCAGCTGGAAGACATCACCCAGAATTGCTGCCCCAGCTGCGGTAGCTGCTCTGGAATGTACACCGCTAACAGCATGAACTGCCTGTGCGAGGCAATTGGAATTGCATTGCCCGGAAACGGAACCATTCCGGCTCCGTATTCGAAGAGGCTCATGCTGGGCAAGTATTCCGGTCATGCAATCATGGATATGGTGAACAAGGGCATTACCGCTCGCCAGATCATAAACGAGCGCAGCATCAGGAACGCCCTCACTTGCGACATGGCCCTTGGATGCTCCACCAACACGGTGCTGCACCTCATCGCCATCGCTCATGAGGCCGGCGTTGATGTTGACCTCAATATGTTCAACGAGATTTCGGCCAACACGCCGAACATCTGCCACCTTGCACCTGCCGGACCAACCCATATGCCAGACCTTTACATGGCTGGTGGAATTCCGGCAGTGGAGTCGGAGCTTGCCAAGAAGAACCTTCTCGACCTCGATTGCATCACCGTCACTGGCAAGACGGTGGGCGAGAACATCGCCGGCGCTAAGGTTAGGAACCACAACGCAATCAGGGACATCGACGATCCCTACACCCCAACTGGCGGTCTGCAGATTCTCTGGGGCAACATCGCTCCTAACGGATGCGTGGTCAAGCGCAGCGCCGTGGCTCCCGAGATGCAGAAACACGCTGGTCCAGCCAGGGTGTTCAACTGCGAGGAAGACGCCATCGCCGCAATCTACGATGGCAAGATCGTTGACGGCGATGTGGTGGTAATTCGCTACGAGGGCCCGAAGGGCGGACCCGGCATGCGCGAGATGCTCAATCCAACATCGGCGCTTGCTGGTATGAAGCTCGACAAGACCGTGGCGCTCATCACAGACGGACGCTTCTCCGGTGCTTCGCGCGGAGCCGCTATCGGGCATGTTTCGCCTGAAGCAGCATCGGGTGGACCAATCGGTTTGGTGGAGGAAGGCGACACCATCACCATCGACATTCCCAATGCGTCGATCAAGCTCGAGGTGTCCGATGACGAGCTGGCCAAGCGCAAGGCCGCATATGTGCAGCCGGAGCCCAACATTACCACGGGATGGCTTGGCCGTTACGCCAGGATGGTCACCAGCGCAGACAAGGGCGCAGTGCTGGAGTAGCCGGTTTGCGAAAACAGGCTCGCAGCTTGGAAGAGGCTGTTGCACGCCAAATTCTGCAAAGCAGATGCGGTGCCACTTCAAAGGTGGTGCCGCATCTTTTCTTTTGCGCTATCATTAGTGATTCGACGACATGTGACAAGAATGATTTGCAAAGGCATTGCACAGAAGCATTGCGTAAAAGGTGATTCAGCAAAGATGGAGAATCACAACCTTGCATCACGAGGTTATCAAGAGGCTAGAGGATACCATGGCAAAGAAGAACGATGACGGAAGAAAAAACGTTGCCCGAAATCGCAGGGCTTATCACGACTACGACATACTCGAGACGTTCGAGGCCGGTATTGCCCTAACCGGAACCGAAGTGAAGTCTCTGCGCGAGAACAATTGCCAGCTCACGGAGTGCTTCGTGATTATAAGGAAGGACGAGGCCTGGCTTGTTGGAGTTCATATCTCCCCGTACTCTCATGGCACTTACAACAATCCGGATCCCGATAGAAACCGCAAGCTTCTCCTGCACAAGCATCAGATTTCTTATCTACTGCAGAAAACCCGCGAGAGAGGCATGGCGATAGTGCCACTGCAGGTTTACTTTGACAAGAACAACAGGGTCAAGGTTGAGATTGGGTTGGCCAGGGGCCGCAAGAACTACGATAAGAGAGATGCCATAGCAAAGCGAGACTCGCAGCGCGAGGTTGATCGTGCAATGAAGGAGCGCAGCCGTTACTAGAAGGTTCGCTATTGGGAGATTGCCGCAGTGCTTGCCTGACTGCCTCCCGGACGACCGAGCAAGGTAATGGCACTGATCGAACGCGAGCAATGAGAGCAAAGCTGTGCCCCTCAAAACCCGGTGGTTTTGGGGGCACACTAATATATATGCTTTCCGGTGGTTCGTCCGACGCTTGCCTGTTTGCGTCAGTTACTTGTCCAGGTCGATCAACGCTCGTTGCCAGGCTGGTTGCTCGATTTTCTGCATCGACGCATCATCTGCGATGACCAGCCTCTTCGGATCTGCCTCGTCGTATGCATCCCATGTTGGCAAGCCGTCTCCGTTTGGATTGCCGGTTTTGGCAAAGTTGGCAAAATAAGACGACATCGCAAGCGCTATATCGTAATCCACGCCAGTGAATGGCCTCCAAGACATCTGCAGGCAATTGAAAACGTAGAATATCTCGGCTGTGTGCGCAGCTCCGCTGTCATCACCCGGAAGGTGCCTGTCAAAATAGTAGTAGTACACGGGCTTGCCGCCATGCTCTTGGCGCGATTCTGCAAATGCAGCGCTGGCTGTAACCAGCTTGCCCTTGAATCCGTTGGGGTTGATTTTGTCCAGGTCTTCCTGGCTGTTAACGTCAAGCAGGTCTCTCAGTCTGTCTGCGTTGTCGCCGAAGCTCTCGAGCCATGGCTCGTATGCGTCGATTGGCATTGGGAAGTCCAATCCGCCTTCGTCGGTATGACCAACGATGCATTCCACGTTGGCAATCTCTCCGCTGGCTGCATATTCTCCCAAGCTTTTCTCAAGCACATGTCCGTCGATTACCGGCGCAAACGGCATCTCGAAAAATCCCAGCTTCAGCTTCTCGAACATGGCCTTGCCGCATTTCTGCTGGAATTCGATGGCATCCATCTTGCGGGCTTCGTCTATGGAACCGATTCCCATGGCATCTAGGATGTTGGAGCCCATGGCCTCGGCATCTGAGAGCCTTCGGATTGGAATCAGGTCCGTGTGCCTCATCGACGCGCCGCTTTCCATGATCGCGCGGTTGACCATGCTGCGTGAAAGGGGAGAGGAGATCAGAATCTGGGTGCTGTTGGCGCCTGCCGACTGTCCGAACACCGTGATGTTGCCGGGGTCTCCTCCGAAGGCGGAGATGTTCTCGTAAACCCATTTGAGGGCCGCTATTTGGTCGAGGGTTCCGTAGTTTCCGGAGATTCCCAGCGGGGATTCGGCGGACAGCTCCGGATGTGCAAGGAAACCGAAAACGTCGAGCCTATAGCATATCGATACCAGGATTGCTCCGTTTTTCGCGATGGTGTCGCCATTCACATAGCTGGCATAGCTGTGGCCGCCGATGTATCCTCCGCCATGGATCCAAAACATTACTGGCAGTTTTTCGTCAGAACTGTTTGCCGGCGTCCAAATGTTCAGGTAAAGGCAATCCTCGTCCATTGGCTCTGGGTAGCAGTGTCCGTCCTTTCCTGGTCCAGAATCTGTTGGCA
>CADBOM010000171.1 GCA_902796325.1 uncultured Coriobacteriaceae bacterium
CGAGCACCAGTTTGGTGATGCGCCCAGCACTATTGCTGAGTGCCGTGCCCAGGACATCTCTTACCAGGCTCCTCTCTTCGTTGACGTGCGCTTTGTCAACAAGGAGACCGGCGAGATCAAGGAGCCGCTCGTCTTCATGGGCGATTTCCCGCTTATGACCGAGCAGGGAACCTTCATCATCAACGGCACCGAGAGGGTCGTAGTAAGCCAGCTGGTTAGGTCGCCTGGCGTTTACTTCGGCTCCGAGCCCGATAAAACCTCAGATGCAATGCTCTACAACGCGAAGGTCATCCCGTCGCGTGGCGCCTGGCTCGAGTTCGAAACCGATAAGAAGGATGTTCTTTCGGTGAGGATCGACCGCAAGCGCAAGCAGCCTGCAACCCTTCTTCTGCGTGCTCTTGGAATAGCCACTACGCGCGACGAGATTATCGAAGCTCTTGGAGATTCCGAGATTGTAACTAGGACAATCGAGAGAGATGGCGTGGAGACGCAGGACGAAGCCTTGGTTGAGCTTTATAGAAGGCTCAGGCCCGGCGAGCCGCCCACAGTGGACTCTGCGAGGGTTCTGCTTTCCAACCTGTTCACCAATCCCCAGCGCTACGATCTTGCTGATGTGGGTAGGTACAAGATCAACAAGAAGCTGGGCCTCGACACCGACGCGGAATGCCATGTGCTCACGTCTGAAGACATCATTCAGACCATGCGCTACATCATCGCACTCCACAATGGTGATCAGAGTTGCACAACAGACGACATCGACCATTTCGGAAACCGTCGCATCCGCACGGTTGGCGAGCTGATTCAGAACCAGTTCAGGATCGGCCTCACCCGTATGGAGAGGGTCGTTCGCGAGCGCATGTCCACGCAGGAATTCGACGACATCACACCGCAGTCCCTCATCAACATCAGGCCGATAGTTGCCTCTATAAAGGAATTCTTCGGTTCTTCGCAGCTGTCTCAGTTCATGGACCAGACCAACCCTGCTGCAGGCATCACGCATAAGCGCAGGCTCTCCGCACTCGGTCCTGGCGGTCTTTCGAGGGAGCGCGCGGGATTCGAGGTTCGAGACGTTCACACCTCGCATTATGGAAGAATGTGCCCGATCGAGACCCCAGAAGGTCCTAACATCGGACTCATCGGATCCCTTGCAACCTATGCAAGGGTCAACCCATTCGGATTTATCGAGGCTCCATACCGCAAGGTAGTGGATGGCAAGGTTACCGACGAGATCGAGTACCTCACCGCCGACGAGGAGGAGAAGTACAACATCGCGCAGGCAAACGCAATGTTCGATCCCGAAACCAGGGAATTTACTACCGTGGACAAGGATGGAAACACCGTCCCCGCGTCTAGGGTTCTGTGCCGCACCATGGGTATGGACGGCTCGTATGGAGACCCCGAGCAGTTCCCGCCGGAGAAGGTCGACTACATGGACGTTTCTCCTAGGCAGATCTGCTCCGTGGCAACGGCACTCATCCCGTTCCTCGAGCACGACGATGCTAACCGAGCGCTCATGGGTTCGAACATGCAGAGGCAGGCTGTGCCGCTGCTTAGGCCAAATGCTCCTCTGGTTGGTACCGGTATGGAGTACAGGTGCGCAGTTGACTCTGGAGAGGTCGTTGTCTCCAAGACCGCCGGAACCGTGGAGTACGTGCAGTCCGACGAAGTGATCGTCAGAAACGACGATGGCAGCGAGTTCAAATACGAGCTCCCCAAGTTCCAGCGTTCCAACCAGGGCGGCTGCCTCAACCACAAGCCTGTGGTAAGAGCGGGCGATAGGGTGGAGGTTGGCGACGTGATCGCCGACGGACCATCCACCGACCTCGGAGAGCTGGCACTTGGCCAAAACCTCACCGTGGCATACATGCCATGGGAAGGCTACAACTACGAGGACGCAATCGTTCTGTCCGAGAGGGTGGTCGATGAGGACCTACTAACCTCGATTCACATCGCCGAGTACGAGATCGACGCCAGGGACACCAAGCTTGGCCCCGAGGAGATCACAAGGGAAGTTCCCAACATGTCCGACGACATGCTGGCAAACCTCGATGCGGACGGAATCATCAGGATCGGTGCCGAGGTGTTCCCCGGTGACATTCTGGTGGGCAAGGTTACCCCGAAGGGCGAGACCGAGCTCACCGCCGAGGAGAGGCTGCTCCGTGCGATCTTCGGAGAGAAGGCCCGCGAGGCACGCGACACCTCCCTCAAGGTTCCCCACGGAGCAGGCGGAAGGGTTATCAAGATCATCAGGTTCTCGCGTGATAATGACGATGAGCTGCCGCCAAGCGTAAACGAGCTCGTGCGAGTATACGTTGCACAGAAGAGGAAGGTCCAGCAGGGCGACAAGCTCTCCGGACGTCACGGAAACAAGGGTGTTATCTCCAGGGTTCTCCCGATCGAGGACATGCCGTTCCTCGCAGACGGAACCCCGGTGGACATCATCATGAACCCGCTGGGCGTGCCTTCCCGTATGAACGTCGGACAGCTTATGGAAACCCATCTCGGATGGGCTGCATACAACGGCTGGAGCGACGATGAGTCCGAAGTCGTCGATGGTCCGGTTTACGTCGCAACGCCAGTGTTCGACGGTGCAACCGAGCAGGAGATTTCCGACGTTATCGACAAGGCCAACAAGAACATCATGCGCAAGGCCGAGGCAAAGCTTGGCGATTTCCTACGCGAGGAGTTCATACCGCAGCTGTCTCTCACCGGAAAGACCGACCTGTACGATGGACGTACGGGCGAGAAGTTCCGCGAGCAGATCACCGTGGGCAAGAAATACATCCTCAAGCTCTCCCACATGGTCGACGACAAGATCCATGCCCGTTCGACCGGTCCTTACTCGCTGATCACCCAGCAGCCTCTGGGAGGAAAGGCGCAGTTTGGAGGACAGCGTTTCGGAGAGATGGAGGTTTGGGCACTGTACGCATATGGCGCTTCCAACGTGCTGCAGGAGATCCTCACCGTGAAGTCCGACGATACCGCCGGACGTGTGAGGGCTTACGAGAGCATTGTCAAGGGCGAGAACATACCTTCGCCAGAAGTGCCTGAGTCGTTCAAGGTGCTCATCAAGGAGATGAAGTCCCTGGCTCTCGACGTGGAGCTGATCGGCAACAACCACGTCAAGACCGAGCGCGAGCTCGAGGAGGAAGAGGACAGGGCCCTAACTCCGAAGCCGGAAGGCGCGGAGGAAGAGGACAAGGCCGATATGCTCGACATCATCGCAGACCAGCTGGTCGATTTCGAGAACAACAGCGACTCGCTTCTCGGTGACGAGGGGAAGGAATAATCTCCATGGCAGAATTTGATGTCAACAATTTCGACAGCATTCGCATAGGCCTTGCCAGCGCGGAGAAGATCCGCAGCTGGTCTTATGGTGAGGTGAAGAAGCCGGAGACCATCAACTACAGGACTCTCAAGC
This sequence comes from uncultured Coriobacteriaceae bacterium, assembly GCA_902796325.1. Classification (GTDB taxonomy): domain Bacteria; phylum Actinomycetota; class Coriobacteriia; order Coriobacteriales; family CADBOM01; genus CADBOM01. The sequence continues at coordinate 3,422 of CADBOM010000171.1, forward strand.
CCGAGAAGGATGGTCTGTTCTGCGAGAAGATCTTCGGCCCCACCAAGGACTGGGAGTGCGCATGCGGCAAATATAAGAGGATTAGGTTCAAGGGCATCGTCTGCGAGCGCTGCGGAGTGGAGGTTACCCGCTCCAAGGTACGTCGTGAGCGCATGGGCCACATCGAGCTCGCAGCACCTGTGAGCCACATCTGGTATTTCAAGGGTTCGCCTTCTAGGCTCGGATACCTCCTCGACATTCCACCAAAGGATCTTGAGAAGGTTCTGTACTTCGCATCTGCAATCGTGACCTGGGTCGATACCCAGGCCCGCGATGAGGATCTTGACGAGCTTCGCGAGGAGCTCGTGGCAGACCTCGAGGAAATCGATGCAGAGTGCGAGAGGGCCATCGTGAGCGTTGAGAGGCTGAATGTCAACAACGCAGACCCCGAGGAGTTCGGCGGAGAGCTGGATCCAGATGAGCTCATGACCCCAGAGGAGATTGCCTCCGAAGTGGTGGATATCAAGGACGAGTTCGCCGAGAAGAAGGCAATCCGCCAGGAGGCCTTCGATGTCTTCTCGAAGATCAGCGAGAAGGACCTCATCACCGACGAGAACCTGTTCCATGAGATTAAGATCAACTATTCCGATTACGTGCATGCCGGTATGGGTGCAGAGGCTGTTCGCGACCTTCTGATGGCCATGGACCTGGAGAAGACCGCCGAGGAGCTGAAGGAGATCATCGACACCGGACGCGGCCAGCGCAAGGTCAAGGCCATCAAGAGGCTCAAGGTAGTAGAGGCTTTCCTCGACAGCGATAACAAGCCCGAGGATATGATCCTCACCGTTATCCCTGTTCTGCCTCCCGACCTTCGCCCGATGGTCCAGCTCGATGGAGGACGCTTCGCTGCATCCGATTTGAACGACCTGTACCGTAGGGTCATCAACAGGAACAACCGTCTGAAGAGGCTTCTCGACCTCGGCGCTCCGGACATCATCGTCAACAACGAGAAGCGCATGCTGCAGGAGGCTGTGGATTCCCTGTTCGATAACGGCCGCAGGGGCCGTCCCGTCACCGGACCTGGCAACAGGCCGCTGAAGTCGCTTTCCGACATGCTCAAGGGCAAGCAGGGCCGCTTCCGCCAGAACCTGCTGGGCAAGCGCGTTGACTATTCAGGACGTTCCGTAATCGTTGTTGAGCCAAAGCTCAAGCTGCATCAGTGCGGTGTGCCCAAGACCATGGCGCTCGAGCTGTTCAAGCCGTTCGTTATCCAGAGGCTTGTAGAGCTCCAGCACTATCCCAACGTGAAGGCTGCCAAGAAGGCTGTGGAGCGTGCAAACGACGTTGTGTGGGATGTTCTCGAAGAGGTCATCACCGACCATCCTGTGCTTCTCAACCGCGCACCTACGCTGCACAGGCTTGGTATTCAGGCATTCGAGCCGGTCCTCGTCGAGGGCAAGGCTCTGCGTCTGCACCCGCTCATGTGCACCGCTTTCAACGCGGACTTCGATGGAGACCAGATGGCAATCCATGTGCCCCTGTCTACCGAGGCTCAGGCCGAGGCCAGGGTGCTCATGTTGTCGTCCAACAACATCAAGTCGCCTGCTCACGGACGTGCCCTTACCGTTCCTACCCAGGATATGGTCATCGGACTCTACTACATCACCGCAGCCCGCGACGGCTTCCCCGGCGAGGGTCGCGTGTTCATGGACTTCAAGGACGCTATCAACGCCCACGATTCCTCTGACGACTTGGATCTTCAGGCTAAGATCTGGGTGCGCCTGGATAAGGACACGGTGGAGGAGTTCGACCACGACGAGTACGAGGGCGAGCGCAAGGGCAAGCACAAGTACAAGCTGCACAAGGCTGGAGAGAGGCTGCACACCACCATCGGCCGCATAATCTTCAACGAGATTCTGCCCGACGATTATCCGTTCGTTAACCACGAGATGATTAAGGACGAGATCGGAGACCTCATCGAGAACTGCTGCAAGCGCTACAAGCTCTCCGAGATGCCGCCGATCCTCGACGGACTCAAGGCCAATGGCTTCAAGTATGCAACGCTCTCCGGACTCACCGTTTCGGTTTACGACGCTGTGATCCCGCCGAACAAGCAGGACATCCTCAACAAGGCAGACGATAAGGTCGCCGAGATCGAGGCTGCTTATGAGACCGGATTCATCAGCGATGAGGACAGGCACAAGCAGACTATCAACATCTGGACCGATGCCAACGAAGAAGTCGGAAACGCAATGCTCGACAACTTCGATAGGTTCAACCCCATCTACATGATGGCTTACTCCGGAGCTCGTGGAAACATGAAGCAGATCAGGCAGCTGGCCGGAATGCGCGGCCTCATGTCCGATCCTAAGGGCGAGATCATCGACATGCCCATCAAGCACAACTTCCGCGAGGGACTTACCGTTCTCGAGTACTTCATCTCGACCCACGGAGCTAGGAAGGGCCTTGCCGATACCGCACTTCGTACTGCAGACTCCGGATACCTCACCAGGCGCCTCGTCGACGTTGCCCAGGACGTTATCGTTCGCGATTACGACTGCGGAAACGACGAGGGCGTGCCGTACGACATTCTCACCGAGAGGGGAGATATCGACGACAATCTGGTTGGAAGATACCTCGAGGAGCCTGTCGTAGACCCCAACACCGGCGAGATTCTGCTGGACAAGGACAACTACATCCCGTCCGTCGATGCACTGGTGGAGTGGTCCGAGGCAGGAGTCAAACAGGTTTCGATCAGGACGATCATGACCTGCAAGTCCGAAAGCGGAATTTGCCAGAAGTGCTATGGTTGGGACCTTTCCACCAGCAAGCCGGTCAACATCGGAACTGCAGTTGGAATCATCGCCGCCCAGTCCATTGGAGAGCCTGGTACGCAGCTGACCATGAGAACGTTCCACTCCGGAGGAGTTGCTGGAGAGGACATCACCCAGGGTCTTCCGCGTGTTACCGAGCTTTTCGAGGCAAGGAAGCCCAAGGGCCAGGCAGTGCTGGCAGAGATTGCCGGTACGCTGTCCATCATCGAGGACAAGACATCGAGGACGCTCTCCATTCTCGACAGCGAGGGCAATACCGCGGAGTACCAAGTTGCAACGCGCACGCGTCTCATGCCCGGAATCGTGGATGGTTGCACGGTGGAGGTTGGACAGCAGCTCACCAGAGGTTCGATCAACCCGCATGACCTGCTCAGGCTAACCGACCCGCAGACCACGCTCCGCTACATCGTGTCGCAGGTCCAGCAGGTTTACGTCTCGCAGGGCGTCGACATCAACGATAAGCACATCGAGGCCATTGCAAGGCAGATGCTCCGCAAGGTCTCCGTGCTCGAGCCGGGAGATTCCGATTTCCTGCCTGGAACCCAGGTGGACGTGAACGCGTTCAACAACGAAACCGAGAGGATTATCCTCGAGGGTGGAGAGCCGCCAGTGGGCCAGCCTATCCTTCTTGGTATCACCAAGGCATCGCTCGCTACCGATTCCTGGCTCTCTGCGGCATCGTTCCAGGAGACCACAAAGGTTCTCACGGACGCCGCCATCGAGGGCAAGGAAGACCACCTGCATGGACTCAAGGAGAACGTCATCATCGGAAAGTCCATCCCAGCAGGTACCGGACTCAAGCGCTACAGAGACGTTCAGCTCACCTACAGGGGCCAGCTGGTGGACGAGTCGCTTGCAAGGGGAGAGACGCTTCCGGATTACGCTCCAGACGAGCTGCATGAGCTCGAGACCCTGCTGCCCAACCCCAAGGCTCAGGACGATTGGTCGATGGACGTGGAGGACTACCTCGGAATGTCTGGTGGCTACAACGGCTTCATCGGTGGAAACGGTGCCGGTGCTGGCTCGAAGCAACTGCCGCCCGAGGTTGGAAACCTCTACCTGTTCGACGATCTTGGAATCTCGCAGCGTTGGGCCAACAAGTTCTCCGAGGCTGGCATCGAGACGGTGAACGACCTTGTGGGACAGACCACCGAGGATCTGAGCAGGATCGAGGGAATCGGCTCGAAGGCCATAGAGGAGCTCAAGGAGGGATTGGAGAAGCACGACCTCCTCTACATCCTCGACAACGACCAGAGCTCGAACGATTCCGAGGTTTCGCAGCTTCTCGAGATGGTGTTCTCGCCAGATGACAGCTCGCTTCTGCTGGAGAGCGATGTGCCTCAGAGCTACAGTGCAGATCCAGACGACATGATCGGTGCTCCAATGCCCCCAATCAGCCAGATCAAGGACAACGAGGAGCTCGACGAACTGTTCAAGGACGTGGGACTTTCCGAGTACACGATCAGCGACGAGGACATCGACGGAATCGATGACATGTCGTCCGACGATGACGATGAGTAAAGATCGGGAACCAGACTGCTTTCTCGAGGCCTCCGAAGTGGTCCCGAAAGCGAACGTAAAGCGATATGATTTGCGCCGGTAACGACGCAGATTTGCAAGTGAAAAACCTCTGGGCTCCGCTCAGAGGTTTTTCACCGGAATTTATGGATACACCCGGTACCGTGGTATTTGACAGGGGTTATTGAGCGTGATATTGTCTCGCTCTGTGGCTTTATGCATTATTGGTCGCTCTATGTCTATAGAGCATCGGAAGAAGGAGCTAAGTTTGCCAACAATCAATCAGCTGGTCCGCAAGGGTCGCAGCAAAACCGTTGATAAGAAGAAGACGCCTGCTCTTCAGGGCAACCCGCAGAAGCGTGGCGTTTGCACAAGGGTTTACACGGCAACCCCGAAGAAGCCTAATTCGGCTCTCCGCAAGGTAGCTCGTGTAAGACTCGTTAGTGGACAAGAGGTAACCGTGTACATTCCTGGCGAGGGTCACAACCTCCAGGAGCACTCCATGGTTCTCATCCGTGGCGGACGTGTGAGGGATCTCCCTGGTGTACGTTACAAGGTCATCCGTGCAGCACTCGACTGCGCGGCAGTCAACAACAGGGCTCAGGCTCGTTCGCGCTATGGCGCAAAGAGGCCCAAGTAACATATACCGTCCAATGATATGGGCGATTAGCCCAAATTACGCTTGCGTTAGGTTGCTTGCGTAATCAACAGATCAACACGTACTAGTTTAGGAGATACATATGCCGCGTCGTGCAGCTGCTGTCCGCAGGGAAACCCAGCCGGATAGCGTTTACAACAATCGCATGGTCACCCAGCTGATCAACAAGGTCCTTCTCGATGGAAAGAAGTCCACTGCAGAGGGAATCGTCTACGGAGCATTCGAGATCGTTGGACAGAAGACCAACGACGATCCTCTGGCAGTATTCAAGAAGGCTATGGATAACGTTCGCCCGACCCTCGAGGTCAAGCCCAAGCGCGTGGGTGGCGCTACCTATCAGGTGCCTATGGAGGTCAACTCCCGTCGTGCAAACCAGCTTGCAATCCGCTGGCTCGTCGACTTCTCCAGGAAGCGCAAGGAGAAGACCATGAAGGAGAGGCTCGCAGCCGAGATCATGGACGCATCGAACGGAATGGGTGCATCCGTGAAGAGGCGTGAGGACCTCTACAAGATGGCCGAGTCCAACCGTGCTTTCTCTCACTATCGTTTCTAAGAGGACAGGCAGGATTTAACACACAATGGCAAAGCAAAAACTTGAGGATACCCGTAATATCGGCATCATGGCTCACATCGATGCTGGTAAGACCACCACTACCGAGCGAATCCTGTACTACACCGGTAAGAACCACAAGATTGGCGAGGTTCACGATGGTGCTGCCACGATGGACTGGATGGAGGAGGAGCAGGAGCGCGGAATTACGATTACCTCCGCTGCTACCACTTGCTTCTGGAAGGATCATCGCATCCAGATCATCGACACCCCAGGCCACGTTGACTTCACCGCTGAGGTAGAGCGCTCCCTCCGCGTCCTCGACGGTTCCGTCATGGTACTCGACGCAGTATCCGGCGTTCAGCCGCAGACCGAGACCGTTTGGCGCCAGGCAGTTCGCTACAACGTCCCAACCATCTGCTACGTCAACAAGATGGACAGGATCGGTTCCGACTACATGCACGCAGTGAGCATGATTAGCGATCGTCTCGGTGCAAATTCCGTGACCCTGCAGCTCCCCATTGGTGCCGAGGATCACTTCGACGGACTCATCGACCTCGTGGACATGACCGCATGGCAGTTCAACGAGGACGAGAAGGGCATGATCTATCCTTCCCAGGAAGAGATTCCCGAGGATTATCTCGAGGATGCACAGATGTATCACGAGCAGCTCACCGAGGCCGCTGCAGACTTCGATGACGAGCTCATGATGATGATTCTCGAGGGCGACGACGAGCCAACTCCCGATATGCTGAAGGCAGCAATCCGCAAGGGCACCATCGCTGGTAAGCTCTGCCCCTGCATCTGCGGTTCTTCCTACAAGAACAAGGGAATCCAGGAGCTCCTCGACGCGATCGTGGATTACCTGCCGTCTCCTCTCGACATCCCGTCGATCGAGGGTACCGACCCCAAGACCGATGAGACCATCGAGCGTCACGCTAACTCCAAGGAGCCTTTCTCCGCTCTGGCATTCAAGATCATGACCGACCCCTATGTTGGTAAGCTCACCTACATCAGGGTCTATTCCGGAACCCTCAACGTTGGTTCCTATGCTCTCAACGCCACCAAGGACAAGAAAGAGCGTATCGGACGTCTTCTCGAGATGCACTCCAACGAGCGTACCGATATCGATAAGTGCACCGCTGGAGACATCTGCGCAATCGTGGGTCTGAAGAACACCACCACCGGTGACACCCTCTGCGACGAGGACAACCCGATCATCCTCGAGTCCATGGAGTTCCCCGACCCGGTTATCGACGTTGCAGTCGAGCCCAAGACCAAAGCCGAGCAGGACAAGCTCGACCTCGCTCTTGCAAAGCTCGCCGAGGAGGACCCAACCTTCAGAGTTACCACCAACAACGAGACCGGTCAGACGATCATCGCTGGAATGGGCGAGCTTCACCTCGAGATCATCATCGACAGGCTCTTCAGGGAGTTCAAGGTCGAGGCAAACGTTGGTAAGCCGCAGGTTGCATACCGCGAGACCGCCGGCAAGGCAGTTTCCGACGTCACCGGAAAGTTCATGCGTCAGACCGGTGGACGTGGTCAGTACGGACACTGCGTCATCGACATGGAGCCTCTCGAGCCAGGTGGAGGATACGAGTTCGTCAACAACATCGTGGGAGGCTCGATTCCCAAGGAGTACATCCCGTCTGTTGACAAGGGTATCCAGGAAGCTCTCGAGAGTGGCGTAATCGCAGGCTACCCAACCGTGGACATCAAGGTCGTCCTCAAAGACGGTTCCTATCACGAGGTCGACTCCTCGGAGGCAGCATTCAAGATCGCAGGTTCCATGGCCATCAAGGAAGCTCTCCGCAGGTCCAACCCGGTGCTTCTCGAGCCTTACATGGCAGTCGAGGTTGAGACACCAGAAGAGTACATGGGCGATGTCATGGGCAACCTCTCCTCCAAGAGAGGTCACATCCAGGGCATGGAGGACCGCGCGAACGCCAAGGTCATCAAGGCAGATGTTCCGCTGTCCGAGATGTTCGGATATGCAACCGACCTCCGCTCGTTCACCCAGGGCCGCGCATCCTACACGATGCAGTTCAAGTCCTACGAGCCAGTGCCCAAGGGCATTGCAGACGAGATCGTGAGCAAGAACGCCAGCAACTAGTTTTTACTGGTGGTAAACGAAGTTATTGAATGGACAAAGGTCCATTGATTTTGGAGGTAAGAGAGTTGGCTAACCAGAAGATCAGGATTCGACTGAAGGGTTACGATCACGAGATCGTGGACAAGTCGACCAAACTCATCGTCGAGACGGCAATCAAGACCGGAGCTAAGGTTTCCGGACCGATTCCTCTGCCAACCGAGAGGAACATCTACACCGTCATCCGTTCGCCGCATGTTAACAAGGACAGCCGCGAGCAATTCGAGATGCGCACCCACAAGCGTCTCATCGACATCCTCGAGCCCACGCCGTCTACCGTGGATTCGATGATGCGTCTCGATCTTCCTGCCGGTGTCGACATCGAGATCAAGCTTTAATCGGTTATAATGCGTGAGTTGCGCTTTTTCACGCAATAACAATATAGGAGTGGTCCGCTGAGGGCGGGGCCAAGGGGGTCCCGTATGGTCTCAAGACCACATGGAAGTTAGGCGAGAGATTATGGCTAACATGATTTTGGGTCGTAAGCTCGGAATGACGCAGGTATGGGGCGAGGATGACAACATCATTCCCGTTACCGTCATCGAAGCAGGTCCTTGCGTCGTTTCGCAGATCAAGACCAAGGAAACCGATGGATACGAGGCTATCCAGATTGGTTTCGGGGATTTGAAGGAGAAGCATGTCAACAAGCCCATGGCTGGTCACTTTGCCAAGGCTGGCGTGAAGCCCATGCGCTATCTGCGCGAGGTTCGCGTTGACGATGCATCCAAGCACGAGCTGGGTGAGACCATCACCGTAGAGGCTTTCAGCGACATCGAGAAGGTCAATGTCACCGGAACCTCCAAGGGCCATGGATTCTCCGGCGTTATCAAGCGTCATGGCTTTGCAGGCGGCCCTGGCAGGCACGGTTCGCATTTCCATCGTGCACCGGGTTCGATTGGTCAGTGCGCTTATCCTTCCCGTGTTCTCAAGGGCATGAGGATGGCAGGTCAGTTCGGTAACGATCGCGTAACCGTGAGGAACCTCAAGGTTGTCCGCATCGATGCTGAGCACAATGTGATCCTTGTTAAGGGCGCGGTACCGGGTGCTAGCAACGGCCTGGTTATGATCCGCGACGCAAAATAGCACTCGCGAGTCCATGGAGGAGTTTTTAGATAATGGCTACTATTGAGGTATACAACCAGAAAGGCGAGAAGATCGATGACGTCGAGCTCTCTGAGTCCGTCTTCGATATCGAGCCGAACGTACATGTGATGCACCAGGTATGCCGCTCCCAGATGGCTGCTCGCCGTCAGGGAACGCATGAGACCAAGACCCGCGGAAACGTCAGCGGTGGTGGAAGGAAGCCTTGGCGTCAGAAGGGAACCGGACATGCTCGTCAGGGTTCCATCAGGGCTCCACAGTGGGTAGGAGGAGGAACTGTTTTCGGACCTCACCCCCACAAGTACAACATCAAGATCAACCGCAAAGAGGTCAAGTTGGCGATGAGGTCGGCTCTTTCTGCAAAGCTTGCAGATTCCGAGCTCAAGGTTGTCGATGCTCTTGATTTCGAGGCACCAAAGACCAAGGAAGCCGTGGCGGTCATGAAGGCTCTCGAGCTCGAGGGTCGCACCACCCTGGTAATTGGCAGCGAGGACGTTAACGCCTACCTGTCGTTCCGTAACATCCCTGGTGTTCGTATCATCACTTCTAACATGATGAACACCTACGATTTCATTGATAACAAGAACCTTGTGTTCACTCTTGCATCCATCAAGCATGTCGAGGAGGTGCTTGCTTAAATGAACAAGGATCCCCGCGAGGTCATCATCCGCCCGGTAATCACCGAGCGTTCGTTTGATGAGATGGAGAACAACAACCGTTACACTTTCGAGGTTGCCAAGGACTCCAACAAGATCGAGATTGCAAAGGCAATCCAGGAGATCTTCGGAGTGAGGGTTGTGAAGGTCAACACCCTCAACGTTAAGTCGAAGCCAAAGCGTCTTAGGTACGCACTTGGTCAGACCCGTACTTGGAAAAAGGCTATCGTCAAGCTTGCTGAAGGCGATACCATCGATATCTACGCTAAATAAGGACGATAACAGCTTGGCCCGGTGCATTTCATCGGGTCAAGCTGCGCGTTCGTCTGATTTGTTTAGAAACCAAGTTGGAAAGGTTCCTTTGTGCCCTTAAAATGGACACGCACGGAGCCGTGGTAGTCCGGAGTCGGGGATGCTTGTGGCAAGCAGCCATACTCCCAAGGGCATCAACGGCCATCGGACATTAAGGAGAGATAATGGGAGTCAAGCAATATAAGCCGACGTCACCGGGGCGCAGGTTCCAGACCGTATCCGATTTTTCGGAAATCACAAGGTCGACCCCGGAGAAGTCCCTGGTTAGGCCTCTTCCCAAGAAGGCTGGCCGCAACAACAACGGTCGCATCACCACCAGGCACAAGGGTGGCGGAGTCAAGAGGCAGTACAGGGTCATCGACTTCAAGCGCAAGAAGGACGGAGTTCCCGCAAAGGTCGCTACGATCGAGTACGACCCCAACCGTTCTTCGAGGATTGCGCTCATAGTTTACGAAGATGGAACCAAGACGTACATCCTTCAGCCAAAGGGCCTGAAGGTCGGAGATGTAGTGGTTAGCGGTCCAGATGCCGACATCAAGCCGGGAAATGCGCTTCCGCTTTCTGCAATCCCAGTAGGTACTCTGGTGCACGCAGTTGAGCTTCAGCCTGGCAAGGGCGCCGCAATGGCTCGCTCTGCCGGAACTTCCGTGCAGCTCATGGCCAAGGAAGGCAAGTACGCAATTCTGCGCCTCCCGTCTTCCGAGATGAGAAGGGTGCTGCTCACCTGCAAGGCCACTGTTGGCGAGGTCGGAAACGCCGAGCACAGCAACATCAAGATCGGCAAGGCAGGAAGAAATCGCTGGGCAGGTGTTCGCCCGCACGTTCGTGGTACCGTCATGAACCCAGTCGACCACCCGCACGGTGGTGGCGAGGGCAAGAACAAGTCCGCTGGACGTCACCCGGTGAGCCCTTGGGGCCAGCCCGCAAAGGGACAGCGTACGCGCAGCAAGAAGAAAGCTTCGAACAAGCTTATCATTCGTCGCCGCACCAAATAACCTTTGTCTATTGAATTGGAGTAGATACAGTGAGCAGAAGTTTGAAGAAGGGGCCCTATGTGGAGCCCAGGCTTCTCAGCCGCATCACGGCTATGAACGAAGCTGGTCAGAAGGATGTCGTGAAGACCTGGTCTCGCGCATCCACCATCTTCCCGGAGATGGTTGGCCACACCATCGCAGTACACGATGGACGCAAGCATGTGCCCGTGTACATCACGGAGTCCATGGTTGGACACAAGCTTGGAGAGTTTGCTCCGAGCAGGACCTATAGGCCGTACAGCGGGAAGGGTAAATGATGGAAGCATACGCAATCGCCCGTTACGTCAGGGTTGCTCCCCGCAAGGCTCGTGTGGTCGTTGATACGATCCGCGGTAAGAGCGTCGACGAGGCACGTGAGATCCTCCAGTTCAGCGATCGCGATGTCGCTGAGGTAGTTCTCAAATGCTTGAACAGCGCAGTTGCTAACGCAGCTCAGGCTGATATACCAACCAACAATCTCTACGTTAAGACCACTTATGTGGACGAGGGACCGACGATGAAGAGGATTCGTCCTCGCGCTAAGGGTAACGCTGCTAGGATTCGCAAGCGTACCAGCCACATAACGGTCAAGGTCGCTCCGAGAGGGGAGGAATAAGGCAAATGGGACAGAAGGTTTGCCCTATCGGGTTTCGTCTCGGCATCACCGAGGAGTGGAGAAGCCGCTGGTACTCTGACAAAGATTACGCAGAGACGCTAGCCAACGATTTCAAGATCAAGGATTTCCTCAATAAGCGCCTCGAGCGCGCTGCAGTTTCCTCTGTGCAGATCGAGAGGGCTGGCGAGAAGATCAAGGTCATCATCACCACTGCTCGTCCTGGAATCGTTATCGGCAAGAAGGGTTCCGAGATCGACCAGCTTCGCAAGGAGCTCATCGAGATTGCAGGCGCCCACGTTGATATCGATGTGATCGAGGTCAAGAGGCCCGAGCTCGATGCCAACCTCATCGCTCAGTCGATTGCAGAGCAGCTCGAGGGTCGTGTGGCGTTCCGCCGTGCAATGCGCAAGGCCGTCCAGTCTGCAAGGAAGTCCGGTGCCCTCGGCATCAAGATTCAGTGCTCTGGACGTCTTGGTGGAGCCGAGATGTGCCGCCGCGAGTGGTACCGCGAGGGTCGCGTGCCCCTGCACACCCTCCGCGCAAAGATCGATTACGGATTCGCAACCGCAGCAACCACCATGGGTTCGATCGGAGTCAAGGTTTGGGTCTATCAGGGAGACAAGCTCCCCGGAATGGACGCTCCCAAACCTGCACTCGAGGGCCCGTCCCGTCCACAGCGTCGTAACCGCCGTGGCGAAGGGAGGAAATAGTAGATATGCTTATCCCTAAGCGTGTTAAGCACCGTAAGGTGCAGCGTGGTTCCATGAAAGGCAAGGCCAAGGGTGGAACCAAGCTCAACTTCGGAGAGTTTGGCATTCAGGCTCTCGAGGCACATTGGATCACCAACAGGCAGATTGAGGCCGCCCGTGTTGCCATGACTCGTCAGATGAAGCGTGGCGGTAGGGTTTGGATCACAATCTTCCCTGACAAGCCGATTACCAAGAAGCCAGCAGAGACCCGCATGGGTTCCGGTAAGGGTAACCCCGAGGAGTGGGTAGCGGTTGTCAAGCCCGGACGAATCATGTTCGAGGTTGGAGAAGTCGACGAGGCAATCGCTCGTCGTGCTTGCGAACTGGCTATCCAGAAGCTCCCAATCAAGTGCAAGATCGTTTCTCGCAAGGATATGGGGGAGGAATAATGAAAGCATCTGAAATCAGAGACCTCAGCAATGAGGATTTGGAGAAGTCTCTGAAGGACTCGCGTGCCGAGCTCTTCAATCTCCGCTTCCAGATGGCTACGAGCCAGCTCGACAACACTGCGCGCATCAAGCTTGTCAAGAAGGACATCGCCCGTATTCTTACGGAGATCCGCGCTCGTGAGATCAAAGCCGCAGAGGCCATTTCTTAAGGGCTTAAAGGAGTTATTTAGATGACTGAAGAGAGAAATAACAGGAAAGTCCGCCAGGGCGTTGTGGTTTCTGCTGTAAATGACAAGACCATCGTTGTTCAGGTGAAGGAGCGCAAGCCGCATCCCATCTACAACAAGATGGTGAACAGCACTAAGAAGTTCCATGCTCACGACGAGAACAACATCGCTGGAGTGGGCGACACCGTCCTCATCATGGAGACTCGCCCCATGTCCAAGATGAAGAGATGGCGCTTGGTCGAGATCGTCGAAAAGGCCAAGTAAGTTTTTAGAAGATCTTTCAGGTAGTCGAAAGAAACCCTGGACGATAAGGATATTTGGAGGAATTCGATGATACAGCAACAGACAATGCTGAACGTTGCAGATAACTCTGGTGCACGCAAGGTTATGTGCATCAAGGTTCTCGGCGGCTCCAAGAGGCGCTATGCAGGTCTTGGCGACCAGATCATCTGCTCCGTCAAGGAGGCAAGCCCCAACGCCGCGGTCAAGAAGGGCGACGTAGTTCGCTGCGTGATCGTGAGGGTCAAGAAGCAGGTTCGCCGTCCCGATGGTAGCTACATCAGGTTCGACGAGAACGCTGCAGTGCTGATCGATCAGACCGGTGCTCCCCGTGGAACCCGTATCTTCGGGCCGGTTGCCCGTGAGCTTCGCGAGAAGTCTTACATGAAGATCGTTTCCCTGGCACCCGAGACGCTTTAGAAGGGGAATGCAGATGAGTATGAAAATTCGCAAGGGCGATCGCGTCAAGGTGATTTCGGGCAAGGACAAAGGTGCCGAGTCCGAGGTCATGAGGGCGCTGCCTAAGGAGAACAAGGTTGTAGTCGAGAAGGTTGCAATCGCAAAGAAGCACGTTAAGCCAAATCCGCAGGGACAGCAGAGCGGAATCATCGAGGTAGAGATGCCCATCGATGTTTCGAACGTCATGCTGATTTGCCCGAAGTGCAAGCAGGCCACCCGCGTGAGCGTAAAGCACGACGGCAAGAAGAAAATCCGCGTTTGCAAGAAATGCGGAGAGGACATCGATTAATCGGACCGGCAGCCCCGCGAAAAAAGCGGGGAACCCGGGAGACCCAGGGTCGGAAATCCTGGATCTTAACCTCGTTTGAAAGGAAATTACTGTGACACCACGTCTCAAAGAGGACTATCAGCAGAGAGTCGCTCCTCTTCTGGAGAAGGAGCTCGACATCAAGAACATCAACCATGTTCCTAGGTTCGAGAAGATCGTTGTGAACATGGGTGTTGGTGAGGCTACTCAGGACTCCAAGCTTCTCGATGCAGCAGTTGCTGACCTCAGGACCATCACCGGACAGCAGCCGGTGATCACCAAGGCCAGGAAGTCGATCGCAAGCTTCAAGATCCGCAAGGGCATGCCAATCGGCTGCAAGGTAACCCTTCGTGGCGACCGCATGTGGGAGTTTTTCGATAGGCTGATCTCCGCTGCAATCCCCAGGATGAGGGACTTCAGGGGTCTTCCAGCCAACAGCTTCGATGGTAGGGGCAACTACACGTTCGGCGTAACCGAGCAGCTCATTTTCCCCGAGATCGAGTTCGACAAGGTTGATAGAGTCCGTGGCATGGATATCACAATCGTCACGACCGCTGATACCGATGAGGGAGCCAAGGCACTTCTCGACGCCTTCGGATTCCCGTTTGCAGAGTAATAAGGAGGATTTACCGTGGCGAAGAAATCCATGATAGCCAAGTCCCAGAGAGAGCCCAAGTACTCCACCCGCCAGCACAATCGTTGCTCGCGCTGCGGACGTCCACATGGCTACTATCGCAAGTTCGGCCTTTGCCGTGTTTGCTTGCGTGAACTTGCGAACCGTGGCGAGCTGCCAGGAGTTCGCAAGGCCAGCTGGTAACAGCTGTTTTATATCCGGCCGAACAGGCGCCTAGTAATAAAGCGAAGCGAACCAACGGCAAGATTTTACAAGGAGGCTTTAATGTCTGTAACAGATCCCATCGCGGATATGCTTACGAGAATTCGCAACGCCAATTCCGCGAACAAGGAATCGGTCTCGATGCCCTCGAGCAAGAAGCTCGTCGCCATCGCGCAGATTATGAAGGATGAGGGTTACATCGTAGACTTCGAGGTTATCGAGCAGAAACCTCAGAACGAGCTCGTTATCACCCTCAAGTATGGTCCCAAGAAGAAGAAGGTCATCCGCGGCATCCGCCGTATCTCAAAGCCAGGACTTCGCGTCTATGCTGGCAAGAACGACCTTCCCAGGGTTCTTGGAGGACTTGGAACCGCGATCATCTCCACCTCGCAGGGTGTCATGACCGATCGCGACGCACGCAAAGCAGGCATCGGCGGGGAAGTACTCGCCTACATCTGGTAGTCGCTAGGTATTGAAAGGAGTTATGCAATGTCCAGAATTGGAAAAATGCCCATCACAATACCTAACGGCGTCGAGGTAAAAGTCGACGGAAGCACTGTTACGGTAAAGGGCCCGAAGGGAGAGCTTACCAAGACGTTCTCCGACCTCATCCACATTGCCGTGGACAACGACACCATCGTGGTAACCAGGGACAACGATGAGCAGGAAGCAAGGTCGCTTCACGGTCTCACCCGTACCCTTATCCACAATATGGTCATCGGTGTTACCGAGGGCTACAAGAAGAAGCTCCAGCTGGTTGGAGTTGGTTATCGTGCGCAGGTGAAGAATGGCGGACTCGAGCTTTCGCTCGGCTATTCCCACCCGGTAATCATCGATGCAATCGAGGGAATCACCTTTGAATGCCCATCGGCTACCGAAATCATCGTTAGCGGAATCGACAAGCAGCAGGTTGGCCAGGTCACGGCTGATGTCCGTGGTTGGCGTCCGCCAGAGCCTTACAAGGGCAAGGGCATCAGGTACGAGGACGAGCACATCCGCAGGAAGCTCGGCAAGGCTGCTTCGTCAGGCTAATAGAGCATTTCGCAAATGATCGTACGGTAGATTTGGTAATCATTTAGGAGAATCGATGGACAAATCGAAGAAAAAGACAGCTGACCTGCAGCGCCGCCAGCGTCGCGTCAGGGGCAAGATCAGCGGAACCGCCGATCGTCCCAGGCTTCGCGTTACGCGTTCCAACGCTCACATCTATGCTCAGGTCATCGATGATACCGAGGGACGCACCCTTTGCCAGTGCAGCTCCCTCGACCCCGAGTTCAAGGCTTCTGGCAAGAACGGCTCCAACATCGAGGGTGCAACTCTCGTGGGCGAGCTCGTTGGCCAGAGGGCTAGCGCTCTTGGAATCACCACTGTGGTTTTCGACCGCGGTGGACGCATTTACCATGGTCGCGTGAAGGCAGTCGCTGAGGGTGCCCGTAGCGCTGGTCTGAAGTTCTAGGGAGGAGAGTTATGCCGCGCAACAACAACAGACATCAGGATGCTCCCGAACTTCAGGAGCGTGTTGTTTCGATCAACCGCGTCGCAAAGACCGTTAAGGGCGGACGCAGGATGTCTCTCACGGCTCTCGTCGTGGTTGGAGACGGTAAGGGCAACGTTGGAGTTGGCCTTGGCAAGTCGCAGGAAGTGCCCATTGCCATCCGCAAGGGTACCGAGGATGCAAAGAAGAACATGTTCTTCGTGCCTATCACCAAAGAGGGAACCATTCCCCACGAGGTCATCGGAGAGTTCAAGGCTGGTACTGTTATGCTCAAGCCGGCTATGCCTGGTACCGGAGTTATCGCAGGTGGACCAGTCCGCGCACTGCTGGAGCTTGCAGGCGTCGAGAACGTTCTTTCCAAGTCTCTTGGAACTGATAACGCCATGAACGTTGTCAAGGCAGCTGCAGAGGGACTCAAGCAGCTCGAGAGCCCGAAGGACACCGCAGAATCCCGCGACATCACCGTTGGACACATGTTTGGTTGGGAGGAGTAGCGATGGCCGAGGCAAAGAAGATTCGCGTTACTCAGATTAAGTCCACCATCGGCTACGCCGAGAACCAGGAGCGTGTCATCAAGGCTCTTGGACTTGGCAAGATTGGTCGCTATCGCGATCACTATGACACGCCCGAGATTCGTGGAATGATCTTCAAGGTTAAGCATCTCGTGAAGGTAGAGGAGATCTAACATGCAACTTAACGATCTTACTCCCGCTAAGGGTTCCACGAAGTCCCGTAAGCGCGTGGGCCGCGGAAATGGATCCGGTTATGGAAAGACCGCAGGCAGGGGAATCAATGGTCAGAAGTCTCGTTCCGGTGGCGGAAAGCGCGCTGGATTCGAGGGAGGCCAGACCCCACTCGCTCGCAGGCTTCCCAAGCTTCCGGGTTTTAAGAACATCAACAGGGTTGAGTATGTACCGGTAAATGTTAACCGTTTGAACGAAAAGTTCGACAACGGTGACGTTGTTACCAGCGAGACTCTGTTCGAAAAGGGTATCATTAAGCATGCTGACGACCTCGTGAAGGTTCTTGGCGATGGTAATCTCGAGAAGAGCCTCACCGTGAAGGTCGACAAAGTATCCGCAAGCGCAGCTTCGAAGATTGAGGCTGCCGGAGGAAAGGTTGAAACGGCTTGCTAAAAGCACTCGTCAATGCATTTAGGGTACCCGATCTTCGCAAGAAGATTCTCTTCACGCTGTTCATCTTGATCTTATATAGAATCGGTTCTTATGTACCAGTGCCTGGAGTGCCATTCCATGCACTGGCCGATTCTTTCTCTGCTACATCTTCGGGGAGCATGGCTCTGCTGAACTTGTTTGCCGGAGGTGCGCTTTCGTATTTCTCGGTGTTTGCGCTTGGAATCATGCCTTACATCACGGCGCAGATTATCATGCAGCTGATGCAGGGGGTTATTCCTGCTGTTGCAGCTTGGATGAAGCAGGGAGAGATTGGACGCAAGAAGCTAACCAACGCCACCCGCTGGCTCACCCTTGCGATTTCAGTCCTCAATGCATTCGGGTACCTGATGCTCTTCAAAAGCCAGACCTATGGCGTGACCCTGAACACCACGGGGCTTCCGGGAGAGTGGCTAACCGATATCGTGATCGTTGCTACCATGGTTATCGGATCGGCTCTCATCATGTGGATGGGCGAGCTCATCACCCAGCGCGGAGTTGGCAACGGAATGTCGCTGATCATCTTCGCTAACATCCTCTCCGGATTCCCGCAGGCAATCATGTCGTCCCTGCAGATGGAGAACAACGGTATTGCGGTGACGATCCTTATCATCGTCGTTGTCCTTCTCATCATCCCCGCAATCGTTTTTGTGGAGAGGGCTCAGAGAAGAATTCCGGTTAACTACGCAAAGCGCGTTACCGGACGCAGGATCATGGGTGGAACTTCCACCTACATCCCGCTGAAGGTCAATGCAGCTGGCGTTATCCCGATCATCTTCGCATCTGCTCTCATCTACTTCCCGGCGCAGCTTTCGGCTATCTTCGGAGACGTCGAGTGGATGCGCGTGGTTGCGGACGCGGTCTCCGTTGGTTGGATTAACTGGCTGTGCACGTTCGGTCTGATCATCTTCTTCACGTACTTCTACGCGTCGATGGTGTTCAATCCTGAGCA
>CADBOM010000172.1 GCA_902796325.1 uncultured Coriobacteriaceae bacterium
CAAAGAAACACGCACTCCAAGTAAAAACGCGCCGCACCAGGCAATACCGATGCGACGCGTTGCATTCATCCCATTTGTGCGAACTGCACCCCTAGAGCTTCACCTCGTCGGAGATGGACTTGTAGGCCGGGCGGATAATCCTCTTGCCGGACACAAGCTCCTCAAACCTGTGAGCCGACCAGCCTGCCATGCGTGAGCACGCGAACAACGGCGTATACAGCTCCTCGGGAATTCCAATCATCTTGTACACAAGGCCGCTGAACATGTCGATGTTGGGGCAGATAGATTTCTTGGTCTTTCTGCCCTCTCCAATGATGTCCGGAGCCAGCCTTGCAACGGTCTCCAGCAAGTTGAACTCGGCCTCGTACTCGCTGCCCTTCGCCAGCCTTCTTGCGTGATAGCGGCAAATCTCGGCGCGAGGATCGGACAACGTGTACACGGCATGACCCATTCCGTAGACCAATCCCGTCTGATCGAAGGCCTCCTTGGCCACGATCTTGCGTATGTAATCTGCAACTTCTCCGTCGTCATCCCAGTTCTTCACGTGCGATTTGATGTCGTCGAACATCCTGGCAACCTTGATGTTGGCACCGCCGTGCTTGGGCCCCTTCAAAGATCCGATTGCCGCGGTATATGCGGAGTAGGGATCGGTTCCGGACGATGTTAGAACCCTGCATGAGAACGTGGAGTTGTTGCCGCCGCCGTGTTCGGCGTGGAGCATCATCATGATGTCGAGCATCACGGCATCGTCGTGCGTGAACTCGCGATTGGGGTGCAGCATAGACAAGATGGTCTCCGCTGTGGACTGCCCCGGCAGGAAACGGTGCATGATCATCGAGTCGTTATAGAACTTCGCACGCATGGAGTAATAGCTCAAGACCATGATCCTGGGCAGTCTGGAGAGAAGAGAAATCGCAACGTCTACCTCGTGCTTCGGAGTAATCTCGTCTGGGTCCTGCGGATCGAATGCATAAAGAGTTGCCACGCTTCTCATCAGCATGTTCATGATGTTCTTCGTCGGAGCATTCATGATGTGCTCCGCCGTAAAGCCATCGGGAAGCTCCCTACACTCATCCAGAGCGTTGCGGAATACGGCAAGTTCCTCGTCGGTTGGAAGCTTTCCGATCATCAGGAGGAACGAGATAATCTCGAATCCGAACTTATCCTCTTTCACGAAATGCTCTATGAGGTCCCTGATGTCGTAGCCTCTGAACGTGAGCTTTCCCTCGATGGGGATCTTGTCACCCTCATCGAAAATGTATCCGTGAACGTTGCTGATGTCGGTAATGCCCGCTACGACTCCTGTGCCATCGGAGTTTCTGAGCCCCCTCTTAACATCGTACTTCTCGTAATATTTTGGGTCGAAGGTATTGCGATCGATGAAGGTCTTCGCATATGCGCGAGCCGTATCGTCGTCCATGATGAAGCCCTTCTCAGGCTGTTTGTTCTGCTCGTTTTGATCTGCCAAATCAATCACCCCGGATACCAATACCCTGCCAACGGACTCATTTCGGTCTTTGCACACTTGAGCTGTCGTGCAGCGCATGCGTTATCCGCCGTGCGGTGCATGCGTACGTGTCGATAGCGCCCCGGGTTCCATGCGCCCTTCATATATCAAAGGCTAGTTACACCGAAGGCCAATCAACGCTCGAAGGTTTTAACAAGGGCATTCGACCTTCGCGCTATATCTGCCAAGCTCAAATTAGTGCCGTCACGTTAGCTTTGACAAACGTTACTGCTAATAAGCTTTCATTATATCCGAGGTTGTTTCGCTTTTGTTAATCGCATCGTTCCCAAATGCATTTTGCACTTGCCAATGCCCTCGCGAAATTTCGCACGCAACTGTGCGCTGGCACAGGTCCGCAACTTCGCACTAAATCGTGCGCTACCACTGGTCGTATGTGATGGCGATTGGCTTTTCCTGCAATATGCCCGCCAGATCGACCTGCCCGGTTAGCTCTATGGCATCCGGTTTGCACATGTTCACGCAGGCCCCGCAAAGATTGCACAGGTTGGGATGCATCAGGAACCCCTTGACCTTACCATGGTCCGAAAGCTTCTCCAGCGCATGCGTGTGACAATACGCAACGCACAGGAAGCAGTTCACGCATTTGCCACCATCGATAAGGACATGGCCAAAAACTCTGGACGAAATGCTCACATCGGATATCCGCGATAACGCTCCAGCTGCAATTGCCGCGGCGGCCGTATCTTTATCTGCCGTGCCAGCCTCTTCCGGTCTTCCGTAGCGCTCGAACACGATTGCGCCCAACGCCCACTCGCAAACCTTCTGCCTGCTTGCGGTGGCAAGGGGCGATTCCCCCGAGGTTATACCCAAGGTTGCGATGATGTTTGAGAAATCAGACTCCTGGATCACCTCGTCTGCAACCTCGCCGGCAATATGCTTGGCCCTGTCGCCGAAGCCCTCGAACATGTCCCTGCGTGACACCGACTGGTTTTGCAGCCGAACTTTCTCGATATCGAAGGCGTCTCCCGGAAGCTGGTCTAGGTGGACCACCCTCGTTGGCACGCCGATGGCCCCGAGTATCGAATTTACCTGATCGGCAACCAGAGACCATACGGCTCCCATGCATCCGTGCTCGCACTCGAGGCAATCCCCGGTCACAAGCCTTATCGCTCTCGCAGCCTTGGAGGCCGATATGCCGTCGTTGGAATTACCCGCACACCCCAGCCTAGGCCCCCCGTTTGAAGCTCCGGAAGCCACGAGGGAGAGAAGCAGCGATTCGTCGACTCTCTCCAGGCACTGCAGCTCCATGACCTTGTTCCGGTCGTAGTCTTCGGACTCGTCGAGCTTGGAAAGCACCTCCGAGCAGGCGATTATGGGGTTTCCGCGCGTTGCCTGCGCCGACAATATTCCCTTTTGCAGCACGTCTTTCCACGGAAGCCAGCTCGAACTCAGAGCCTGGGTTGGGCACACCGTGATGCATGCCCCGCAATGGTTGCACTTGTCTTCATCGACCTCTATCTTGCGGTTCTCGACGGTTATGGCCTCGGTCGGGCAAATCTCGACGCACTGGCGGCATGTTATCCGGCGATTGCGGATGCCAATGCAGTCGGTGCTCTCAACGCAAATGTCGGCGGCATAGTACTTGGGACCTATCACACGCTCGACTATTTTGATCTTGTCGACCAAAGCCCGTTCTCCCTCCAAGCTCCTATGAAATCTTGATCAGCCCATCCTGGGTCATGATCATCGGAAGAGCGCGGTCATACTGCTCGTGCGGCAGGCTTCCGTTATAGTGCTGCTGCAAGAAAAACGTACCCATTATGCTGGCATGCAGATTCGGTCTTGCCAGATAGTTGTCGTAGTAGCCCCCGCCGTATCCCATGCGGTAGCCCTGATCGTCGAAAGCAAGGCCCGGTACCAGAACCAGGTCTATCTGCGACTCATCGATGGCCTCCATCCCCTCTGGGATGTCGGAGAGCCTTGCCGGCTCCTTGAGGAAGCTCACGGTGGATTGCCCTGGCAAGATCTCGCTTGGCTGCACGGCAATGAATTCCATGCGGAAGTTACCTATGGTGCATGGAACGGCAAGGATTTTGTCCTCTGGAAAATGAGTGGCCAGATAGTCGAAGTTAAGCTCGCTGCCAAATGCGCAATATGCTGCGATTATCTTGGCGTCTGCAAACTCCTTGGTTGCCATGATGTTCTTGCAAACCTGCTCGGAAGCGGCAGCCCTAACATCTGCCGGAATGGCCTTGCGAACCGCCTTCATCTCTTTGCGAATCTCATTCTTGTCCACGTTATTGCCTCCAACCTGGCTGTCGTTTCGTTGTCCCGCATCAGCGGCCTGCATTCTGTTGCTGCGCTGCCCTGCCGCAGCGCTCTGCACCGCCGCAATTTTCTCCAACTCGTCCAGCACGCGTTGGAGCGGCATGCCCACCACGTTGTCGTAATCGCCATCGAGCGATGCCACGAACTTACCGGCACCGCCCTGAATTCCATAGGCTCCCGCTTTGTCGAATGGCTCGCCGGTAGCTATGTAGTCATCGATCTGCTGGCTTGTTAGCTTGTGAAAAGTTACAGCCGTGACCTGCGAAAACGATGTCTCTTTACCATTGTATAGGATGCTCACTCCACTTATCACATGATGGGTTTGCCCGGAGAGCTCCTGCAGCATTCGCCTGGCATCGTCGGCATCCGCAGGCTTGCCAAACACGCGCTCGCCCAAGGCAACTACGGTGTCGCAAGCGAGGATTGGCACGGAATCGTCGCCTCCCAGCATCTCGAGCGCACCATGCGACTTTCGCGAGGCTATTGCCCGCGGCCTCTCCACAACCGGAGTGCTTTCGCTAACCTGCTCGTCAACGCCCGGCACGAGACACGCGAAGTTCACCCCGCTGTTGATCAGCATCTGCTTTCTGCGCGGAGACTGCGATGCCAGCACCACGGCTGGGAACGAGCGCTCCCCTTCGTGGCCTATTCCGTGACTCGAACCGTAGCTCGCACCGTGGTCCACGCCGCAACCCGCGCCGTGCCCTGCAACGTTAGCTTTGCCGTCTTCAAAAGCGGCACTGACCGAGGGAAATTCTTTATCCAACCCCAAAGCGAACCTCCATGGGAAAATATGAGGCCAATATGTGCTTAAATGTTTTTAGTCACTCAACTTTGATACCATGTTCCATGGTCTGATGAGGACGTTTAATCTATACTGGCAGTTATGCTCTAATAATAGATTTACCGCCAGCTAAAATCAGATGCAATGAGCGAGCACGCTCTTGTTTATAAATGGTTCGTTCGCTTGAAGGCGTTCGAACTCCAAGGAAGGATATTATGGCCAACGTACGTAAGAAGCATGTCGACAAACCTGCTGTAAATAATTCGCCAGAGCAGGTGGACGAGCCCATAGTAGAGCAGGACGTCCCAACGATCGACATCAGCGCCCCAGACGCAATCAATCCAGACGATGCGGTGAAGGTGACTCCCGTGGTGGAAGTTGCCGAGCCCGTCACCGAGGCTCCGCAAGAAGCCGAGCCAGCCGCTGCCGATCCGGCGCCAGTAGCCGCCGAGCCCGCACCTGTTGCAGAGGCAGCAGAGGCCGAGGCACCGGCAACCGCAAAGCCGGCAGAGGCTGCTGCAGTTGACGCGGCCGGCGAGGAAACCGAGGTTTCCATCGAGGACGAGGATACCAAGCCTCAGAGCAGCGCTGCGGAGAGCAAATCCGCCAAGTCTGCCGAAGCTACCAAGAAAGAAGCCGCTCCCGCTAAGGCAGGTGCTGGCAGCAAGATTATCTCGGGCATTAAGAAGAACCACGAGAACGCCAAGAAGGCCAACGAAGAGCGCGTTAAGAGGCAAGAGGCCCGCGACGAGGAAATCGAGGTTCTGGTTGCAGCTAACCAAGCCAGCTACGACAAGGCAGTTGCAATGTCCGAGCTGGAGGACGAGGACTTCCTAGGCGACGAGAACAATGCGCCTTCCGTCGAGATTGAGGTTGAGACCGTCGAGAAGGACGAAACCTCCAAGACCGGCAGGAAGAAGACGAAGTCCACCGAGAGGTTCTCGGCCAGCAAGAACAACTTCGAGGGTGGCCAGGGTGCCATCGACGAGATGATCGAGCGCCAGCGCGACTACTACGATTCGCATATTACCCAGCGCTTCGAGTGGAGAGACACCGCACTCGCACGTCTGCACAGCCTCATCCACAAATACGAGAAGCCGCTGGTGGAGGCACTGCACCGCGACCTTGGAATCACAAGGTACGAGGCCTACATGACCGAGCTTGCCCCGGTTTACGAAACCTTCGCGGTAACCCGTAAGAACCTGAGGAAATGGACCGGGCGCACAAGGCTAGGTACCGCAAGCTGGCGTGTGTTCCCCGAAACCTACGAAACCTACCTGCAGCCGTACGGTGTGGTTTGCATCATCAACACGTGGAACAGCCCGGTTCTCATGAGCTTGCTCCCGCTTTGCTATGCACTTGCTGCAGGCAACACCGTGGTTATCAAGAACTCCAACCGCACGAGGCGTGTTAACCAGGTTCTCAACGCCGCGGTTCTCGAGCTGTTCAAGCCCGACTACGTGCGCTTCATCTATGGCGAGGACAACCTCGACAAGGCTCTGGTGAATTCCAATTTCGACAAGGTGTTCTTCACCGGCAACCGCGATATGGAGCACGAGGTGCTGCGTGGAGCTGCAGAGGCCCTGGCACCAACCACCATGCTGCTGAGCGGCAACAACCCCGTTGTGGTTGACAGCACCGCAAACATCGATTCCGCAGCCGAGAAGGTCATGTGGGGAAAGATGATCCACTCCGGACAAACCAGGATCACCCCAAGCTATGCCTTCGTTAGCGAGAAGGTTCACAAGACCTTCATCAACCGCACGTACACGTACATCCAGAGCGTCTACGGCAAGGAGCCAATCAAGTCGAAGGATTACCCGCGCATGTTCTCCAAGACGGAGTACGACCAGGCGTGCAAGACCATCGACGACCTTGCCAAGAGGGGCAAGATTATCTACGGCGGCGAGCGCGACCCCAAGAAGCTGCGCATCGCACCAACCGTCATTCTCGTGAACTCGGTTAATAACCAGGCCCTCAAGAAACCAATCATCGGACCGGTGCTGCCCGTGGTTACCTTCAAGCACCCGGAGGAGGCATTCGAGGCCATCAACAAGATGCCAACTCCTCCTGCGCTGTACCTATTCACCAAGAGCAAGTCGGCCATCAAGTACGCCATGAACTACGTTGCCTTTGGATCTGGCTGCATCAACGACACAATGATGCAGATCAGCAACGTGAAGAAGTCGTACGGAGCAATGGGCGAAGGCGGAATGGGAGGCATTGGAGGCCGCTACGGAGTGGAGGCCTTCGGAGTGCAGAAGCTAATTGCTAGGGGCAGGAAGAAGATCCCGGCATTCAGGCGCGCACCGTTCCCGGAGAGCATCAAGAAGATTCAGAGAAGGTTCAAGTACAGGGATACGCAGTAAAGCCTGCGACCTTGAGAAGAGCCGGTGCGGTTCGGATACCGAGCCGCACCGGTTTTCGTTAATGCGGCAAACGTGGCACAAATGTAGCAAATGCATCAAATCTAGGTAGACAAACCCAAACGATCCGGACACCCAGACAACCAGGAAGGAACGAAAAATGGCAACTATCAGGCCCTTCAAAGCATGGAGATATGCCAGCGATCAAACGGACATCTCCGCTCTCACCGCTCCCCCATACGACGTTATGGACGAGGCCGAGCGCGATGCAATGGCAGCCAAGAATCCGCACAACGTGGTGGAGCTGGAGCTTGCAAAAGGCGCGCAGGATCTGGAGACCCCGGGCAACAGGTACGTTACCGCCGAGGCAACCTGGAAGAAGTGGATCGAAGAGGGCGTTGTGAAGCAGGACGATGAGCCTGCCGTCTATGTGCTGGAGCAGAAGTTCACCGCCCTCGATAAGGAATACGCGAGAACCTGCTTCATCGTGGAGTCCGACCTCTACGCATTTGACGAGAAGGTCATCATCCCCCACGAGCTAACCCTTCCGAAGGCTCTGGGCGACAGGTACAGGCTGCTGTCAAAAACCAACGTGAACTTCAGCCAGGTGCTGGGCCTCTATTCCGACAAGAGCGATGGCTACAACCAGCTGCTGGCAGAGGCCAAGGCAACCCAGCCGGTTGCAACCGCTACCGACGCCAAGGATGTGAAGAGCACCCTTTGGAAGATAACCGACAAGAGCTTCATCGAGCGCTACGTTGCATCTCTCGATGGCAAGCAGATCTTCATCGCCGACGGACACCACAGGTACACGGTTGCCCTCGCATGGCGCGATTACTGCCGCGAGCAGGCTGCAGCTGGCAACTTCATAGGTGGCAAGGATGCAAACGGAAACCCGCTTACGGATTCTGTGGTGATCGCGCTAGCCAACATGGATGACCCGCAGCTGCTGATCCTGGCATACAACAGGGCAGTGAAGGCCGAGGGCGAGTTTGACGCGCAGGCATTCACGCAGGAAGTTGCCAAGTACTTCGACATCAAGGACGGAAGCCGCGACGACCTCGCAAAATGCGAGCGTCCCGCATATCTCATGGGTCTGAAGGGCCAGGGCCTAAAGCTCATCGAGCTCAAGTCCGATGTTGATGTGGACGAGGCAATTCCCGGAGAGCACTCCAAGGACTGGAAGAGCCTGGATGTGTCGGTGCTGCACGAGCTGCTGATTAAGCCGCTGCTCAACGTGTCGCCCGATGCTCCCGAGACCCTCTCGCGCATCGCATACTCCGAGAGCGACGACAAGTTGCTTGCAAGGCTCGATGACGACAGCTCCGACATTGTGTTCCTGCTGCGTCCCACCAGGATGGATCAGCTGCAGGCCGTATCACTCGGCGGAGAGACCATGCCGCAGAAGTCGACGTTCTTCTATCCCAAGCTGCCTTCGGGATTCGTGTTCAGGAGCATGGAGTAGCAGTCGCGGTACATTAGCGTGCTGCTCAACAGCGCACGATGGTTGCCCGTGCAATAGCGCACTCGCTCCTAGGGCCTGTGAGCAATGGCTTGCCGCGCATTCGCGCCCAAACAGTACAATGGTTGCATGGGTAGCAAGCGCAACATACAAACTTCAGATGCCGTCGTCTACGATGCGATAATCGTGGGCGGCGGCATTATTGGTTGCTTCGCTGCCCGCAATCTCAGCAGATACAAACTGCATGTGTTGCTGCTCGAGAGAAACAACGATGTGTGCACCGAGATTTCGAGGGCCAACACGGCCATCGTTTATCCCGGCTACGACACCAAGCCCGGCAGCCTGAAGGCCGAGATGTGCGTTAGGGCATGCCAGAGCTTTGATGAGCTGTGCCGAGAGCTGGGGGTCGAATTCAAGCGTTGTGGCTCGTTGATGGCAGCCTTTGGGCCACGTGGCATGGAAGTTCTGCAAACCAAGCTTGACCAGGGCAGTGAGAACGGCGTTCGCAACCTGCGCATCATTTCCGCTGAAGAGGCCCTGGCAATGGAACCGCAACTAAGCCCCAATATCGTGGGTGCTCTCTACTGCGCAGACACGGGCACGGTTAACCCTTGGCACCTTACGTTCGCTGCTGCCGAGAATGCAGCTTCCAATGGAGTTGAATTCAGGTTTGGCAAAGAAGTTTCGGGGATTTCGTGCAGAAGCTTCAGCGGCGGAAGCGTTGGCGGCGGCGCCAACGCCGACATCAACTCCGACGCCCACGCTGATGTTTGCACCGAAATCGGCAATCCCAACACGTTATTCACAGTTTTTTGCAAAGATGGCAGCAAATATGCAAGTAGAACTGTCGTAAATTGCGCGGGCATGCATTCGGACGAAATTCACGACATGCTTTGCCAGCCAAGGTTCAGGGTCGTTCCATCTGTTGGAGATTACTCGGTTCTGGACACCACTGCCGGCAGCTTCGTCTCTCATGTGATTTTCAGCGAGCCAGAAGATAAAACCGCAGGATCCACGATAGTTCCAACCGTGGATGGTAACTTGCTCATCGGGCCAACCAAGCGTGACGGCGATGGTAAGGACGACTACGCCACCGAAGCCGAAGGTCTTGCGCATGTAACCGCGACGACGCAGTACGTTGTGCCTGGCATCCCGCTCCGTGATACCATCCGCACCTTTGCAGCCGCTCGGCCAAACCCCTTCTGGGTGGTGCGAGACGAGCGGGGCAAATTGGGAATCAGCCGCAAGAGCATCCATGATTTCCTGATCGACCAAGATGGAGAGCATCCCGGGTTTCTGAGCATAGGCGGAATAAAAACCCCGGGGATTACCTGCGCAAACGAGATTGGCAATTATCTAGCCAACAAAGTTGCGGAGCTTCTTGGCGCCAGTGTTAATCCCAAATTCAATCCTATGCGCAAGCCGTTTCTCACGCTGAAGGAGACGCTTGAGCCACAGTCGCGTACTCACGCCTCACACTCCTGCGCCGGACACGCTTGCGCCGAACATGCACGCTCCGAAGAAAATTCTCCCTTGGGCGACTCCGAAATCGTATGTCGGTGCCGGCATATTTCCAAAGTCCAGATTGTCGACGCCATCAGACGCACGCCCGGCGCAATGACCGTGGATGGGATAAAACGCAGGCTTGGCCCAGGATCGGGCAGATGCCAGGGCGGATATTGCATGGAGCGAGTCATTCGGATTTTATCCGAAGAGCTAGGGATGCCGGAAAGCGAAATTCTAAAAGACGGGACGGGCTCCACGGTCGTCGAGGGTGTGCGCATTAGCCAGCATCGCAAAGCTGAGCGCATGGAGCAACCCAACACAAGCTCGAGCAAGGCCAGGGATGAACAGCATTCCCATGCCGTATACAACGCTGCCTACGATGCAGTCTACGACGTTGCGGTCATTGGCAGCGGACCTGCGGGTTTAAGCGCCGCCATAGCCGCATGCAAGCATGGTGCCAAGCGGGTTTGCATCATAGAGCGCAATGCCAAGCCGGGCGGAATCCTAAACCAATGCATCCATACCGGATTTGGAATGAGGCGCTACGGCAAGCAGCTAACAGGTCCCGAGTATGCGGAGCTTATGACCCAAGAGGCCATCGATCTTGGCGTGCAAATCATAACAAGCACCATGGTTTTGCGAATCTGCCCAACCGCCAATTTGCAAGATACCCCTACCATCGTGATTGCAGGACCTGCAGGCCACGGCGAGATAAGAGCCAAATCGGTAGTGCTGGCTTGTGGATGTCGCGAGCGTCCTATCGGAGCCCTTCCGATCACAGGCACCAGGCCTAGTGGAATTTTCACTGCTGGCTCGGTTCAGAAGATGGTGAACATTGATGGATATGACATTGGGAACGATATCGTGATTTTGGGCTCCGGCGATGTTGGTCTCATAATTGCCAGAAGATTGGCGCTTTTGGGCAAGAACGTGAAAGCCGTTATCGAGGCAAAGCTATCTTGCGGAGGGCTTCTGCGCAACAAGATCGAATGCTTGGACGAGTTTGGAATACCGCTCATCACTAATTCGACCATCACCGCTATACATGGGATGCCCAGGATAACCTCCGTCGATGTTGCAAGCAACCGCAGCGGCAATTCAGACAGCGGTAATTCAGGCGGAATGGTTAGCGTCGAATGTGACACACTCATAACATCGGTGGGACTCATTCCAGAAACCGAGCTTGCACGCGAAGCAGAGGCTTGCGAAGTGAGCGGAGCAGCAAGCTCGGGCGATACCCCCGGCGTAAGCAATTCATCCGAAGGGGACGGCTCAGTTTTGCCAGTGTCCACTACCCTGCAAGCTGCATATCCATGGCTGTTCGCGTGTGGAAATATGCATTTTATCCACACTCTTGCAGATGATGCATCAGACGAAGGAGAGGTTGCCGGACAGAACGCCGCGGCATTTGTGCTGGGTAATGAGCTGGTTTCTACCGATATAAAACCGCATGGAGCCCAAGCCAGGCACATAGAGCCAAATCAGACCATTTGCATAGAATGCCCCAAAGAATGCATTCTCACGGTTCATGAAGACGGCAGTGTAACGGGCGCCAGCTGCAAGGATGGTAATTCAAGGGTTGCCGAGAATATGAAATCTCGCAGACGAGTTCTAACCGCAACCGTGGTTGCTCGCACCTCAAGTGGCGAAGTGATGCTACCGCTTAGAAGCAGCAATCCAATTGCAATCGACCTTCACAAGCAGGTAGTGAGGCAGATTTCAGACATGGTTGTTGACGCCACGGTGG
>CADBOM010000173.1 GCA_902796325.1 uncultured Coriobacteriaceae bacterium
TATCCGCCGGAGATGTTCGCGCAGTCGAACCCCTTCTGCTTGAGAATGCAACACGCGATGTAGCTGCGAAGGCCCGTACGACAGTGGACCAGCAGGCGCTTGTCCTTGGGGAGCTCTCCAAGCCTATCGCGCAGTTCGTCCACTGGAATGTGAAGCGCGGAATCGAGATGTCCGCTGTTCCATTCGCCATCGGTGCGAACGTCAAGGACCACCTCATTGTCTTCGGGCGCTAGCGCGCGATCCCAGTGCACTTGGTCCACAACGCCGTCCAGAATGTTCTGGGCAACGAAGCCTGCAAAATTCACGGGGTCCTTGGCCGAGGAATAGGGAGGGGCATAGGAGAGCTCGAGGTCTGCCAGATCGTAGACCGTCATGCCCGCTCCGATGGCGGTTGCCAGGACATCCAGACGCTTGTCCACACCCTCGTAGCCTGCAATCTGAGCTCCGAGCACGCGACCGCTGGGCTTTTCGAAGAGCATCTTCACCGTCATGGAGCGCGATCCAGGGTAATAGGTTGCGTGGGAAGCGGAGTTGGTGATGGTGTAATCGAAATCCAAACCAGCGTCCCTTGCCGCCTTCTCGGTAAGGCCGGTGCTGGCGACTGTGAGGTCGAAGATCTTTATTACGGATGCACCCTGTGTACCCTTGTAGCTCTGGTTCATGCCTGCAATCGTGCTTGCGGCAATCCTGCCCTGCTTGTTGGCTGGCCCCGCTAGGGCAATGTTGGCGGGTTGTCCGCTCACAACGTTGGTAACCTGAACTGCGTCTCCAACGGCAAGTATCGATGGGTCGCTCGTGACCATGTGCTCATCCACCACGATGGCCTTCTTCACGCCCAGCTCTAGGCCAGCTGCCTCGGCAAGCTCTGTTTCGGGCAGCACGCCTATTGCCAGCACGACGATATCTGCCTCGATGTCTTCGCGCTTCTCTCCGGTGAGCTTGTTCTTCCATTCCACGTAGCTCTTACCGCCTTCATGGCGGATGGCAGTGACGTTGGCTAGAAGCTCGATATCGATGCCGTTTTCCCTCAGGGTCGTGTGGATAAAAGATGCCATATCGGCATCGATATTGTGCATCGCATGATCTGGACGCTGGAGAACGGTAACATCGAGGCCGCGCTCGCGCAGGTTCTCGGCGGCTTCGAGTCCAATGAAACCTCCGCCTATTACCACGGCGCTCTTTGCCTTGCCGTCAATGGCGTCGTGGAGCGCGAAAGCATCCTCCACGGTCTTCAGCGTGTACACATTTCCGGCATCGAAGCCGGGAAGGTTGGGCACGAAGGCGCGAGCACCAGGAGACAAGATCAGATAATCGTAGGGCTCTTCGTAGGTGGACCCATCGTCGAGTTTCCTAATCGTAACCTTCTTGTTCTCGCGGTCGATGGAGATTGCCTCCTGGGACACGCGCACGTCGATGTTGAACCTATCGCGGAAGCTCTGCGGAGTTTGCAAGGTGAGCTTGTTCTTGTCGCTGATGACATCGCCAACATAGTAGGGGAGACCGCAGTTGGCGTATGAGACATATCCCGTACGCTCTATGATGGTGATGTTTGCGTTCTCGTCCAGCCTGCGAAGGCGCGCTGCGGCAGAAGCACCTCCGGCGACGCCGCCAATAACCAGTACATTCATCGTTAGACGCTCCTTTTACTCGAGGGGTCCGTTGTAGTTCATGATGCCACCAAGGTTGGTGACATTTGTGTAGCCCATTGACTTTGCTGCGGAAGCGGCGCGACTGCTACGAGCGCCGCTTGCGCAGTATAGGGCAACCGGGGCGTTCTTGTCGGGGCAGGTCTTGGCGAAGCTGCTTTGGAACACGCTCAGGGGAACGTTCTTGGCACCTGGGATATGACCGCCGGCATACTCGCCGCGCTCACGCACATCGATGATGCTGGCACCATTGCTCTTTGCCTCGTCGACCTTGGCTTTCATGTCCTTTCCCGATCCAAACATGCTGAAAATACCCATGGTGGAAATCCTTTCTTGCAAATGACTACGATGGACATCCTACGCTTGGCCCATGATGCCGTCTGTGACGAGGTCACAAATTACTTTTGTGTGCATGCCGAAATCTTCTGATCCCATATCGGTGCGGATTGAATATTAACGTTCGATAGAGCGTACGTTATCATCTAATGTACGTAAAAACGTACGTATTTTGACTCTTGGAGGTATGCCATGATATCGATTTCTGCTACTGCTGCGCGAAAGGATATATACCGGCTTATCGCTCAAGTGAACGAAGAGAGCTCTCCGGTTTCCATCACGAACACCAAGGGCAAGGGTGCTGTTCTCATTGGAGAGGACGATTGGGCCGCCATTTCAGAGACTCTCGGGCTTGTCTCAATTCCCGGCATGGCTGAGGCTCTGGCGGCAGGACATGAAGAGACGCTCGATGACTGCGTCGACGAAGATGGCTTGGACTGGTAACGTGATGTATCTGGTGAGATTCACGAAACGCGCCGCGAAGGATGCGAGGAAGCTAAAATCTGCCGGCTTAGACGTGAAGGCGAAAAATCTCGTAGCGGTCGTACGCGAAGACCCCTTCAAGACTCCACCGCGCCATGAGGCGCTTGTCGGAAATCTTTCGGGAATGTACTCGAGGCGCATTAACATCCAGCATAGATTCGTCTATGAAGTGATTCCCGGACCGTTGATCGTAGATGGTGTCGAATACGAATGCGCGGTCAAGGTTCTGAGCATGTGGCCGCACTATGAGGGGTTTTAGCCAGATTCCTCTTCTAATTCCATGGTTTCGTTTGATATTTTCCTGCACTTTAGCATGCCAATCAGGTGAAATTAAACCGGGGTGTCCTAGAGCCGCTTCGAGGCCGATCGCTTGACCTGCTGTAACCACATCCATGAGCACGAGATTGACCTCGTGCCCCATACACTATGCCGTGGTATCCGGGGTAAAATAAACCTAGCGTTTTAGTGAGGGTTTGCGATGCGGGAAGATTCGGTGCTCGATGTGAAATCCAGGCAGTGTCCATTCGGGCTATTTGACGTCCGCGCTGCCATTCCAGCCAATGACGCCATGGGTTTGACGTGTAATGATCGATGGTCCTCCTTGCCAAGCGTTTTCGTTTATGCAGATGGTGTTTCAACGAGGACTTCCAATCGACAATTCTATTAGCGATGCACGCAAAAATCGTCGGGTCGCGATACGATTTATTGCGTCTGAAGTCTAGTACGTCTGTATATTGCGTCTACGTATCAGACATGTTAAAGTGTACCCAGACTTTATACGGAGGCGCTTATGGACTTCACTGATGTTTTAAAAACTCTGAAGGAGTCAGAGAAACTTCTTCTCTCGAAGATATTGGACACCGAGGATTACGGCGAAAAGGAGCGCTGCCTGCATCTTGCTCACGAGATCCGAGATATTCAAGAAGAAATTGTGGAGTTTGATAAGGGGGCGCGTTCTTCCAGCTACGGATTCGAGCGACAGACTCCCGCAGTTATAGAAGAGCCCAAAGAGAAAGCTCTTTCCTCTACACAGTTCCCCGTATATTTCTTTCACGGCAACAAGCTCTACAAAGTAGGGACCCGCCGAGACAGTTCGACGGAGCTATACAAGAAGACGGTGCCCATTGAGAGCTTTCGCGATATCTCATCGGCAATCGTAGATTTGGCGCGGGGCGGTGACTTCACAATTGCGCAACTAAGAGGTCGTCTCGGCAATGTTCCAGAGTACCGCTTGCAGGTCACGGTGATGGCGCTCGTCAAATCCGGGATACTTCAAGTAAAGGGCCGTGGAAGATACGGTGGCTCGGGAAATGCGGCTATAACTTTGGCTAATTGTGAGCATCAAGTGCAGAAGCTTCCCGACTACATCGACTTAGTCGATTAAATGGATGTCATAACGAAAGGTGGTGTTCAGCATGGGTGTAAAAGCTATTTGTCGCGATAAAGAAAACTAGCCGTTCGATTGGCGTCGAACGGCTAGCAGAGACGTGGCGTACCACGCTATTGCAAGTATTAGTATGCCACGTTTCGCTGAAAAAAGTAAATTTTCTATTTTTAGCGAGGCGGTTTTCCATGCACGCTACAGGAATCTTTTTCCGTGTGAACTTGGATTGTTGCGGTGGTTTTGCCGTGATCATCCAATGA
>CADBOM010000174.1 GCA_902796325.1 uncultured Coriobacteriaceae bacterium
GCGTTGCGCCGCACGCTTCGCGTTGTACCACGCCGTGTAGCGCCACACCGCATAACGCGGCACAGCATCGCGCAGCGCCACACCGCATAAGGCGGTGCCGAACCGCGTGTCGATGTGTCGATGGTTTGATATCGGTATCTTTGCCTTGGAGGAACTCGAATGACCGTTTTCGAAGTCATAACGGACGAGCAAGAGCATATAGAGAGGGCCATCCTGGTTGGTATAGACAGGGGAGATAAAGACTGGCCTCTTTCCGAATCCATGGCGGAGCTTGCCAGGCTGGTCGATACCGCAGGTGCAAAGGTTGTTGCCCAAACGTACCAGAAACTCGAGGCTCCGAATCCGCGCACATTCGTTGGCAAGGGAAAGGCCGAGGAAGTTGCCCTCATGACGCAGGAGTACGACGCCCAGCTGGTAGTTTTCGACGACGAATTGTCCCCATCCCAGCAAAATAACCTGGAGAAGGTTCTGAAGGGCGTGAAGGTGATAGACCGCACCGCTCTGATACTCGATATCTTTTCTCTGCATGCGCTTACAAAAGAAGGCCGTCTGCAAGTGCGTCTGGCTCAAAATCAATACCTATACCCCCGCCTCAGGGGAATGTGGGCGCATCTGGCATCCAACAGAATGGGTGGTGGAGTTGGCTCTAGGTTTGGAGAAGGAGAGAGCCAGCTGGAGGTCGACCGAAGGATGGTTCGCAAGCGCATTGACAAGATTCGCGCCGAGCTGTCCAAGCTGGAACAAGATCGCAGCGTACAGCGCAAGTCGCGTTACGCGGATGGGGTAACGAAGATATCGCTTGTTGGATATACCAACGCGGGCAAGTCAACGCTTCTTAACCGCCTCACGGGGTCAAACGTGCTTGCCGAAGACAAGCTGTTTGCCACCTTGGATTCAACGACGAGAAGATATGTACTCCCAGAAGGGCGAAAGGTAACGATAACGGATACCGTCGGCTTCATTCAGAAACTTCCCACCACTTTGGTCGAGGCATTCAAGTCAACGTTAGACGAGGTATCTGGCTCGGATCTGATACTCATGGTCTGCGACGCATCTTCGGAGAAGATGGATGCCCAGTATAAAGCAGTTCAAAAGGTGCTCGATCAGATAGGTGCGGTGGCCATCCCGCACATAATGGTCTTGAACAAGGTGGATCTTCTCGACGAGCATGACGTGGATACTCTGCGGAGGCGTTACCCGGCGGCAGTGTGCATAAGCGCTCTGGAAGACACCGGTATCAACGAGCTGATCGCGCGTATCTCTCAAGCCTGTGCTGCGTCAGACGTGACCATGCATGTTACTATTCCGTATTCGCGTGGGGAATTGGTGGAGCTGGCCCATGATAAGTGCACTATCGTGTCGGTTAGATACGGCGAGCAAGGCACTGAGATAGACCTCAAGTGCCCGGAGAGCTTGGTGTCACGGTTTTCCGAATACCGCACCGACAACTTGGATGGCATGGCGGATCATGCCTCCGATGCATATGGCCATGCCGGTTCATCGGAACCTGCCTCCGCCCGCGCCGATCTTCAGCAAACCGCCGTCGCAGACGCAACGGAGCCGGCGGGAGCAGCGGGGTATTCGAATGAGTAGCGATATCAAGCGAGGCTCCGGTATCGAACGAGGTTCCGAGCTCGGGATAAACTCCATGCCCATTGTCAGATTCAAGAAGCTTAGAGACGACGCCTTTGAACCCAGACAGCTCTCGTGGAAAAACTCAGACGGATCCGGTAGTGGGGTTGCTGTCGAGCGCTACGGCATGCCGCTTTTCATTCTCAGCTCCGTTGAGGATGTCGAGATTCCGCCGCTAGGTAGGTTGATGGTTCACACGGGAATGGCGATGGCTCTTCCCGATGGGTGCGCTGGATTTGTCATCCCAACCAAGGAGATGGCGCTGCTACATGGAATGACGTTTGCCAACAGTCCGGGGCTGGTCGACACTGGATACCGCGGAGAGCTGTGTCTGATAGCGCTCAATCATGATGCCCATCATGTTTTGAGCATACGCAAAGGCCAAGAGCTGGGAATCATTGCAGTTGCCCGAACTTCCTCATGCGAAGTCGAATTGGTAGAGGGTCGTGTTCTAGCTGGGAAGTTAACAGACGCTAAAGCCGGGGAGAGTTCTTCAGCGCGAGAACTACCAGAGCCGGCGCTGGAATCAGCGAGGTTGTTGCAGATGAACGATTGCATTCTTAGGATTTCATCCATCCGCGATGGCGCTCGTGTGCCCGTATATGCCCACGAGATGGATAACGGAATGGATCTATGCACGGTAGAGGATATCCACCTTGAGCCCTTCGAGAGGAAGCTGGTGAGCTTTGGCATCGGCATATCGTTGGATGGGCAGCATATGGCTCAGATTCAACCACGCAGTGGGCTTGCGAGAAAGCTCGGGCTATCTATAGTGGACAGTCCTTCGATTGTGACAAATCCATCTCTGGAGGAAGAGCTCACAGCAGTGTTCATCAACCTAGACCCTCGAAATTCCATCGATATTTCCGCTGGCGAGAGGGTGGCACAACTTGTGGTTGCGCCAATCCAGCCCATGACTATGGTGATGGTTGACGAGCTTGATAGCACGCAACGAGGAGAAGATGGATTTGGCAGTAGCGGAACTTCTGCAATCTAGGCATTTCATTGCGGTTTGGGCACTTTGCCATAATTGTCCATTTCCGCTTTGTTGGCTGCGGCTTACCACTTTGCCTTGCAGGAACTACAATTAGAGGACGGCGGATGTTTCCCTCAAACTGCCAGACTAGTTTCTGCCGTCAAACAATATATGCTTTATCGAGAATATGGGAAAACCAACATTTTGATTTGAGCTGTTTTGTTATTATATGAGCCACATGTCTATTAATCCACATGCTATAAAGTCCGGCCGACCTTAAGGAATAAGATGTCCAATTACGTACTCAGCTGTTGCTCGACTGTAGACCTATCACCAGAGCGGTTCGAAATTCGCGATATACATTACATCTGCTTCCATTTCTATCTGAATGGCGAGCAGCACACGGATGATCTTGGAAAGTCGATTCCGTTCGAAGAGTTCTACCAGGCCATGGCCGGCGGTGCAGATACGAAGACATCCCAGCCCAGCGAAGGCGAGTTCATAGAGTACTTCGAGCCTTTCCTAAAAGAGGGCAAGGATATCCTGCACGTTACCCTCTCTTCCGGAATTTCCGGTGTGTACAACACGGCCCTCATTGCCCGTGACGAGCTTGCCAAGAAATATCCCGAGCGCAAGATCTACATCGTGGATTCCCTTGGTGCCTCTGGTGGCTATGGATTCTTCCTGGAGGCTCTCGCCGATAAGCGCGACGAGGGCATGGATATAGACGAGCTGAGGGATTGGGCCGAGGAGAACAAGCTCAGGGTCAATCACTGGTTCTTCTCTACCGACCTCTCCTTCTACGTTAAGGGCGGCAGGATTTCCAAGGCATCCGGATGGTTTGGAACCGTTCTTAACATCTGCCCGCTTCTGAACATGGACGACGCTGGACATCTTATCCCCAGGTTCAAGATTCGCGGCAAGAAGGCTGTAATCAACGAGATCGTCAAGAAGATGGCAGAATACGCCGATGATGGTCTGGAGTACTCCGGAAAGTGCTCGATTACCCATTCGAACTGCATCGAAGATGCTCGCGCCGTTGCCAACCTCATCGAGAGCAAGTTCCCCAATCTCGATGGCAAGGTTACGATTAACTACGTTGGAACCACGATCGGCAGTCACACCGGCCCCGGTACGGTTGCGCTTTACTTCTGGGGCAAGCGTAGAACCGCACAGCTGTAAACGCGGCTAGCGGCAAAGGCTTTCCTGTTGGTAGGCACGCCAATAAGCGCATTTATAAATCCAAGTTTGTGTCGAATGATCAAGGGCAACTGCTAAAGCCTGCATGGGCATCGGTACTTCGGTTAAGGTTTCCGAGAGGATGCTTTGATGGCTGGAAGGTTGCCCTTTTTGCTGTTCTTTATGAGAAAGGTTTGAGAAATGGAAGATAACGCCAATGCCGTTGAACCAGATGCTGGTGGCACCAATCTGGAAGCTGTTCGTGAGAAATTCAAGGCCGATAGGTTTGCCAGTGTTTGCGCTGGCGCGGTAATCGACAGCGTGAGCGGCGACTCAGCGGTGTGCTCGTTCGAGATAGGACCAAATCATCTCAATGCAGGCGGCAACGTCATGGGAGGCGCGATTTTCACATTGGCGGATTTCGCATTCGCAGTTGCCTCGAATAACAGGGGAGGGCTCGTTGTGTCCATCGAGAACAGCATACAGTTCATCGGGTCTTCCAAAGGGTCGAAGTTGATCGCCACTGCCATTCCCGACAAGGTCGGTAGGTCCATGGTCTTCTACACGGTTAAGGTGGAAGACGATCTGGGCAAGCTGATCGCCAAGGTATCCGTTGTTGGCAAGCGAGTGTCATAGACTGCTTCATATATAAAGAAGCGATAAAGAGGTGCCAAAAGACTTATCTTTCGACACCTCTTTTAAATAGTGCACCTGATGCTTGGTTCGTCTTACGAGTGCCTTATGCGTGCGTTATGAGCGCGTATTGCGACAATACGTCTGACGATCGAAACTCTCTTCCCCATATAGGGAACGGGCCGGCCGCCAAACCCCTGGCGACCGGCCCGCCTCAACAGGAAGGGAGATTATGAAGAATGAAAATGCA
>CADBOM010000175.1 GCA_902796325.1 uncultured Coriobacteriaceae bacterium
AACCTCTTGAAAGCGGTTTCGATGGCATCGACCTCGCCCTCGCGCATGAGCCCATTGTCGATGAGAATGCAGGTGAGCTGGTCGCCCACAGCCCTTGACACCAAAGCTGCCATGACGGCAGAATCCAACCCACCTGAAAGCGCTAGCACAACCTTGCCGTTGCCGACGGTCTCGCGAATGTTGGCCACCGACTTGTCAGTGAACGAGGTGAGGTTCCAATTGCGCTCGAGCTTGGCAATTCCAAACAGGAAGTTCGACAGAATCTGGTTTCCGTATTTGGTGCGATAGTCGTCCGGACGGAACTGCACTGCATACAGCTTGCGCTCATCATTTTCCATGGAAGCGATGGGTGTGGTTGCGGTGCTGGAAGTGATGGTGAATCCAGCGGGCACCCAGCCAACCGAATCCTTGTGGTTCATCCAAACGTTCTGATCCTCGGGAGTTCCACTCAGAAGCTGACTTGCAACATCTGATCTCTTGAGAGCAACGGTGCCATTCTCGCCTTTGTTGGTCTTTGGCACCGCTCCACCAAGAGCCTGAGCCATAGCCTGCATTCCGTAACCCACTCCAAGCACGGGAACTCCCAAGTTGAGAAGCTCGGGGTCGAACTTTGGAGCATTGTCAACATGAATGCTCACAGGGCCACCCGAGAGGATGATCGCCACTGGATCCATCTCTTTGATCTTCTCGAGGTCCTCATCGTAGGAGACAACCTCCGAGTACACGTTGAGGTCGCGCACGCGCCTGGCTATCACCTGTCCGTATTGAAGACCGAAGTCCACTACGATGACCTTGTTCTTGGGTACGAGCGACTCTGTCATTTTTCCTCCTATGCCGCGCTTATGGTCGAGCACTATATATTTGCGACGGTTGTGTACGTTTGCGATACAAGCGAGCACGCCGATTTCTCGGTGCTGCTGCCTCGAGAGCACGCTGCATCGGTTGCAAGCGGCCGCTCGACTGCACGCATCCTATTGCGTTCTCGGGGCTTCTATCTCGCGAACCGCCGCATTATCGGGGCTGCTGCCCCGCTGGTTACACGTTGAACCTGAAATGCATGATGTCGCCATCCTGCACCACGTAGTCCTTGCCTTCCATCCTAAGCTTGCCGGCCTGCCTGCATCCGGCCTCGCCACCAAGCTCCACATAATCATCGTAACTTGCGGTCTCGGCCTTGATGAATCCCTTCTCAAAATCCGAATGGATAACACCAGCAGCCTGTGGCGCCTTTGCGCCGATGGGGATGGTCCAAGCCTTGACCTCCAGCTCGCCAGCCGTGAAGTACGACTGCAGGCCAAGCAGGTTGTAGGCTTCTCTCACGAGCCTCACCAATCCAGACTCCTCAAGACCAGCAGCCTCGAGATATTCCACAGCCTCGTCGGGCTCCAGCTCTGCTATGTCTGCCTCTATCTGAGCGCAGATGGGAATTGGCTTAATGCCATCGATCGGTGCGATTTCCTCGCCAATCTGACTCTCATCGATGTTTGCCAGGTACATGAGGGGCTTCATGGTGATGAGGTGAAGGTCGTACAGGAGGGCCTTCTCCTCGTCGGTCATCTCCATAGTGGCGGCCCTATTGCCCTCGTTCAGCCAATCCTGCATGCGCTTTGCCATCTCGAGCTTTGGAGCCTGAGCCTTGTCGCGCTTGGCCTCCTTCTCAAGTCTGCCCAGCGCCTTCTCCACGGTTGCAAGGTCTGCCAGCACGAGCTCGGTCTTTATG
Source organism: uncultured Coriobacteriaceae bacterium (assembly GCA_902796325.1). GTDB lineage: Bacteria > Actinomycetota > Coriobacteriia > Coriobacteriales > CADBOM01 > CADBOM01. Next base: position 1,721 of record CADBOM010000175.1, read on the forward strand.
ACCTCGCAGTCTCCCTCTGGGTCGATCTTGCCGGTTACGTGAACAACATCCGGATCGGAGAAGTAACGAACAACCTCGCACACAGCATCGGTCTCGCGGATGTTGGCCAAGAACTGGTTGCCAAGGCCCTCGCCCTCGCTAGCGCCCTTCACAAGGCCTGCGATGTCAACGAACTCCACCGTTGCGGGAACGATCCTGCTTGGATGCACGATGTCTGCGAGCTTCTGCAGCCTGCCGTCAGGCACCTCCACGATGCCCACGTTTGGGTCGATAGTTGCGAATGGATAGTTTGCAGCCAAACCGCCCTTGCGGGTAAGCGCTGTGAACAACGTTGACTTGCCCACGTTGGGCAAACCCACGATACCTATTGATAGAGACACGTGCAGACTCCTTACTACAGTAATTGCCACTGGGTGATATGATATCACCCATGGATTACACGGAATCGCAAAACGGCTCAATCGCACGCGGAAGCTCCGACGGCCTCCCGGACATTCAGCCCAAACCAAAGATCTTGGTCATGCACGCTTCTGTTGGCTCAGGTCATAGAAGTGCAGCCGACGCCGTGGCAAATGCCCTGCGCATAAAGATTGCCAGTGGCGAGAAAGTGGTTCCAAACCAGCCCGACGACGTTGAGGTGGAGGTGCTGGACGCCCTGCGCTTTGCCCGCAATTACATTGACGGCAACAAGACCGCAAGCGGCTTCATCGGCCCAACAAGGCCAATCTACGACGTGCTCTGGCGCTTTGGGTTCACCGGATTCTGGCTTTGGAACGGCGGAACCCAGTGGATGTGGTTGGTGTTCCCGATCTTCAGAAAATGGGTGGAGATAAACAAGCCCGTGGCCATCGTGTGCACACACATTGCCGCTGCCAACATATCGGTTGGCGCCCGCATGCACCTGCACATGGACTTCCCCATCATCTGTGTTCCTACGGATTACGAGGCAGAGGGCATGTGGCCCACCAGATACGTGGACCTGTACTGCTGCGCCAGCGAGTATATGGCCGAAACCCTCAGAGCCCGCAAGGTTAAGGAAGAGCGCATTAAGATCACGGGAATTCCCGTTAATCCCAAGTTCAGCCTTGAGTACGACAAGGACGAGGCTCGCAAGAAGTGGGATATCAAGGAAGGCAGAAAGACCGCCCTGGTTCTGGCCGGAGCCAAGTTGCCAAAGCCCTACGAGCGCTTTAGGAACACTCTCTTCGAGCTGCTGCCAAACCTGCGCAAGCTCGGCGACATGGACTTCTTGTTCGTCACCGGATCCGACACCGATTACGCAGCAAAGCTCAAGGAGCGTGTTGCGGCAGAGGGACTCACCAACGTGAGGGTGTTGGGATACGTTACCGAGATGGCGGAGCTCATGAGCGCATGTGATTTCGCAGTGTGCAAGGCAGGCGGACTCACCGTTACCGAATGCATGTGCGCAAAGATTCCAATGATATTGGTTGGCAAGGCCTATGGTCAGGAAAAGGTGAACGTGAGGCTTCTAACCTCCATGGGCGCTGCGCTTCACGTGCAAACGGCAAGAGAGCTGTTCGACACCCTGAACTACGTTAACGGATCCATGACCGGGTTGCAGAGCCTGCTTCTGAACGCCAACATGATCCGCCGCCCGTTTGCAGCCCGTGATATTGCCGAGTCCACCCTGCGAATGGCCTTCACCCCGCTAGACGAAGCAGGGCGAAAGGACCGCACCAAATACCACTGGTGGTTCTGCCGCGGGAAGAAACCTGCTCACGCAAGGTAGTCGCACTCGTGGCGTGGCCGTGCAGTCGCACACGCGACCGTGCATTCGCACACGTGGCCGCGCACGTCAGTCGCCAGCCGCACATAAGCAGCGATAAACGTGCAGGTCAGTCGCACACGTGTCCGCGCACGTCAGTCGCCAGCAGCGCTGCCGTCAGCTTTATCGCATGTATTTTCGGTTTCGCTAGCAGTCTCATCGGCATAGTCGTTGAACTTTCCCATCACCTTGTCGCGTTTCAGGAAAGACACCACGAGCACCGCGGCAACTATGGCGGCGATCACCAAGAGCATCACCCAGTTGCCTTCGGCAATCGACGACCCCGCGAAGCTCGATGCAATAACCCCAGGTGCACGCCCCACCGTGCTGAGAATGAAGAACCTGCTGGGCTTAACATCCGTGAGCGCAATGAGGTATGTAAGTGCATCTTTCGGCAACCCGGGAATCAGGAACACTATGAGAACGATGGCGTCGATGCGCTTTGTCTTGGTGATGAAGTCGAGCTTTTCCTGAGTTTGGGCATTCACCATCTTCGACACGAACGGCGTTCCGAGCTTTTGCACCATGTAGTAGATGACGATGGTCGAGACAAACGCGCCCCCGAGGATAATCACAGTCCCCCATAGCGGGCCATACAGGATGCCGGCGACGATCTGAACGATCTCGCCCGGTATGAACGCGACAATTACCTGCACAAGCTGCAGTGCCAGAAGCACCAGCACTGCCAACGGGCCGCTGTCGCGAACGGTTTGCGTTAGCTGGTCTATGCCCTCTTGCGTGGTGAGCTGCATGATGTATGGCCAGAGTGCAATCGTGAGAACGATACCGGCCGCAATTATGGCTATGAGGACGGAGAACTTGGCGATGTCCTTGCCGGTAATTCCGCGCGAGGACTTCGATTTGACCGGTTTGCCGTCTTGCGCAGAATCTTGTGCAGAATCCGGATCCGCTTCGCCCTTCGTCGCCTTCACCGAGGGCTCCGCAGAATCAGCAGCATTCGCAGCAGCGGCAGCAACGCTAGTTCCGGCTTTCCCGTTGTCTTCTTTTCTATTTCTACGAAATTGCATTCAAACTCCAGCGTGCCATGCAGGCTCTAGAAGATCGTTGCGGAGGCACATCACACCGATACTCATCACACCGAGGTACATCACAATATAAAGTTCAACACGGGTGTTCAAAATTCTTAGACAAATGCATATAAACACCTGCGGTGATGATGATATCAAGTTTCCCTTGGCATACGGATTTGCATCACCAGCGGCAATCTTATTCGACCGAAGCCTAGCTATGGCCGCTTAAATCCCCCTCGGCTACACAATATTTACACCGTCTGCCACTGACCCTTTTACACCGTCTGCCACTGCACCTGTCCTCTGTTGGCGAAAGACCCTTTTGCAAAACGTTCCAAATTTGCTATCCTAGTCCACGGAGAGCTGACCGAGAGGCCGATGGTGCTCGCCTGCTAAGTGAGTAAGGGTCAAAAGCCCTTCTGGGGTTCGAATCCCCAGCTCTCCGCCATTTTGAGAATCAAGTCCCGACTAGCGCTTCTGCAGCTGGCCGGGGCTTTTCTTTTCGCGTGGGTTTTGTGGGTTTTCGAGAAGCCAATCCGCAAGGCTTGGCGATGAGTGCGGCTCTGCTCTGCAAGTGCATCTCGTTCTGTAGGAACGTAGCTCCGAGCTGCAATGCGTATCACGCCCCGCAAGAATGCAGCCCACTCTATAAGAAATCCCAGTTTGTGCTGACCAAACGCCCCAAAAAACCTCTTTGGCGTAACTTTTCCTAATTTGTGCGCTGTAATGTCCGATTTCAATCCGGACAGCAAAGGTTCGCTCGCTTACGAAAAGCTAAGATCTAGACATTTTACTCAACATTATTTTGTATTTGTCTATTAATATACAAAGAATGGGCGCGCACTCTTCGTCAGGAATGTCGCGTTGCGGAGAATTTCGTGCAACGGAACCGCACAAACGGGGAAAAGTTACGTGAAACACGCATTTTCGGGCGCTCGGCTTGCACAAACTGGTAAAAGTTACATCTGTCTGAACGTCTTATGGATCTGCAGCTAGCTGGCTCGACATCCCCAAAACTCGCCACCGCAGTTATGTCATGTGCATATCGACCATCATCAACCGTCCATGAGCTATTTATTGCCAAACATAAGTTAATTGTTTGACATGTCCGTAACCTGATGCTTAAATTCATATTTGCGAGTTGCGACTTGCATATTGCGCCATTACCTCAGCTGGATAGAGGGACTGACTACGAATCAGTACGTCGAGGGTTCGAATCCCCCATGGCGCACCATTGAATGCACGAAGCCGGAGGCGAAAACCTCCGGCTTCTTTTGTTTTTCGGGCGCATTTTGTCGGGTGCATTTTGGATATTGAGATCTCCTTACCGCTTGAAGCCGCTTGGCACCACTTGGAACCGCTCAGTTTTTGGAATCTCTATACCACGCAAATCAAAGCAGGCCGGCGAAACCTCTCGCCGGCCCATTTGCATTCAGTATTCTACTGGCCTACTGGCACTGCCGCGCTGCGGCTTTAACCTGCTAGTTCCAGCCGGTCTCGTCCTTCGTGATCTCGGTGCGTCCACCCATGTAGGGAACCAGCACATCCGGAATCTTGATGGATCCATCTTCCTGCTGATAGTTCTCGATAACAGCGGCCATCGTGCGTCCAACTGCCAATCCGGAACCATTCAGCGTGTACAGATAGTCGGTGCGCTTCTTGTTGTCGGCGTGGCGATACTTGATGTTCGCGCGCCTAGCCTGGAAGTCTCCGCAGCAGGAGCAGGACGAGATCTCCTTGTAGTCGTTGTAGGAAGGCAGCCAAACCTCAAGGTCGAACGTCTGGGCAGCGGAGAACCCGATGTCTCCGGTGCACAGGTTCACGACCCTGTACGGCAGACCCAGCAGCTGCAGGATGTTCTCGGCATCCTTGACCATCGAATCCAGCTCGTCAAAGCCTGTCTCCGGAGTTGCGAACTTCACCATCTCCACCTTGTCGAACTCATGCACCCTGATGATTCCACGGGTGTCGCGGCCAGCGCTGCCGGCCTCCTCGCGGAAGCACGGGGTGAATGCGCAGTACTTGCGGGGCAGGGTGTCCTCGTCCAAAACCTCGTCCCTATGAATGTTGGTAAGCTGAACCTCGGCGGTTGGAATCAGATACATGCCACCGGTGGTCTTGTACAGATCCTCCTCGAACTTGGGCAGCTGGCCGGTTCCATACAGGGTGTCGGCATTTGCCAGTGTTGGCGGCCACCACTCCTTGAAGCCGCGGCTCAGGTGAGTGTTGATCATGAAGGTGATGAGAGCACGCTCGAGCATTGCTCCCAGTCCACCGAGCAGATAGAAGCGGGCACCGGCAAGCTTGATTCCACGATCGAAATCGATGATGCCAAGCTCGGGTCCAAGATCCCAGTGAGCCTTGGGCTCGAACTCGAACTCACGCGGGGTTCCCCAGCGCCTGACCTCGACGTTCTCGGAATCGTCCTTGCCAAACGGAACACCGGAAGCAGGCATGTTCGGAGTGCTCTTCAGAATATCGTTGAGCTTGGACTCCACCTCCGCCAGCTCGGAGCTGAATTGCTCGATCTGGGCGTTGACTTCCTTGACCTCGGCCTTCTTTGCCTCGGCCTCGTCCTTCTTGCCCTGGCCCATGAGCTTGCCAATTTCCTTGGAAGACGAATTCCTGGTTGCCTGCAATCCCTCGACCTTAACGATGAGCTCGCGCCTCTTGGAATCCAGATCCGTGAAAGCCTGCGGATCCCATGCATTGAAGTTACGGGACTTCATGGCCTGGGTTACGGCATCGAGGTTATCCCTTACGAACTTCGCATCAAGCATTTGTTCCTCCTGCATTTCCCTACATTTCTGCTGAATAAACCAGCTTGGCCAATCGTCGCATCTGGCCAGCCTTAAAACTCGATAACTGTTCGGTAATTAGTATAAGCCCCTGCAAAACCCGATTGAGTAACTAATTGCACGAGGTGTTCAGAAGATGCGATTCGGCGCGCAAGCCGTGAGCAGCACGACGCGTGGGCGCGGCGCCATGTCGCGGAGCGTGGGCGCGGTGCAATGGCACGACGCGGAGCGTGGGTGCGCTGCTGCGGCTCGGCGCGTGGGCGCACTGCCATGCATTGAGGCTTGCACTCCGTGAGCGCGCACTCTCAATGTATTAAAAACGCCGCCCCGAAGGACGGCCATCAAATCAT
>CADBOM010000176.1 GCA_902796325.1 uncultured Coriobacteriaceae bacterium
GAACGTGCCCGAAAACGACAAGAGGTCGGCCCACGGGCAGCACACCAGGCTCCCCAAAAACTTCGTGCTAAGGGAAAGGCTTGATACATACTCGAGAGTTATCATCGCCGACCCTTGCGAACATGCCGGGTCTTGGAGAGAGTTCGGCACCGTGCTCGCGAAGGGCGCATCGGACGCAGCGCAGAGCACCCCGTCAAGCTCCCCGGCTGGCACCTCGCCAAGCGTCCCGGATGGCGCCTCGCCAAGCGTCCCGGATGGTGCCTCGCCAAGCGCCCCAACCAGCACCAGGTTCGATTCCGTGAAGATAGACCTTGGCTGCGGCAAGGGAGCATTTCTTGTGAAGTCCGCTGCCCTGCACCCGGGCACGCTCTTCATCGGCATAGACAACAACCCCGTGACCATCGCCTGCACGGCCAAACTCATACATGAGAAGGGCCTTCGCAACGCGCTCGTCGTTCCCGCCCATGGAGACGACATCGTCTACATGTTTGGAAACTCAGAGGTGCAGACCATCTACCTCAACTTCCCCACCCCGTTCCCAAGGAAAAAGGATGCGCATCTTAGGCTGGTGCTGCTCGACAGGTTCATGGAATACTGCAGGTTCCTGGCCCCGGGCGGAACCATCCGATTGAAAACAGACAGTCAGCCATTGCGCGATTTCTCGCTTACGCAATTCGAACTAGCCGGATACCGCATCATCTGCAACACCGACGATGCTCGCGAGGTGTTCGCAGACGACCCGGTCAGCGGCTACGAGGCACGCCTCGTCAGCAAGGGGGCAAAGGTTCTGGGCGTCGAGGCAACCCCCGGCCCGATGCCCGCTCATGTTGAGCAGACGGCCCAGCTGGGATTGGTAAATTACCTGCCTGACAACATCGATTCCGTGGAATACGCGCCCCTTGGAATGGAGGGAACGGTGCAGAACATAAAGAACAGGAAGGCCAAGAAATCTGGCCGGAAGAAGTAGAGGTCGCGGGTGTTCCGCAGCTATGTTTACGCACACTTTGCAGCTCCAAAGTACGAACTTCCAAAGCGGGCAGCCAAGTGGAATCCACGTAGATTCTGCAACCGCTCAATTGTTTTAACGTGTATCTTCAGCTCGCCTTCATAATGTCTTCTTACGGTTGAATCGAAGGAGACAAGATTCATGACGAGAAGCACCAACCAAACGCAATTTTCAAATCCTTACGAAGACCGGCGGAGCCAGCCCGATTACGCTCCAAGGAATGCGTACGGCGCGAACAGCACGTACGGCTCCCAAGCAGCCGGCGCGTACAGATTCCAAGCAACTGAAACCCAGGTTTCGCAACCCCGTTACCAGCCCCAGCAGCAGGAGAAAAGCGACAACAAGCCATGGCTTTTCTCCAACATCTCGGTTGTGCAGGTGATTGCGACCGCATTGGCTGCGCTCACATCGATGATGTTCTCCGCCCAGATAGGCGTGGCTGGGTCGATCATCGGAGTCGTGGCGGCATCGGTTGTGTCCACGGTGTCGGCGCAAATCTACAAGAACATCCTGTCGAGACCTGCAAAGAAAATCAAGGAGAACATCCAGTCTGAGCAGCCGGAACAAGGTGGCTATCAGGACCAGTTTGGCCAATCAGTCAACCGAAGCGGTTTCCAGGGAGAGCCCGGCGGATACGTCAGCCAGCAGCCACTCGGCGCGCATGTTGCAAACGCCACCAATGGCTTGGACGGCCAGGGCGCATACGGAGCCCGATCGACCTACGGTTCGCAAGCACTCCACAACCCGCAAGCTCAGTCCATGCCCATGCGAGGCCAGCAAGACTGGAGATCATCCCAGAGCGTGAGCGACTATTCGCGCAACTCATCGGCAGCGGTGGCAGCCGAAAGCTCCAAGCTAAGCCGCAGGAGAACGCTGGCCAAGATCATCTTGGTCACGCTGATTTCTGGAATAGCCGCGGTAGCCATCTCATACGGCGCCATCCAGGTGCTAACAGCGGGCAACGGAATTGGCGAGAAGGTCGTGACCATCCCAACCGTGGTCCAGACCACCGAGAGCTCCAGCTCCGATTCAACCGATAATGGAGCGGCGGACTCCCAGAACAGCGAAAACCAGAATGCCACGGTATCGGGCTCGCAAGCTACCGGAACGCAATCGGAATCCACGGGAACGTCGGGTAGCACCTCTGGCTCTCAGTCCGGCCAGGAATCGTCATCGGCATCTAGCAGCAGCACCGAGAGCGGAGGATCTTCGAGCGGACCTTCGTCTAGCGGTGGCTCATCGTCTGGCACCCAAGGTGGCGGCACCAGCGGTACGGGTGGTTCTTCTGGAACATCCTCTGGAAGCGGATCGGGCACATCTGGCACAGGATCAAGCTCATCCGGAACCAGCGCTGGCTCCGCATCCAGCACGGCGCAGTAAGCATGCGGCAGCCACGGCATGTGCCGCCACATGCCACGCGACGTTCGTCGAATCCTCAGCACGCAAATCTGCACTACAACGAAACAAATTCACTCGCTCAAAATTCGCTGTTGATAAGAATTTGCAATGGATGATTGCAAATGTTCGCGGCCCAAAGCGATTTTTTAATATATGCTTAAATTTGATTGGCTCACAACTATCATTGTGATTAGAAATCTTTTTGGGCCTTGCAGCCCACGATGCCAAGAATCTCGAAAGGAGAAACGATGGATTTCGATTTCGACAGCTACGATTATGTAGCCCAGCCCGTATCCGACCGCATGTGGGAAATGCGCGAGAAAATCAGGGATAGGACGATCACAGTCGATGCCGAGAACGCCGAGCTGATAACCGCAGCCGACAAGGAGCTTGGATCCATGCTCCCCTACATGAAGCATTCGAAGAGGCTCAAGGCCGCACTCGCAGGACGCAAGTGCCGCGTCGAGGACTTCGAGATGCTGGCCTTCAACATGGGACGCGAGTTCTGCGGAAATTCCCAGAACCCGTTCTGGGGCGCAGGCTTCGGCCCGATCATGGGAGTTATGTCCGGCCGCTGGACGCTTCGCGACGACGGCTACTATCACAACCCCGATGACGCCGAGTGCAAGATGGCTTGCAAGAAAGAGGATTACGAGAAGTTCCTGGAGTTCAGCGAGTACTGGAAAGACAAGAGCATGAACGCCATCATCGATCCCGTTGTGCCGGCTGGCTACCGCGAGATCCAGGAAGTGGGAGGATCCCCCTGCGGTGACTACCCCATCATCATGCTCCCCGCTGGACACCACACCCCCGGATACCAGCACCTCGTGAACACCGGTTATGGCGCCGTGCGCAAACAGGCACAGGACTGGCTTGAGGCCCACTACAACGACCTCATGGGCGACGACACCGACAAGTACATGTTCTACACCGGAGTCGTGGACATCTGCGACGGTATGATTGCCCTTCACCACCACTATGCAGACGCATGCAGGGAGAAGGCAGAGCAGACCACCGACGAGGCCCGCAAGAAGGAGCTCCTCGAGATGGCAGATGGTCTGGACTGGACCGCCGAGCATCCTGCCCGCCACTTCCGCGAGGCATGCAACATGGTGCTCATCTACATCCAGGAGATCTTCCTCGATGGCATCGGAGATATCAGCTCCTGCGGACGCTTCGACCAGTA
>CADBOM010000177.1 GCA_902796325.1 uncultured Coriobacteriaceae bacterium
GCAGCAGTTGCACAGGGGCTGCTCGTAGCCGGCATGGCCATGGGAGTTGGATTCTCGGTGGCGATTGTCTGGGAAGCAGGAGAGCTCGAACCCGCATTACCCTACATCCTCCTCATAGGCGGATGCTTTGCTGGAGAACAGCTCGTGAAGTTCGCCCGAACCCGCGGCATGCAGAAATTCGCAGGCGCGAGGTCGCAGGAAATCGCACGCAAGCTGGCAGAGACAATCTACGACGGCGGCCCCAGGTTCGTTAGCCGTCATGGAACTGGAGCAACGGCATCTGCGCTGGTAGAAGGCATAGATGCAATCAGGTCGTATATAGAGGGCGTGCTTCCCAAAACCATCGACCTCATGGTAGAGGGAGTGCTGCTGGTGGTAGCGCTGCTCTCATTCGACTGGCTGAGCGCTCTGATAGTAGCGGTGGTGTTTCCGTGCGTGATCTTCTTCATGCGTCTGTTGGGTAGCATGACCAAGGAGAAGGCCAACCGTCAACATAGGGGTTACGAGAGGCTTTCGAACTACTTCGTGGACACGCTCCGCGGAATGCGCACGTTCCAGCTTCTCGGCAGCACCGAAGAGCAAGCCCAGAAGGTGTACGCGGTAAGCGAACGTTTTCGCATTGCCACCAACTCCACGCTAAAGACTGCGATGCTCTCGAGCTTGGTGCTGGATCTGTTTCGTACGTTTGCGCTGGCAGCAGTGTCGATCATGCTGGGGTTTCGCCTCATGGCGGGGTGGATGTGGCTTGGCAACGCGCTTGCCGTGCTAGTAATAGTGGCCGAGTTTTTTGCAGTGCTCCGCCGTTACAGCGCAGACTATCACGCCACTCTGGAGGGAAAGAACCAGCTTGCGGCAATCAACGCCATGCTCGCTGACGCTCCAGCTGAGATTCCCGCCAGCCATCCAGAGCTGGCAGACCCAATCAAGAGCTTGGAGCTCGTCGACGTAAGTTTCGCTTACGGCGATGATGCTACCTATGCCGTTGGTAGCGCCGCCAGCTCCCCCGCCGATGACAGCTCTACCGCCGCCAGCTCAGCTGCCGTCGTCGGCACTCCCAACTCCCCCACCTCCGACAGCTCCCCCGCCCTGCATAACGTGTGCCTCAGCATCGCGGGGCAAGAGAGCGTCGGCCTGATAGGAACATCCGGGGCAGGCAAGACCACTCTCGCACGCATTCTTGCTGGATTCGACACGCCATCAAGCGGACAGATCATTGTAAACGGAAAGTCCTATCAGAGCCTCGCATGCCCGGAATGGCTCGAACGCGTGGCATACATTCCGCAGGAACCGCATATCTTCAACGCAACCCTGCGCGATAACGTGGCGTTCTATAGACCCGAAGCCTCGGACATCGAAATTTCCGATGCACTCGAGAAGGTTGGGCTGGGACAGCTCAAAAGCACCTTGCAGCAGGGTCTGGACACCATGCTGGGCGAGGGTAGCAGACAGCTTTCCGGAGGGCAATCGCACCGAATCGTACTTGCTCGAGCCCTGGTGGATCCGCGCCGAGATGTTCTGGTATTCGATGAGCCCACCGCTCATCTCGATATCGAGACAGAATTGGCCCTTAAAGAGCAGATGCTGCCGCTGTTCTCGGGGCGGCTTGTGATCTTTGCCACGCACAGGTTGCACTGGACGGCAAATATGGACGAGATTCTGGTCATGGACAACGGCCAGGTGGTACAGCAGCTGCGTCAGAACGAGCTTGCGAATGCCGGAGGCGAGTACGCGCGCTTATCAGAGAGCTTGAGGGGCGGGGGTGATAGCAATGCGTGAGAACTATTCAGTGACTGGAGAAGTTCGTGCTGCATCCCTGGAGCCGGCGCCGCACGCATCCCCGGCTCCAGCACCCCAGGTCTCCCCGGATCCGGCGCCGCATGTATCCCCGTCGGCACAGGCCTCCTCGGCACCGCAACCCCAAATCGACAAAAGCCGGCAAGACGATTCCCAGCCAAACCCGCAACGCGATTCCCTGCTCGGCCGCATGCGCCGCACCTGGAGGTCGGACACCTGGGTGCGCCCGTTCTTCTCGCAATATAAGCGAGTTCTGTGGGCGTCGCTCGGACTGGGACTTGCCGCCTTGGTCTTCGCGGTTGCGCTCATGTTCTCTGCCGGATACCTCATCAGCATATCCGCCGAGCAACCAGCCGAGGGCGTGTTCGCAATATTCGTACCCCTCGCCATAGTGCAGATATTCGCCATAGGCAAGCCGTTTCTCAGCTACTTTGAGCGGTTGGCGAGCCACGACTGGGTTCTGCGCATGACCTCCGACCTCCGGCTCAAGCTATTCCATAGCCTCGACGCTGGATCGAAGGGACGCGCAGGAGCCAAGCGATTGGGAGAGGTGCTGGGGCTCGTGGACTCCGATGTCGCGCATATCCAAAACCTCTATCTACGGTGCATCTTCCCCACTGCAATATGCTGGGCGACATGGCTAATCGTAAGTGTTCTCCTGGGAATTTGCTCCCCAGTCATGGGGGTGGGAATGCTCGTTGGCCTGGGTGCCATGTGCCTGCTGGTGCCGCTTGTGTCAGTTGCCATGAAGGGCGCCGAGCGCATGCGCGCCGGAAACCAGCGCCTGGAAACATACCAGGTTGCGTACGATGCGGTCTCCGGTATCGCGGACTGGAATCACTCGGGTCGTCGCGATGACTTCGTGGAATCCATCATGGATAAGCACACCGCACTCGCTCAAACCCATCGCAGTCAGGGAAAGCATGCCGCACGACGCGACCTAGTCTCGGGACTGATATTTGCCGGGCTTGCAACATGGCTAATCGCATGGGCGTGCGGGTTTTTCGCAAATCCAAGCCAAGCCGCTGCAATGCAGGGCGATCTCTCGCGAGCAGCCGACTGGGTGGCAGCATTCGCCTTGGGATTCTTCCCCCTGTTCGAAGCATTTGGACCAGCAGCCGGGACCCTGCTAAACGCAGCCGACCACATGACGAGCGTCGAGCACCTGAACTCGCTTCCACACGTTGATGATGAGCCTAGCGAGAATAACGGGGCCGATGTGAAGGCCGGTGAGGACGGCGAGGAGCCCGCACAACACACGAGCACAATAGCGAGCGCAGAGTCTGGATTAGCAGTATCCATGTCCGCAGCTCGGCCCTCAACGGAGCTCGCAATCCGCATTTCCGACCTGCGATTCTCGTATCCTAAACAACCGGAGCTTCTGCGCATCGACCAGCTCGACATTCCATCCGGCCAACATGTTGCGATTCTTGGACCATCGGGCTCCGGCAAATCCACGCTGCTCGAACTCATAGAGGGAAGCCTCGCTCCTACGCATGGTCAAGTGCTAGTCAACAGTATCCCAAGCATTAGCCTTGGCAAGGACGCATGCAAACGCATTGGCGTACTGGAGCAGGAGCCCTATGTGTTCAACCGCACGCTCAGAGGTAACCTGCGCGTTGCAGATTCGCAGGCAACGGACGACGAATGCAAGAGAGCTCTCGAGCTAGCCGGTTTGGATGAACTTCTCAAAACCCTGCCCCAGGGGCTCGATACCGTGGCAAACGAAGCGGGCCTCCGCTTTAGCGGTGGAGAGCGGCAGCGAATAGCCCTCGCGCGAATCTTGCTGCAAAATTCCCCTATAGTGCTTCTCGACGAGCCCACGGCCGGACTTGACCCGATAACCGAATCCAAGCTTCTGAGCACCATGTTGTCGGTGCTCGAGAACCGCACCGTGGTGATGGTCACGCATCATTTGCTGGGCATCGACCGATTCGACCGAGTGCTGCTCATTCACGACGGCACGATTGCAGAAGATGGTACACCCCAGCATCTGGCAAAGGAAAGTGCCACGTACCAGCGCCTTTTGTCATTCGACAGAGGGGAAAGCACCTGCTAATGAGCACATGCGAGCTTGCTGGCAGGCGCAATTATGCTCGAGCGTAAGCTGGTCGAACGCAAACCCGCTAGCTGTCACGAACCCTCCAACATGCGCAAAACAATCGCGAACGCGGACATTATCAGCGTGCTGCAGCAGCGGAACGTAAGATAACAGCAGGGATGCTAGAATACTCTCACGAAAAGCAGAGGGCCCACGGCACCATTTTGCCGAGCCCCATCGATGGCCATCATGCCCGCGAAGGCCATCCCAAAAATCAACAAGGAAGGAATCGGCACATGCCAAGCAGATTGCTCATGGGTAACGAGGCGTTCGCCTGGGCAGCCCTTGAGGCTGGAGTCAACGTCGTTGCCGGATATCCCGGCACCCCATCTAGCGAACTGGTGGAAACGGTGGCCAAGCTGCATGCTCAGGGAATTGCCCGCGGAGTGCACGTCGAATGGTCCACAAACGAGAAGTCGGCTCTCGAGATGCTGGCTGGGGCGTCGCTATGCGGAGCCAGAACCCTGTTCACTTGCAAGCAGATGGGTCTCAATGTTGCGGCAGATGCCCTGATGAGCCTGAACTACGTGGGAATAAAAGGCGGATTTGTGCTATTTGTATCCGACGACCCCGGCCCAATATCCAGCCAAACCGAGCAGGACACGCGTCGCTTCGCGAACTTCGCAAAGGTACCAGTACTCGACCCATCATCGCCCGATGAGGGCTACAAGATGATGAAAGCCGCGTTCGACATCTCGGAAAAGTACGGAACTCCCGTAATCGTGCGCCCGACAACTCGCGTGAACCACGCCAGCACGTTCTTCGATGTTCCGGAGGAGACTGTCGCTCGACCGATTCCAGAAGAGGGATTCGTCAAGGATCCAAAGTGGGTGATATTCCCCAAGCGCTCCTATGCAGCTCATGCCGAGATTAACAAGCGTCTGGCAGAAATGACTTCCGAGTTTTCGGAAGGAAGCTTTAATCCAGTCATCCGCTACAAAGGGACGGAAGCCAGTGCGGCAGCGGCCGAAGCAAGTGCAGTGGCCTCAGTCAGCGCATCCAACAGCGATGCTGGAGCCAGCACAACCTGCGACGCATCCAGTGGAGCCCGCCTCGGAATCGTATGCGGCGGCGTTAGCGGAGCATATGCACTAGATGCCATAGACATGCTGGTTGCCA
>CADBOM010000178.1 GCA_902796325.1 uncultured Coriobacteriaceae bacterium
CCGTGGCGCTCACCTTCATCGCCGGCCTCATTCCGGCGGCAAAGGCTTCGCGCGAAGACCCGGTCGAGGCGCTCAGGAGCGAGTAGGACCTCGGGGGCAGTGGGGACCGATTTGTGTCGGTAGGGTTACTGTCGGATTGAGGGCTGGGCGGTATCTGCCAGGAGGCTGGCCAGCTCGGTCTCGGTGGCAAAGCAAAGGTCTCCTGCGACGGTTGCCTTGTAGGCGCTTGCCATGGTTGCGTAATCGATGCAGAACTGTGGATCCCACTTGCAGCACTGTGCGTGAACCATGCTCGCAGCAAAGATGCTTCCGCTACTCGAGAGGTCCGTTATTGCAGCCCTCTGGGTCTTGGAGAGATACTCTCCATCGCGGGTGATCAGTGCGCCTCGGAAGCTGCCAAAGTCATAGCGGTCGCTCTGTCTAACGACGAAACATGCCTCACGGAGTGGATAATCAAGGAACAGTCCCTTGAGCTTGGTGTGGCAGTAGTCAAAGGTCTCGCCCCTTGAGATGCTTGCGCTCGTTATCGAGAGGATATCGTCTTCCGAGGCAATGAGTTCGTCAATGTTGGGCAGCAGCTGGTGCATGCGCTCTAGGGCAACGCTTGGCTCCAGCATCGTACTGCGGTAGTTGAGGTCACACACGACGTGTATTCCACGGCCGCGGCATGCGTAGAGGCCCTCCTTACATGCCGTGTACATCTCCTCCGAGATGGCCGGAGTTACGCCGGAGAAGAAGAACAGATCGACGCCATTGAGCATGCGGTCCCAATCGAAATCGGTGTGGGATGCCATGGCCATGGCTGTGCCACTGCGGTCGTATGTGACAATAGAAGGTCTTATTGAGCGGCCGCGTTCGGAGTAGTAGAGCCCCATGCGCTCGTTTGATCTGAGTACGCGCGAGGTGTCGACCCCACAGCGCGCAAGCATCATGAGGGAATTGGTGCCCAGTCTGTTTGCTGAAACCTTTGAAGCAAAGGCAACGTTTTCTCCCTGGGACGCCAAAGATGCCGCAACGACTGTCTCACCGCCACCGTAGGTGACCTCGAGATTATGGGCGTCCTCAAGACGCTCATAGCCTGTGGTTGCAAGTCTTATGAGGGGTTCACCAAAGCAGAGAATGTTCAACCGAGGGCCCCCGTCGAAGTAATGATAATCGTGACCGCTACGATACCAACTAGAACGCTGATTGCGTTCGCCATGCTTGCCAATCCCTCGTTCCCGCCGCACCAAAGCGTATACACCGGCCCGGTGGAAGGCATGGGTGCCCACGCCAAAATCGTAAGGACAGCGCGAACCTCATCGCCTATGGGCAGGAGCGGAAAGACTGAAAATGATAGTAGCACGGCACATGCATAGCGCCAGGTGAGGAGTCTATTGAGCTCTCGCCGTCCGGCGGAATCAGCGCATGGCTTGAACATGAGGCCAATCATAAGCATGGAGAGAAAGGCGTTCGCATTTGCCATGGGTGAGATGAGCTGAATGATTTCGCCTGGAATCTTGATACCAAGTATTCCCAGGATGATGAGTATCACATAAGCGTCAAAGGCGGCAGAAGAGAATAGTGTCTTTGCGAAGACTTTGCACTTGTCCTGGTGTTCTTCACCAAGAACTAAGGACTTTATCAGCGCAAGGGTCCCCCCGGTTCCCATGAGTGCGTTTCCCGCATCAAAGAGGCATGCTGCAATAACTGCCGACGGAGGAAAGAACTCTTGGATAAACGCGAGCGCGAAGCACCCAATGTTGTAACCAGTGACGTTTGAGAGCTGATATGTGAGCTCCTTCTTGTCCAAGGACCGATAGATAAAAAGGGACAGGAAGAACTGGAGGACGGTTACTGCTAGACCAAGAGCCACTAGCCCAAGTAGCTCTGCGTGAAACTCGGCAGATCCAAAGGCACTTACGATGGCGCAGGGCAGAGTGAGGTTGAACACGACCTTGGAAATGAGCCGTCCCGCACCGTCACCGAGAGAACCAAGTTTGGAGAAGACGATGCCTATGCAGATAACGATGGCAAACGATAGAACCTTAAGAAAAGCTTCCTGCATTAGTATTTTGGCTTTCTGACACGTGAGACCTTTTTAGGCTGAATCTTCTTGCAAAAGGCAACGCCCTCTTTTGACTTGACCTTCTCGGTTACCTTCTTGAACTGGATTCGAATGGGCGCAAAGCCCGCGTCCATGTTCGCCTTGGCGAGGCGCTGCTGACGCTTGTTGAGCGTTGCATACCAGGTGTCGAAATCGGCAGGGACCACGCACATGTAGTCATCGTCGTGAAGGCGGAGAAGGTAGACCTCCTTGATGTCATCCCAAGCGATGAATCCCGCAGAGAACGATGTCGTGTGGTCGGTCACGCCGTTTTCATCAATGAGGATGGCATTGTGTCGATTCACGATTCTGTGGACGTTGTATGCGATGAAGAGAATTGCAAACGGTATGCCCAGATAGCCCGTGGTGTACCTCATGAGAATCGGGTTAGGCGCGAAGGGCAAATCTTGCGTTGCCGCGAGGAATGCTGCGACCAGAATACATACACCCATGAATATCAGCAGCAGATGGATGACGACATCGTTGTTCACCGCGAAGCTCGTGTCAGAAACTTGTTTCTCGACCCTCACTACTATCTCCTTCCGAGGATTCTGAACTCCATGTGTCTGCATTCTAAGTGCGTTGCCCATCAAGAAGACGTTAGATAGCCATAAATATGAAGAAAATATGAACAAACCCTACAATAATCACGTTAGAATTTAAAAATCAGAACAAAAATAAGAACAAATAATGGTGAAAACATGTAAGCAATACCAAATAGGGGATTTCAGCCCTCAAATACTGTGAAGGAAATATGATTCAGCCATGCGAGGCCGTCCATTAATGGTCGGCACAAACGCAAGCGCATGAGGGATGTTCAAGCACGAGTGTTACGGGAGAGGAGGAAAGACAGATGGCAAAGAAGAAGTACATCGTGGGCGTCACCGCTTGTCAGATTGGCATTGCGCATACCTTCATGGCAGCAGACTCTCTTCGCGCGGCTCTGGAGGAGGCTGGCTGTGAGGCAAAGATTGAGACCCAAGGGGCAACTGGTGCCGAGCATGTCATTACTGACGAGGACATTGCTCGTGCGGACGGTGCAATCGTCGCCGCAGACGTCAAGATCAAGGGCAAGGAGCGCTTTGATCCGGTTCCCACGCTTAGCTGCAAGACCAAGGAAGTCATGACAAAGGACAAGGCCGCGGAAGTCGTGGCGGAGCTATTGGAGGCGATTGGCTAGATGGCCGAGATTCAGCGCAAGGGTGCCAAGAAGCAGTCTCAAGGTGCGTTTGTGTGGGACGCAGTGTTGACTGGCATCTCTTATATGATTCCCTTTATCGTTGGCGGCGGTGTGCTCTGGGGCATCGCGAAGGCAATGGGGGGATATAACGTTGGTAATGAGATGGCGGGCCTTGCCTACACCGAGTACACGCCGGCAATGGTCGTGTATGCCATCGGTAGCGCCATCTTTAACGTTTGCGTTCCCATCATCGGCGCCTACATTGCATATGCGATGGCTGATAAGCCCGGTCTTGCTCCAGGTTTTGCCGTCGGCGTCATTTCCAACACCATTAAGGCCGGCTTCCTTGGTGCAGTTCTCGGCGGCATCATCGCTGGGTATCTTGTCATATGGCTGAAAGGGCTCTCTAAGAACGTGCCCGATTCGCTTCAGTCGATTTTCCCAATTCTGATCATTCCCGTTGTGGCGACTGCGGCGACGTCTCTGCTTATGTGGTATGTGATTGGTGTGCCCATTAGCTGGCTTATGGGGATTATCACCTCTGCTCTCACCAACCTGCAGGGTGTTGGCGGCTTTGTCTTTGGCGCTGCTATTGGCGCTGGCATGTCGATTGACCAGGGCGGCCCCATCTCTAAGGCAGTTGCCCTCGTGACCAACGGTCTCAATGCTGACGGCATTTATGGTCCTACCGCCTGCAAGATGTGTGGCGGCATGCAGAACCCGCTTGGCATTTGCATCGCGCAGATTATCGATCGCTTCACGGGCAAGAAGAAGTTTACCCAGCAGGAGCGCGATACCACCATCTCCGGCATTGTCCTCGCGTGCTGCTACATCCAGGAGTATGTCATTCCGTTCCTGGTGCAGGACACCTGGCGCTGCCTCGTTCCCTGCATGATTGGCGGTGCGATTTCCGGTGGCCTGGCGGGCATGGCCGGCCTCGAGTCCCCCTCCCCTCACGGTGGTGTGTTCGTAATTGCCCTTATGAGTAACCCGCTTCAGTTCGTTCTGTTCTGGTTCATCGGCGCAATGGTTACTGGTGTCCTGTATTTCCTCCTTCGCAAGCCTGTTGCAGAAGAGCAGGAGATGGGACAGAACGGTGTCCTCGACAAGCTGTTGGGTTAACCAAGAGCGATGTTATGGAGGCGCCTGCGGGCGCCTCCATTCTTTCAGGGCATTCCCACATTCGCTGGTGTACAGCCGGAGAGACAGGCTGGCTCAAACATCGGAAGGATTATTCCATGTACGTCTCAGTTAGCGAAATGCTCAAGCATGCGAGCACTAACAACTATGCTGTTCCAGCTCCCAACTGCCCGGACTTCAATACCGTAAGGGCCGCTCTCATGGCAGCGCAGGAGGAGCACTCTGCCGTCCTTATCGACATTTCGCCGAGGCAGATGAACATGCACATTGCCCCAGAGGTTGCTGCTGCAATGGTGCGCGCTGCTGCAGAACCCCTCGACGTGCCCGTTGCCCTTCAACTTGATCATGGAATCGAGTTCGAGGACATTTGCCGGTGCATTAAGGCTGGCTATACGTCAGTCATGGTTGACTCCTCAAGCCTTCCGTTTGAGGAGAACGTTCGCCGCGTGTCTCAGATAGTCTCTCTCGCCCACGCCCATGGAGTGAGTGTCGAGGCGGAGCTTGGGCACGTCGGACAGGCTGCGGCTGGTGACGGCCGCAGTGCGGACATGTACACAAATGTGGACATGGCCGTCGAATTCATCGAGAGGACCGGGTGCGATGCCCTGGCCGTTGCCATTGGGACCGCACATGGCAACTACCCTAAAGACTTTGTTCCCAAACTAGACTTTGAGCGCCTGAAGGAGCTCAAGCATGCGGTTGGAAACTATCCGTTGGTTTTGCATGGTGGATCTGGCTCGGGGGACGAGAACTTCAAGAAGGCCGTCGATGGCGGCATAAACAAGGTAAACCTTTGGACTGACTATTCTGCCGCGTACGTTCGCGGCTTGCGCGAAGAGCTTGCCACCGAGGAGAGGCCCGACTACATGCTTCTCTCTCGTGCCGTTGAGAGCAAGGCTTCCGATTGGCTCAGGCACTACATGAGGTTGTTTGGATCGTCCAACCGCTACCAATTCGGTACTGAGACGCTTGAGGCAACGGACTAGCCCGTCTATGCTCGCAGGTCTTTGGAAGTGGATTGCAGGAACACCAATGCATCTTGGAGGTGGTCAACGATGATATCCGGGAAGGATTGCTGGAGCATGACGCTTCAGCGAGGAATGTCGACACATTCCGTATCAGGCAGAACGATGTACGCCTTCGATGACATGGCACCTAGTCTTTACCATCAGCTCGTGCAATCAGCTTCCTCTAATCCCCAAGCTACAGCAGTTGTTGATGACTGGGGACGTCCAACGACTTACGAGCGTCTCCTCTCCCTGACGGATGATCTTGCTGCTTACCTTGCTTCCGAGAAGGGCCTTGGGCACGGTTCGCTCATCGCTCTTCTCATGCACGCAGACCTCGAGTTTGTGGTTGCCTTATATGCCATATCGAAGCTCGGTGCTGTTTGTGTGCCGATACCCACCAAGTA
>CADBOM010000179.1 GCA_902796325.1 uncultured Coriobacteriaceae bacterium
ATTCGTTCATCCAATACGTTCACGAGAACTATCCAAGTGTCGAAGCATTTGAGGTGGATAGCATCGAGGACGCGGTGCGCGATTGCGACATCGTGTCCATCGCCACTTCCGTTGCAACCGGCGACCATATGACTTATCCGTACATCGCCGAGGAGTGGATCAAGCCCGGTGCTCTGATTGAGACGACTGCGGCGCTCAGGGTCGATGACGACTTCCTCCTGAACCGTGCAAGAGTTGTAGCCGACAACGTGAAGCTCTACGAGTCGTGGGAAGAGGAATTTGGACCCGGTGCATACGACTCCATCTATTACCCGGTGCTGCGCATGGAAGACCTTCTGGCGGAAGGAAAAGTGCCGTCTGTCAACGTCGATGACATAGCCGACATCATCCTCGGCAACGTGCCCGTGCATAGAAACCCCAACGAAATCACCATCTACAACATCGGAGGCATGCCGGTGGAAGACATCGCCTGGGGAACCATGTGCTATCGCAAGGCCGTCGAGCTTGGCATTGGCACGAAGCTCAATCTGTGGGATGTGCCGGATCTGGCTTAGCGATGGCCGCTCTCGCTCAGACTCGCGAGCAAACACACGCAGTTGCCGGGTCGCATGCTCTCACAAGTGGCTGGCAAGGGGCTCGCACGAGGAGCTTTCGAAAATGGCTCTCATAAGGAGCTGGCCACCCGACCTGCGTTTCAATAGTCCAAATAGCTTCGTACACGAAAGGACACAATCATGGGAATCTCGAAGATCGAAGTCATCACATCGCAGAACAAACTCTCCGCACTCAAGAAAACTCTTGCAGGCATGGGGGTCAGCGGCATTACCGCTATCCAGGCTCTAGGCTGCGGAGTGCAGCACGGAACGCAGGAATACGAGGTTGAGGTTCACGAACAGATGGAGCTTCTGCCCAAGCAGTACATCATGATCCTCGTGGAGGACGAGAAGGTCGAAAAGGTTACGGACCTCATCATGAAGGAACTCTACACCGGGCATATCGGCGACGGAAAGATCGTGATCACACCAGTTTCGAAGGTCATTCGCATCCGCACCGGCGAAGAAGACTCGGCTGCGCTCAGCTAAACGGGCGGCGAGCGATTCGCGCTGGCGCGTCAAAGAAAATCGGAGCGGAGAAGCACTGTCGCCGCGCCGACTTGGAGGCGGCTTATAGCCGGTTTAGCGCCGACCTACCGGCGTCTCGCTGCCGGCATATCGCCGGCTTATAGCCGACTTGGATGCGGCTCATCGCCGACCTACCTGCGTCTCGCTGCCGACATATCGCCGGCTTATAGCCGACTTGCAAAACCGCATGATTTCCATGCATTGAGGAGGTTGAAATCATGACAGACACCGAAGAAACGGAACACAAGAGCCTGGGACTTCCAAGCTTGATTGCAACTGGCGTTGGCCTCGTCGTGGCATCCTCCTGTCTGATGTCGCTCGGACAGGGAGCTGGAGCCATCGGAACCCCATTCATCATAACGATGGTCATTGCCTGCATATTCAATATTTTCACCGTGCTCTGCATAGCGGAGCTCAACGCAGTGATGCCAAACCTAACCGGAGGACTTGCTCAATACACCATGGCATGTCTTGGGCCATTCGCGTCGCTAGTCCTTATCGTCGGTGGGTATATCGTTAGCAACATCACAGCCGGTAGCGTCGAGGCCGCAATGTTCGGAAATTCCATACTAACGGCATTCCCAGACCTTCCGGTTCCGCCGGTGGTGTTCAGCGTTGCTCTCATCGTAATCCTCATAGTCGTCAACCTTTTGGGAATAGATATCTTCGCCAAGGTTCAGGACGTGGTTGCCTATGGCCTCATCATCTCGCTCGTGGTCATGGGATTCATCGGCATATTTGGACTTGGTACCGGCGAGGTTGTGGAACAGCCGGCGGCGGTAAGCACCGATCTGGCCGATATCATGTCGCTTCTAGGACTTGGATTCTTCCTGTTCGTAGGCGCCGAGTACATCATCCCGGTTTCGAGATACGCAAAAAATCCAAGGAAGCAGGTGCCCATCGCATTGATCGGGTCCCTTGTGCTCATCCTGGTCATGCAGATAATCGTTGTTCTTGGAATGGCCAACTACACGCCATGGGGAGATCTTGCCGAGAGCAATTCGCCGCACATGCTGTTCGGCTCGGCATTGCTGGGCCCCGTTGGAGTTTACTGGATGGTCATAGTTTCCTGCTTCGCCGTCATCAGCACTGTGAACACCATCCTCAGCTCTCTTTCCAGAGTCATCGCTGGAATGGCTAAGATCC
The DNA here is from genome assembly GCA_902796325.1 of uncultured Coriobacteriaceae bacterium. Classification (GTDB taxonomy): domain Bacteria; phylum Actinomycetota; class Coriobacteriia; order Coriobacteriales; family CADBOM01; genus CADBOM01. Next base: position 2,268 of record CADBOM010000179.1, read on the forward strand.
AGCTCATGCCACAGATATTCAACAAGAAGAACAAGCGCGGTGCCTATTGGTTTGGCATCCTTTTGCCTGGTGCGGCCATGATAATCATCAACATCAGCGGACTCACCTCAAGCGACCAGCTCACGTTC
>CADBOM010000180.1 GCA_902796325.1 uncultured Coriobacteriaceae bacterium
CGGCTGCCGTCTGCCTTAATTATTGCCAAACCTCGTTTATGCAGCTACCGGCAGGGTTTATACTCATCAAGTTGTTTTAGTACCTATAGCTGCGTCTGCCGAACAACCACCAACGGCTCACCCAGCTTTAGGCGAATATCAGAAAGGTGGTTTTCCATGACCCTCAGCAAGGAGCAGACTGCCGAGCTCGTAAAGAAGTTTGGCAAGAACGAGAACGACACGGGATCCGCAGAGGTCCAGGTTGCAATTCTCACTGCAAGGATTCGTTACCTCACCGAGCACCTCAAGACTCACAAGAAGGACCATCACACCAGGCGCGGCCTGATGATGCTGGTTGGTAAGCGTCGTCGCCTTCTCACCTACATCAAGAACAGGGACATCAACGAGTACCGTGAGCTGATCAAGGAACTTGGAATCAGGGACAACATCTAATCACTAAGCAAGCGAGTTTTCATGAGGGGAGCCGGTTGGTTCCCCTCATGTTTAATTGGCGGTGGGGCGGCTAAGGTGGCTGCCCGATCGTGGGAACAAGGCAAGTTTGCGAAGATCGCCTGCAATGTGCAGGGCGCGGCAGCTAACGAAAGCATCCAGGTTGGCGCCAGAGCAACCGCGAATTTGCAGCCCGAAGAAGGTTTGGGTGCAAAGGGCACCCCAAAAGAGAAATGGATAGAAAGAACATGGAGAAAATTACAGAGTCCTTCGAGCTTTACGGTAAGAAATACACGCTTTCTACCGGCGAGCTGGCCAAGCAGGCCACGGGCGCAGTGGTAGTTACCCAGGGTGACACCACGGTGTTCGTGTCGGCAGTGGTTTCCAAGGAGCAGAAGGACTACGACTTCTTCCCCCTAACCGTAGACTTCATCGAGCATATGTACGCAGTGGGCAGAATCCCAGGCGGATATCTTAAGAGAGAGGGCCGTCCTTCCGAGAAGGCAACCCTTACCGCCAGGATGATCGACCGTCCGATTCGCCCGGCTTTCCCAGACGGATTCCGCAACGAGGTTCACGTTGTTGCAATGCCACTGGTGGCAGATCAGGAAAACGCACCCGACATCATCTCGATCATGGGCGCTTCCGCTGCACTCATGGTGGGTGCAGCGCCTTTCGAGGGCCCGGTTGCAGGCGTTAAGATTGGCCGCAACAGGGACACCAAGGAGTTCATCGTCAACCCCACGTTCTCCGAGATGGAGGAGTCCGACCTCGACCTCACCCTTGCAGGTACCTCCGAGTACATCATGATGGTCGAGTGCGGCGGAGAAGAGATTCCCGAGGAGGACATCATCGAGGCCTTCGCATTTGGCCAGAAGGTGATCGCCGAGTTCTGCGAGGCTCAGCAGCGCTTCATCGACAAGGTTAACCCCGAGCCCAAGGAGTGGCCGATCGTCGCGCCAATCCAGGAGGTTCACGACCGCGTGTTCGCATATGCCGAGCAGATGGACAAGGCCCTGAAGGATGCCGACAAGCAGTCGCGCACCGACAAGGTTGCAACCCTGAAGGAAGAGGTCATCGCCTCGTTTACCGAGGACGAGCAGGCAGAGTGGGCAACCGAAATCGCTGCTCAGTTCAAGGCTCTCGAGAAGAAGACCATGCGCGCCATGATCATCGAGACCGGCGAGCGCGTTGACGGCCGCAAGACCGACGAAATTCGCCCGCTGTACATCAAGGCCGGATACCTGCCCCGTGTTCATGGTTCCGGACTGTTCCAGCGTGGACAGACACAGGTCCTGTCCGTTGCAACCCTGGGTATGCTCAACGAGTGGCAGCGCTTCGACACCATCGACCCGCAGGAGGGCAAGCGCTACATTCACCATTACAACTTCCCGCCATACTGCACCGGAGAGGTTGGCCGCATGGGCAGCCCCAAGCGCCGCGAGGTTGGTCATGGTGCACTGGCCGAGAGGGCTCTGCGCTACGTTATCCCCGATGAGGAGGAGTTCCCCTACACCATCCGCGTGGTATCCGAGGTCATGGAGTCCAACGGATCCTCGTCGATGGCTTCTACCTGCGGCTCCTGCCTGGCTCTGATGGATGCCGGCGTGCCGCTGAAGCGTCCGGTTTCGGGTGTTGCAATGGGCCTCATCCACGAGGGCGACAAGACCGCGATCCTCACCGACATCCAGGGCATCGAGGACTTCCTCGGCGACATGGACTTCAAGGTCTGCGGAACCGAGAAGGGCATCACCGCACTTCAGATGGACAACAAGGCCAAGGGACTCACCGTCGAGATTCTGGCCGAGGCACTGGAGCAGGCCAAGAAGGGCCGCGCATTCATCCTGAGCGCAATGCTCGAGGCTATACCCGAGCCCCGCAAGGAGCTTAGCGAGTACGCGCCGCGCATCCTCACCATTCACATTCCGGTTGACAAGATCCGCGAGGTCATTGGTTCTGGCGGAAAGGTCATCCGCGGTATCCAGGAGGAGACCGGAGCTCAAATTGACATCCAGGAAGACGGAACGATCTTCATCGCATCTCCCGACACCGGTGGCGAGGACGCCAAGAAGATGATCGAGGACATCGTGCGCGTTCCCGAGCTTGGCGAGGATTACTACGGCAAGGTGGTCTCGATTCAGCCGTTCGGAGCATTCATCTCCCTCACCCCGTCGAAGGACGGCCTGCTGCACATCAGCAAGATTGCCAAGGGCCGCATCGACAAGGTTGAGGACATGCTCAACATCGGCGACGAGGTTCACGTTATCGTGACCGAGATTGACGAGAAGGGCAAGATTTCGCTGGACAGGCTGGATAAGCCCGAGGCCATTCACAAGGACCATGGCGATGATGAGGGCGACCACCGCAACAACGGTAGGCGCAACGACCATCGCAATGGTGGCAATGGTGGACGCCGCCACGACGATGGCGATGGCAACGGCGGACGTCGCGGAGAGCCCCGTCGTCGCCACTAATTGGGGCCGAGCGGCTGAGGCGGCTTTAGGGCGAGCAGGCGCGGCGCACGACACCCGTGTTGCGCGGACCACACGCGATGCGCGGGCTATGCGCACCGAACGCTCATCCGTCCGCGCGCTAGCTGCCCAACCACGCGTGCACCAATGCGCCGCATGCGGCTGGCGCAACTGCACGTAAGCCGTATGCGTGCTCAACACATTAGAAAGACCGAACCGGACCCCGGCTGCGTTTAGATTCGCAGCCGGGGTTTGTAGGAGAAAGGCAAGGCGCCATGTTTTACCAAAAAAGCGTTCTGTCTAACGGGGTAACCGTGTTGTCGGAGAACATGCCCGATGTTCGCTCCATGACCATGGGAATCTGGTTCAGGGTGGGCTCGAGGGACGAAACCCCCGACGAGGCCGGAATGAGCCACTTCATGGAGCACATGAGGTTCAAGGGCACCCCAACGCGCACCCCCATCGACATCTCGGTGGAGTTCGACAGCATGGGCGCCGAGCTTAACGCCTTCACCTCCAAGGAATACACCTGCTTCTACGCGCGCTTTGTTGACACCTATCTTGAGCAGTCGCTTGAGATTCTGGCCGACATGCTGATCAACTCCACCTTCCCGGACAAAGAGGTGGAGTCGGAGCGCAAGGTGGTGATCGAGGAAATCGCTAGGTCGGAGGACACCCCCGACGATTACGTGTACGACATCTTGGGAGACGAGCTGTTCCCAACCCAGACCATAGGTCGCCCCGTGCTGGGCACCCGCGAAAGCGTTGGAGGGTTTACCCACGACGACCTCATGGCCTACCACGACAAGCACTACCATGCTGCAAATTGCACGGTGGCAGTTGCCGGCAACGTGGACCACGCCAAGCTGGTGGAGCTTTGCGAGAAGTACCTTGGCGGCATGCAGAGCGGAAAGCCGCGCACTGTTAGAGGTTACGAGCCAGAGGCCAGCCGCACTTACTTCAAGGCAGAGAAGAAGGACACCGAGCAGGCTAATCTCCTAATTGGAATGGAGGGCTTGCCGGCAGGTCACGACGACAGGTATGCGGCCATCTTGCTGGATACCGCGCTGGGCGGGGGAATGTCTTCTCGCCTGTTCCAGGAGGTGCGCGAAAAAAGAGGCCTCGTGTACTCGATTTACGCCAGTTCGTCGCCATATGAGGGCGTGGGGTCGTTTAGCATATATGCAGGGACAAGGCTGGAGAATCTTCCCGAGGTCGTGCAGGTTACCCTTGCGGAGCTCGAGAAGATGGCAAGCGAAGGCATAGGTCAGGAAGAGCTCGACAGGGTTCGAGCTCTGGCGGTTGGCCAGACCATCCTCTCCATGGAGGCAACCAGGGTTCGCATGCTGCGCATTGGCCGCAATGCCACCGTGGGCATTCCGCTTCTGTCCCTCGACCAGACGATCGAGAACTACAAACGCGTGACCGTTGAAGACATAAACCGCGTTGCAAGCCAAATTTTTGTCCAGAGGCCTTCAATCGCGGTTGTTAGCTCGGCAGAAGAGGCAGAGGTTAGGGAACTTTTGAAGGATGTGATCGAACTATGATCAAGGTGCTCGTTAGCGGATGCAATGGCTCCATGGGAAACAACGTGGTAAACGCTGTTTACGGCGAGGACGACATGGAGGTAGTTGCTGGAGTAGATATTAGGGCAGAGGAGGGCTCGAAGGTGGTTGCCAAGGATGGCACCGAGCTCGCCCCGGCTTATAACGACCTTGCAAAGGCAATCGAGGAAACCAATCCAGATGTGATGGTGGACTTCACCCATCCGTCGGCAGTGGCTCACAACATCGAGGTTGGCCTTGCCCACAACATCGACGTTGTGGTTGGTACCACCGGCCTTAAGGATGACGAGCTTGCCCGCCTTGAGAAGCTCATTCCCGAGGGACGCACACTGTTTGTGGCACCTAACTTTACCACGGGCGCCGTGCTCATGATGCAGTTTGCAAAGATGGCCGCCAAGTATTTCCCCGATGCCGAGATCATCGAGTTCCACCACAACCATAAGGCGGATTCTCCAAGCGGTACCGCCGTGCGCACCGCCAACATGATTGCCGAGGCCAGGGACTTCACCACCACCTCTCCTGGCAAGGAAACCGAAATCGATGGTTGCGAGGGCGCCAGGGGAGCACTCGTGAATGGTGTTCCGGTGCATTCCGTTCGCTCCGATGGCTTCGTTGCCAACCAAGAGGTTATACTCGGTTCATTGGGACAAACGCTAACGATCAAGCATGTTTCGCATGACCGCGTTTCGTACATGCCGGGAGTGCTCCTGGCAATCAGGAACGTTGGCCCTAGGTCTGGACTTATCGTTGGCCTCGAGAACTTCATGATGGAGGACTAGATGACTACTCAATCTGTTCGCTCGCCCTTCGGGCGCCTCATTCCCGCTATGGTCACGCCGTTCGATGCCGATCTTAACCTCGACCTGCCGCGTGCCCAGCAGCTAGGACTTCGCCTTCTGGATGGCGGATGCGATTCGCTCCTTATCTGCGCCACCACCGGCGAGTGCCCAACGGTGTTTTACCCGCAGAAGGTCGACCTGTTCAAGGCCGTTATCGAGGCCGTGGACCACAAGGCGCCGATCATCGCATATGCAGGAGACAACTGCACCGACGACTCCGTGAACTTTGCCAAGGAAGTTGTGAAGCTGGGCGTCGAGGCCATCATGCTGGTCGTGCCCTACTACAACAAGCCTCCGCAGGAAGGCCTGTATCGTCACTTCAGGACCATCGCGGAAGCAGTGGATGTGCCGGTGCTCCTGTACAACATCCCTGGCCGAACCGGCATAAACATGCTGCCCGAGACCACGCTTCGCCTTGCAAACGACGTTGAGAACATCGTTGCCATCAAAGAGGCGTCGGGCAATCTCGAGCAGATCAAGACAATAATCGACAATGCACCCGATGGGTTCTACGTGTATTCGGGCGACGACTCCCTCACCCTCCCGATCATGGGACTTGGCGGAGAGGGCGTTGTGTCCACCGCGGCAAATGTTGCCCCGCAGATGATGAAAGAGCTGGTGGAGGCACAGGCGGCAGGCGACCACACCAAGGCCGTCCAGTGCGACATCAAGCTGCAGCCCCTTATGAAGGAGCTGTTCATCACCGCGAACCCCATCATGGTGAAGAAGGCTCTGGAACTCGTTGGATTCCCCGTGGGAGGTTTGAGGCTCCCGCTCATCGAGGCCAACGAGGAGCAGACCGCAGAACTCAAGCAGGTTCTGCAGGACACGGGCCTTATCTAACAGAAGAGAAGATGCGGGTTGGCCCTAGTGCTTCGACTGTGGTTGCCATGAAACCATGGCAGCGGTCGCAGTGCCAGGGCCTCGCCCTCATCTCCAATAGGAGAAAGATTTGACAGAACAGAAGAAAGTCCGCTCTGGCAAAGCCGGCGCGTCTAAATCCACAACTACGAAAAAGTCTCGCAGCAAGGTGGTTCAAGACTCCAGGAAGAGCAACGAGTCGGTAGCCGTGCCGGCAAGTATTGCATCGCCGCGCAAGCGCTCTAACTCTGGCCGTAAGAAAGCGGCTCCCAAGAAGCTCAAGATCATCCCGCTGGGAGGCTTGGACGGCATTGGCAAGAACATGACGGTGTTCGAGTATGGCGACGATATGGTCGTGGTCGATGCCGGCATGATGTTCCCCGATGACGATTATCCGGGAATCGACCTTTTGGTTCCCGATTACACATATATACTGGAGAACTCGCATAAGCTCCGTGGCTTGATCATCACCCATGGCCATGAGGACCACACGGGTGCAATTCCGTTCTTGCTGAAGGACCTCGACGTGAAAACGTCGATTTATGGAAGCAAGCTCACCTTGGGATTCATCGAGGGCAAGCTGGAAGAGCATCACTTCAAAGATGTGAACATGCAGGAAATCCACGCTGGGCAGAAGATCAAGCTCGGCGCTTTCGAGTGCGAGTTCTTCAGCGTAAACCACTCGATTCCGGGTGCTCTTGGCGTGTTCATCCAAACTCCAGCTGGCAATGTACTGCATACCGGAGACTTCAAGCTCGACCAAACTCCGATCGACGGCGTGAAAACCGACTTCGGGGCAATGTCGAGGTTCGCGGACATTGGGATCGACCTCCTCATGTCCGACTCCACCAATGCCAACATCCCAGAGTTCACCCGCTCGGAGGCAGAGGTTGGCAAGGTTCTCACCGAGATAATCGGCAACGCCAAGCAGCGCGTTGTGGTTGCCTCGTTTGCAAGCCATATTCACAGGATCCAGCAAATTTGCGACGCCTCGGTAAAGGCTGGCCGCAAGGTTGCCGTTACCGGACGCTCCATGCTAACCAACACCAGGATTGCCCGCGAGCTGGGGTATCTCGACATCAACGACGACGACATCGTGGATGCCTACATGGTCAAGGATGTCCCGCGCGACAAACTGGTGGTTCTGTGCACCGGAAGTCAGGGCGAGCCTCTCTCGGCTCTCACCCGCATGGCCAACGGCGAGCACCGCACCATCGACATCGAGGCTGGCGACACCGTGATCATCTCGGCTTCGCCTGTGCCTGGTAACGAGAAGGCGGTCAACCGCGTGAAGAACGCGCTTTCGAAGATTGGCGTGGACTTCTATGACAAATCCCGCGCTAGAGTGCATGTTTCGGGACATGCCGGCCAAGAAGAGCTCAAGATCGTGATGTCCATTTGCAGGCCCAAGAACTTCATGCCAATCCACGGAGAGGCTCAGCACCTGCGCGCCCATGCAGAGCTGGCGGAAGCTGTTGGAATTCCCCGCAAGAACATATTCATCTTGGACAACGGCGACTCGCTGGAGATGGTGAATGGCGAGATTACCCGCGGCGAGTCCGTGGACAGCGGAGTTGTGTTTGTTGAGGGACTCTCGGTTGGAGATGTTTCGACCGTGGTGCTCAAGGACAGGAAGACCCTTGCAAACGAGGGCGTGGTAACCGCCGTGATCATGATTAGCAAGAGCAACGGCCGCCCGCTCAAGGACGTGGAGGTTATCATGCGCGGCGTGACCGGTGGAGACGACGCCATGCTCTTGGACGACGCCACAGCGGCGGTTCAGGAAGTGCTTTCGAAGCTTTCGCACGACTACAGGCTGGATCCGCGCACGCTTCATCGCGATGTGCGCGATGCGCTGTCGAAGTTCCTGTGGAACCGTTGCCGCCGCCGTCCGATGATCATCCCCATCGTGATGGAAGTTTAGAAGGTCGCGCTGGCGACAAACGCTGCATGGAGCGACGTACGCTGCATGGAGTGGCGCACAGGCTGTGGCGAAAGACGTAAGGCCAAGCATCAACTACAAAAAACGGCTCGCTTCGGCGGGCCGTTTTTGTTACATGCAGGGTCGTGCACGACTAACAGCTGGACGCCTAACAGCTGGGCGTGCCAGTGCGCCTCGCCCTGCTTTCGCGCCATTCCGTTTAAACCGGGAATTCGTTTACAGCAAGGGTGACGCTAACCGCGAACAGCAGGAACCCGAAGGCAATTCGCAGCGTTCTCTCGTGCACGTGTTTTAGCAGCGCGGTGCCGATGAAGGCGCCGGGTATGCTTCCTATCACTATCATGAGGCCACGCAGGTAGTCGATGTGTCCATACAGCCCATGCGTGATGATTCCCGGAACCGCGAGGATGCACAGCGCCATGAGTGATGCTCCCGATGCGTCCTTGAACGAGAAGTTGAACAGCCACATTAGAAGCGGCACGATGATGAATCCGCCGCCAACCCCGATGAACCCGGAGAGAAATCCCGCGATAGCTCCCGTGGCAAGCAGCTTGAGAGCGTTTTTTCCGTTGATCTTGAAGTTTATTGCGTCGGTGTATTGCGAATTCTCGGCCTCGATGCTCGCGGCTGGGGCTGCAGCGGATGGGGCAGCGCTTGCGACGTTCTGATCGATCGCGGCTGTCGTGGAGGATGCGGGGGCCGTGGAGGTAGCGGTGGCTGTTGAGGCTACGGCATCTGATTCGGTTGTGGCGGGAACTGTTGCCGACTCCGCAGCCTTGCCTCCCAGCTTCGGCATCTTTCTGGCCTTGCGAATCATGTTTGCACCAGTGTAGGCAATCACGATGGCAGCGGCAATCATGGTGGCCGCTCCGCCTGCCATTTCGGAAAGATAAGATCCTATGGGGGAGAACACCACTCCGCCAAGTCCTACCATAGCTCCGATTTTGATGTTGATGCTATGGGTGCGCAGGCGCCCTATGACGCCGCTTAGCGATGTGGGCAAGATGGCGAAAAGCGAGGTGCCGGATGCAATTAGCCCATCGACCCCAAAGCCAAGGCGCATGAGCGGGATGATGATTATGCCTCCGCCAATGCCCAGCAAGCCGGAGAGTATCCCCACTGCCAAGCCGCATGCGGCGGCTATTATCATTCCCTCGATCAAATCTAGCATCCTCGCTTGAAGTGTTTTGCAAATTACTGGGCCCGGTATTGCCTTGCTCCGCATGCACTGCTCCGTGTTGCCGCGTTCGTACGGTTCTCGTTCGGTGCCGTCAAGAGCTTCTGTGGGAATACCAGATTAACGCCATAAGCCATAGTCCACGTTGTCGCAGCGGGTGGTAATGGGTTTGTCAAATTTGGCTAAGCGGCCATGTTGCAGTTGGCAATCGATACAAAATGCCAAGGTTCAAATATTTGGCATCGCAGCCGATAAACGGGCTTAAATTTCATCTGCGAAAAACTGTCCGACGTTCAAGGATTACGCGGCACCGCTCGAAATCTTGATTTTTTGGATATGCTAACTTTTCTTCAGGAGAAGTTATGGTTTTCCCCGTTTGCTGCATTCTCTTCTTCGGTTGAGCGATGCATCCAATTCCATCTGCTTGGACTAGTGACAATGCTCGTTGCAATCTTGTCTACGTAGCCCAAGGAACCACAATGGGCTTCATATGGTCGGCCCCATATGGTTGTTTCATATGGTGAGCTTCGCATGGCCTGCTGGAGCGTTGGATTTTGTGCAACTGCGGCCTTCTCGGGGAATCAATGGTAGGAGAAAAATGACAGCAAACGTGCAGAAAGCATCTGGCTACCGCTGGCTAATCATGGTGGTCTTTGGAATGGTCACCTTCCTGGTGTCGATGGGCCAGTTCCAGCCATCGTTCTTCGCCGTCAACGTGATGGCCGATTTTGGCATGGGCACTTCGGAGTTTGCCCTCGTAACGTCTTCCACCATGGCTGTGGGAATTCCCATCGCCTTCGTTGGAGGCAGCTTGGCCGACAAATACGGCATCAAGAAAGTGCTGCTAATCGGCCTTATCCTCACGACGATCGGCGCATTTGGCAGGTACTTCGCTGCAGATTTCGGGTGGCTTCTTGCCATGTCGATGCTAATGGGAATTGCCGGAGCAATCATGACCGCCAACATCACCAAGCTTGCAATCGCATGGTTCCCGCCCAAGCAGGTGAGCTTGGCAATTGCAATCATGCTGGCACTCGGAACGTTGGGAATCGCGTTTGCGCAGGCAACAACCGGTCTCATGTTCACCGACTATCACCAGGCGTTTCTAGCCAGCGCCATTGCGCAAGCCGTCCTAACGGTTGTTTGGGCAATCGTTGGCCGCGATAGGGCAATCAGCCCGTCTGAGGGAGACGAAGACGTGGAGCCGCAGAAGGGCGGAGTGAAGCAGGTGCTGAAGAGCCGCAACCTCTGGATTGCCGGAGTGGCATGCCTTGTCTACACCGGATTCAACATCGTGCTGAGCGGATTCCTCATTACCGCGCTGGTCACGGTTTGGGGAACCGAGCCCACCATGGCCGGACTCATCGCGTCTCTTGCAACCATTGGAGCCGTGGTTGGAGGAACTGCCCTTCCGCCAATCATCACCAGATCCAAGCACGCCAAGCTGCTCTGCATATTGATTCCGGTTGTCTCGGCAGCCTTGGTTTTCATTGGATGGAACTGCAACGTTACCATTCTGAGGTGCGTCTTCTTCCTGTTGGCAGGCTGCCTGTATGGAACAGTCAACCCAATCTGCATGATGTACCCGTCGGTTCTGCCCGACATTGCTCCGCAAAACGTTGGCAAGGCTGGTGGCGTCATTACCATGGTCATGTTCTTGGGATCGCTTATCGTGCCATCTTGCATAGTCACGCCAATTGCCGGCAACGATTACAACCTGATGGTTATCGTGGACTGCATCGTCCTCCTGATTGCTGCCGTGTGCTTCGTGCTACTTCCAAGCGTTTCGGGCGGCAAGTCACATGCCAAGGAGCAGGCTAAGGATTCAGATGGAAAATAAGAACGAAAACATCGAGAACGAAGGCAGCCAAATCCAAGGTCGAGCGGAGGCAGCTTCGGTGGCCGAGCCGAAGGCCTCTGGCGAAACCGAGCTCAAGCCATCTTCCTACCGTTGGGTTATGCTGGCTTGCTTCTCCCTCATTTGCTTCCTCATGAGCTTCTGCCAGTTCCAGCCGGCGTTTTTCGCGCAGGACATCATGCGCGACTTCGGGGTGGACACCCAGGGCTTCACGTGGATGACCGCTTTCCCGCTTGCAGTTGGTTTGTTTCTGGCTTTGGTGATTGGCTCGCTAACCGATAAGTTCGGGCTTAGAAGGTCGCTTTTCGTGGCCATGGTGATTACCAGCGCGGGAGCCATCGCCAGGTATTATTGCCAGAGCTATGTGATGCTGCTGCTGATGTCGGCCACTTTGGGAATTGCGGCCACGTTTACCACCACCAACATGACGAAGATGGCCATGACGTGGTTCCCGCCAAAGCAGGTTGGGCTTGCAGTTGGCCTGATGAACGCAGTCGGCGCCGCTGGTCTGGCCTTCGCGCAGGGAGCTACCGGAGTTTTGTTTGCGGACTACAGGTCGGCTTTTCTGATTGCCGGAATTGCCTGCGCTGTGGTAACCGTGATCTGGGTTATATTCGCCCGCGACAGAAGGCTAACCCCAAATGTGGCGGTGGAGCCCGAGGAGAAGCAGGACGAGCAGAAGAAGGGCTCGTTCAAGACCGTCGTCAAGAGCAGGGGAGTATGGCTGGCTGGTCTTGGCGGAGCTTTCTACAACGGCTTTAACATCACTGCCGGATCGCTGCTTATCACGGCGCTCGTGGTTTACTGGGGCACGGACCCGGTGCAGGCAGGAGTTATGTCGGCATTGTTCACGATTGGAATCATGGTGGGCGACATTGCTCTGCCAACCCTCATTCCAAGAAGCAGGAAAGCCAAAGTTCTGTGCGTTCTGCTGCCGATCCTGTTTGCCATCACGATATTCGCCGGTTGGTACATCAACGTTCCGGCTGCGCGCTACGTGCTGTTCCCGCTTGCAGGAATTTTCTTCGGCGGAACACTTCCGATATTCATGTCGTATCCGTCGGTTCTGCCCGAAATCAATCATGAGAATGCGGGCACTGCCGGAGGGCTGCTAACCACCATCATGATGGCTGGCGCAGTGGTGCTGCCAACCTTGGTTATCACGCCGATAGCTGGCAGTGACTACAACCTGCTGGTTATTCTGTCCACGCTCATCACGCTGCTTAACGTGATTCCGTTTGCGTTGCTGCCCAGCATTCATCGCGAGAAATAGAGGGTTGCGGGCGCACGGCAGCTGGGCGTGACGACAGACGTGGCTCAGCGGCAGCAGGCAGGCACTAGGCCGCGGGCTTGGCGGCAGTCAGCGCTAGGCCGCGGGCTGGAACTGCGCGTGAGGTGGCACGGGGCGCCATGTGAGAGACAATTTCAAAGCAATCAAAACAAGGGGAGGATGCCACGGCATCCTCCCCTTTGCATATTCGGGCTTTTGTTCTCGCTCTCGTCTCTCCGATTGTTGGAAGATTGCTGGAATCGAACACAAGGGCTGCTGCCTACAGAAAGGTTGCTGTCTACTGCCCGAATGCCACGGTTTCGGGCAAAGTGGAGCCACCGTCGATGGAAACCTGCGTGCCTGTTAGATAGCTGGCCTCGTCAGATGCGAGGAACGCGCAAAGCTTTCCGCACTCCTCGGGCGTTCCCAAGCGGCCCATTGGAATCGAATTCGCGATAGCCGTGAGCGCCCGCTTTGGATCTTCTGGATCGGATATTTGCGCCATGTTATCGATGAGAGGCGTCTTGATAACTCCCGGGCAAATGCAGTTCACGCGAACATTGTTGCATGCAACTTCGCGCGCCAGCGATTTTGTAAAACCGATGAGGGCCGCTTTGGTGGTTGCATAGGCAACTTCTCCGGGATCTGCCACCATATCTCCCGTTACGGAGCTTGTTATTACGATGGAACCTCCGCCGGCTTTTACCATCACTGGCAACGCGGCCTTGCACATGTTCCAGACGCCTTTGATGTTGATGTCGATGTGGGCATCGCGCCAAGCGGAATCGCCGTCGAGGAAGCTCACGAGCTTGCATATCCCAGCGTTGCAATCAAGCACGTCCAATGATTCGTAGGTGTCTAGGGCGAATTCAACAAGCTCGGCGCAGGCCGCTTCGTCGGTAACGTCGCAGCGCATGGCAACAGCGGAATAACCTTGCGTGGAAAGCTCGCTCGCAACATCTAGAACCGCTTCTCCGCGGGCAGCCAGTACAACATTGGCTCCTTCTTGGGCAAACACCTTGGCAATTCCCAGGCCAATGCCGTGCGACGCTCCCGTGATTATCGCCGTCTTTCCCTCAAGCTTTCCCATGATTGCCTCCATTTCATATGTGTGTTACGAGCCCGGTATGCCCGAGTTTGGCATGTCCCAAACTCGGATGCTCAAAATGGCATGTCCCGGATTGGGTGTGCTTTGGAACCGGAATGCCCTAACTCGCATTTGCGACTTCCATACATGTCCAGAGACTACTGGCGGCGCGTTGTGGAAAAGTTGCACGAGGGTTTCGGTCAAATGTCATTTAGCGCCCGATTTTGTACCAAAAATGGCGCTCTACCGGCGGAAAGTTAAGAAACTGTTTCAATTCGATATCAGCTTGAATTTGCTTTGGTACAAGTTTGGTACACAGCGAATTTCGAAACAAACAGTTAATTCTTGCCGTTTACATTCGTTCACAACACGAGGTTCGAGAGCGCGGAAATCAATGAGCTCAGAGGTCCGCAGTTACGAAGACCTGTGGCGTAGGTCGACGAATGAAGATCGACCACTGGAAACCGGTGAACCAAAGCCGGCGTATCAAGCCTGTTGAAAGGAGACGGCAAATGGAATGCGCAGACTATCCCATGTATGGGTATGAGAACAAGCAAGAGCTGTTCGACGATGCATGCAAGTACTGGAATCCCAACAAAACCGAATACTGGAACGACGAGGGTATTCCAATGGTAATGGGCAAGCGCGAGGGCTATGTGTTCGAGGATCTTGAGGGCAACAAGTTCATCGACATGCACCTGAATGGCGGAACTTTCAATCTGGGACACCGCAATCCCGAGATTATCGAGACCTTCAAGTGGGCCCTCGAAAGGATGGACATCGGAAACCATCACTTTGCAACCTCCGGTAGGGCACGCCTGGCACATACGCTGGTTGATTCCGTACCCGGCGGCACCATGGACAAGGTTGTGTTTGGATCCTCGGGCGGCGAGGCTGTGGACGTTGCCATCAAGAGCGCGAGATATGCAACGGGCAAGCGCAAGATCGTGTCCATCATCAAGGCTTTTCACGGGCACACCGGACTGTCCATCGCCACTGGTGACGAGCGCTTCCTCAACATGTTCCATTGCGAGCGTCCAGATGAATTCGTGCACGTGCCCTTCAACGACCTGGATGCCATGGAGCGCGCTTTGGCTGGCAACGATGTTGCAGCGGTCATCATGGAGACCATTCCAGCAACCTATGGATTCCCAATGCCGGCACCTGGTTATCTGGCGGGCATCAAGGAGCTTTGCGAGAAGCACGGAGCCCTCTACATCGCAGATGAGGTTCAGACTGGCCTTGGCCGCACCGGCAAGCTGTGGGCAATCGAGAACTACGGAGTCGTGCCCGATATCCTGGTTACCTCCAAGGGTCTGTCCGGTGGAATCTACCCCATCTCCGCCTGTGTTTTGAACAAACAAGCCGGTGGATGGCTCGACATCGATGGCTTCGCTCACATGGGAACCTACGGCGGCTCCGATCTTGGATGTCCAGTGGCCATGAAGGTTCTGGAGATCACAACCCGCGAGTCCACGATGGACAACGTTCACAAGCTCTCCGACTACTACGACAAGGCTTTTGCCGACCTGTACGCAAAGCATCCATCCTTCACCGAGATTCGCCATGC
>CADBOM010000181.1 GCA_902796325.1 uncultured Coriobacteriaceae bacterium
CATAAGGTAACTGGTAGCTTTGAGTTCGAGCCCGACGACAGTGCCGTTCTCACGTCGCTTTTACCTGGATATGTGAACACGGTGATTTACCACGGTTTGATTGATTCTGCAGCGGCGGAGCAAGGTGCTAGGCGCAAGGCCATGAAGGCTGCGACCGACAACGCCACTGAGATGATCGGCAGCCTGAAGAGGCTTTACAACAGGGCGCGTCAGAGCGCCATTACCACCGAGATTACCGAGGTGGTTGGTGGTGCTGCAGCGTCTGAAGACTAGTGCAATGGAAGAAAAGGATACCAATATGAACGTTGGACATATAGTTCGCGTTGTGGGACCTGTGGTCGACGTTGAGTTCGAGGCAGACCAGCTGCCCGATATCTACAACGAGCTCAAAGTCGATGCAGATACCCCCGTGGGCCACATGAACCTCGTCCTCGAGGTCCAGGCACAGCTCCCGGGCAACATCGCCCGTGCTGTCGCAATGTCGTCCACGGATGGTCTCCAGCGTGGAATCGAGGTAGTCGATACCGGCGGTCCAATCATGATGCCGGTTGGAAACGGCACCCTCGGTAGAATCTGGAATGTTACGGGAGATCTTGTCGACGGTGGCGAGATGCCTCAGATCGACGAGTACTATCCCATTCACAGGCCCGCTCCCGAATTCGACGACCTCGTAACGCAGACCGAGATCTTCGAAACCGGAATCAAGGTCATCGACCTTCTCGAGCCCTACATCAAGGGTGGTAAAACCGGACTCTTCGGTGGTGCTGGAGTTGGCAAGACGGTGCTCATCATGGAGCTCATCAACAACCTTGCCCAGGAGCACGGTGGAACTTCCGTGTTCTGCGGCGTGGGCGAGCGTACCCGTGAGGGCACGGACCTCTATCTGGAGATGAGCGAGTCTGGAGTTATCAACAAGACCTGCTTGGTCTACGGACAGATGAACGAGCCACCTGGGGCACGTCTTCGCGTTGGACTTTCGGGACTCACCGTTGCAGAGTACTTCCGCGACAAGGGCCAGGACGTTCTGCTGTTCATCGACAACATATTCAGGTTCACTCAGGCTGGTTCCGAGGTTTCGGCACTGCTTGGAAGAATGCCATCGGCAGTAGGTTATCAACCCACCTTGGCAACCGAGATGGGCGACCTTCAGGAGCGCATCACCTCCACCAAGGAAGGTTCGATTACCTCCGTACAGGCCATTTACGTTCCTGCAGACGACCTCACAGACCCAGCTCCTGCAACCGCATTCACCCACTTGGACGCAACCACGGTTCTTTCGCGTTCCATCTCCGAGCTTGGAATTTACCCGGCTGTGGACCCGCTGGAGTCTTCGTCCCGTGCACTTTCGCCCGAGATTCTGGGCGAGGAGCACTACAGGGTTGCAATGAAGGTTCAGGAGATTCTGCAGGAGTACAAGGATCTCCAGGACATCATCGCAATTCTTGGTATGGACGAACTCACCGAGGACCAGAGGCTCACGGTTAGCAGAGCTCGTAAGATTCAGCAGTTCCTGGGACAGCCGTTCCACGTGGCCGAGCAGTTCACGGGCAACCCCGGCAAGTACGTCAAGCTCGAGGACACCATTCGCTCGTTTGCAGACATCATTGATGGAAAGTGCGACGAAATCCCAGAGCAGGCATTCCGTTACAAGGGATCCATCGACGAGGTCTACGAGGCTTGGGACAAGATGAAGAAGGAACAGGACTAGCCCATGGCAACCGCAATCCAATGCGAAATAGTTACACCCGAGAAGCTGTTCTATTCTCAGGAAGCCAATTTCGTGGTCTTGCCGGGTTCGGCTGGCGAGATGGGCGTGTATTACATGCATGCACCAGTGGTAACCACCTTGGGATCTGGCTTGGTTAAGATCACCGACGAAGAAGAGAATACCGTGAAGATAGCGGTGTCGGGTGGATATGCCGAGGTAGATGGCCAGAAGGTCATCGTGCTGGCCGATAGGGCGGCTCAGGTTTCGGATATCGATGCCAATGAGGTGCAGGCCAAGGTGGAGGCGCTGGAGCAGGAGATTTCCGAGCTTCCCGAGGACGACGTTACGCTTTCGTATAAGAAAGACGAGCTAAAGTGGAACCAGCTGCTCTCAGAATGCGTTGGCAATGGCGAGTAGCAATAACGGGTAGCAATTAGCGAAACTAGCGCGTGAACGTGTGATAAACATTTACGAGAAGTGCCGCATCAGCCGAGATTGATTGGCGATGCGGCACTTTTTCATGCATTGGGAATGCGGGCTAAGAACTGATTACGGGCGCATTCTAAACGCGGATGCCTTCTAAAAGCGGGTTGCATCGTGTGCGTCGCTCTTAAAATCCCTTGAACGAATCCACGATGTGAAGAACAGGCTTGCCGGCTTCGTCAATCCGGCACTCGCATTCAAACCATCCGCAATTGCCGATGTGGTAGTCGTAATAGCTCCCACCATCGTCAGAATATGCGTCGAGAATCGACATGACGGTTCCTCCATGTGCAACCACTGCGATGGTGACTTCGATAGCATTTGCAATGGCGTTGTCCGCGAGTGCCGCATTGAGGACATGATTCTTGCTGGAATAGGTCTCGGTGCTGGAATCGGTCGCAGTATCGCAATCGGTTCCGGTGTTGCAATCGCTCTCGATGCCGTAATTGCTCGTGGCGTCTTGGTTTGAAGAATATGCGCAAACTACATCCTTGAAGGCTTCAGAGCATCGCTTCGAGAATTCGTCTTTCGATTCCCCCTCTGGAATCGGGTCGTTGCACCAGCTGTCAACCCAAGCTCGATACGGGGCGAAGTCTTCCATCTCATCAGCTGATTTTCCCTCGAATATCCCGAAGTCCATCTCCTTGAACCCGTCGATCAATGCCGGCTCCAGCTCTGGGTAGATTATCTTGGCTGTTTGTAAGCACCTAATCAAAGGGCTTGCATAAACCACGTTGGCTGACGGGGCTTTACAGTTTGCAGCCTGGGATCTGCCTTCTTCTGAAAGAGGTTCGTCGGTTCTGCTTCCGCAGTATTTGCGCTTGGCATTTGATGGAATCTGGCCGTGTCTCAGCAGCACGATTTTCATGTATGTCTCCAATGCCCACGATGGAAGTCAATCATGACGGCATCATGGTTAAAATCTCCACCTTTTTGCTTTCATTTATTACAATATCCAAGTGCTGTTTTTTACACAAATCTACGTTTTAAGTAACTTGCCCGATTTTGATTGGAGATGCTTGCGATGGACAATAGGACTACTTTTTGGGTGATTATATTCGTGGTCCTTGGTGTGCTGGCGATGAATCTTGGAATCTACTTCAATGCGGAGCAGGGGTATGAGAACCAGGGCACTACCCAAGAGCAGACAACCGATGAGCAGCAGTCTGAAGCTTCCGACCAGCAGAGTGATTCGCAGGCGCAGGAGCAATCTCAGGATCAAACTCAGCAGGTTGCATCACCGGTCACTTCCTATAGCAGTGCTCAAGAGCTTGCTGCCGCCACCGGACAGACGATAATGGTTCCCCAGGAAGCCACGGATGTCTCGTATTCATCCGTTACCAGCGGCGATGAGGTAATTGCTCAAGCGGATTACACATACAACGGATATCAATGCAATTACCGTTTGGCCAGCACTGCGGGTTTCGAGGATATCTCTGGAGTTTACGAGGACTGGTCGGGCAACAACCTGGCTGTTGTTGGTGGAGACAGCTGGAGCGTTTACTGGAATGGAACCGCTGGAGTTGCTCAGATGTACGATAAGGGCGTCATGCATTCGCTGTCTGTGACCGCTGGTGGTGGAGTTGATCAGAAGGCGGTCGTTAACGCCCTGAATGCCGTTGCGTATCAGAATAAGTAAGGGTTGCAGCCAATAGGAATTATCAATTGTGAAGCAAAAAGTGTTGGCGAAACGCGGCCGATAGGCATTGCCTGAGTCGCGGCCAAAAGCG
>CADBOM010000182.1 GCA_902796325.1 uncultured Coriobacteriaceae bacterium
CCGCTTTGAGTGAAATCAGGAACACGGAAGCCTCGTGGTTTTGGAATCTCCTGACCATTCGCACGCGGTCTTCCTTGGTGGTTTGCCCCGTGAGCTTGAGGGTCGAAATCCTCTCCTTCGCCATCCTTGTCTCTATGATGTCGAGCATGCTGGTGAACTGCGAGAACAAGAGCACGCTGTGGCCCGCGTCCACGGCGTTACGCACCAGCTCCATGCAGGTTTCGAGCTTGGCGGAGTCGCCCGTGTAGTTCTCGTAGATCAAATGCGGGTCGCAGCATATCTGCCTTAGCTTCGTGAGCTCGGCAAGTATCTTCAATCTCTCGCTTGCAAACTGCTTGGGCATCTGCTTGCTAAGCGTTAGGGCCAGCCTCTGGGCATTCGAGCGGTAGAGCTTGTCCTGCTCGCCTTCCATGCTGGCCAGCACCGTCGATTCGTTCTTGTCGGGCAGGTCCTTCAGCACGTCGGACTTCAACCTTCTCAGGATGAAGGGCCCTACCAGGTTTTGCAGGCGGGTTGCTGCCTCCTTGTCGCCTTCTTCTATGGGGTTGGAGAAGCGCTTTGCAAAGCTCTCGCTAGACCCCAGAACTCCGGGCATCAGGAAGTCGAAGATGCTCCAGAGCTCGGTTAGCCTGTTCTCGATGGGGGTTCCGGTGAGTGCGAAGCGCACGTCTCCCACAAGCTGCTTTGCACATCTAGCGGCTTTGGTCTTGCTGTTCTTGATGTACTGCGCCTCGTCTAGGACTATGCACGAGTACCGCTGCTTGGCGTAGGCTTCAACGTCGCGGCGCATGAGGTCGTACGAGGTTACGAGGATGTCGAATTCTCCCTTTGAGGACATCGATATGGTTTCGGTGCGCTTCCTCTTGGCTTCGACCACCGGAACCGCCACGAGGCTGGGTGCGAACCTCTCTATCTCGGCCACCCAGTTGTACACGAGCGATGCCGGGCAAACAACCAGTGCCGGCATCGGCATGGATTCATTGCCCGAAGCCTCGTTCTTGCATTCGAGCAGATACGCGATAACCTGCAGCGTCTTGCCAAGTCCCATGTCGTCTGCAAGTATGCCGCCGAACCCAGCGCGGCCAAGCGTCGTGAGCCACTTGTAACCCTCCACCTGGTAGGGCCTGAGGGTTCCGCACAGGTTGTCAGGCTCTGGGAAATCTGCGTCGGCTATGGTCTCGAAATCCCTCACTATCTGCTTGAAGGCGGAGTTGCGGTTGAACTTCACTCCACCCGCCCGCTTGAGCATCGCATCTACGAAAAGGGTGCGGTTCGTGGATACCCGTGCGGTTCCGTCAACCAGGCTCTGCACGCTCAGCCCAAGGTTGTCGGCTAGATCGCTCATTGCCTTGAACCCGCCATCCAAGCGCATGATGTCGCCATTGGATAGCCTCACGTAATGCTGTTTACGCCGGTAGGATGCCAGGTATGCAATCAATTCCTCAGGCGTCATGTCGATGGATTCCACGTTGATATCCAAAAGCCCGCCTGCAACCATGGCGTTTACCTGGACCCTTGGAGTCTCGCGTATGCTCACCCCGCGGAGGTCATCCGACAGGTACACGCTGCCAACCTTCGACAGCTCGTCCAATCCATCTGAGAAAAGCGCATAGAACAGCTCGTCG
This sequence comes from uncultured Coriobacteriaceae bacterium, assembly GCA_902796325.1. Classification (GTDB taxonomy): domain Bacteria; phylum Actinomycetota; class Coriobacteriia; order Coriobacteriales; family CADBOM01; genus CADBOM01. The sequence goes on from CADBOM010000182.1 coordinate 1,626, forward strand.
TCATTTTCCTCGAAGCACGGCATTTTGGGGATGGGCTCGAATTTCATCGATTGCTGAGCTGAGAGTCCGAGGACGCTTCTGCTGGAGCGGCTGGAAGAGCTGCCGCCACGGCTATGGGAGTCGCTGGTGGAGCCACCGTGGGAGCTGCTACCGTAGGAGCTGCCGCCTCCGTAAGTATCCCAATCGTAGGCGGACTCGCCAGACAGGCCGTCGTAGCTCTCGCCATAGGCGGAATCGTCCGAGTAGTCTCCGCGGCCGAACACGCGGTCCTCGCCGTCGTATCCCAGCCGTGCGCTGCTGCCCCTGCGGCTTCCGTAAACTCCTCGGCCGTAGACGCCGTCATCCCAGGCGCTGCTATTGCCGCTGTATCCATCGCTGCCTTCGTATGGGTTGCCGCTAAGCCCCGATGCGTGCCCGCTTCTCAACCCCCGCGCATAGCTGGAGGGCAGGGGGTGCGCATAGTCCGGGGTCTTATACGAGCCTTTGGGGAAGTAGCTCGAAACCAGTTGCTGCACGTCCAGCTCTTGCTGTATGTCGCGTACTGGCTGGCCGTCTATCGCGGGGTCGAATAGCCCTAGGGACACGCCATCGTAGTCCACCGAAGCATCGCAGGTAACGTATCCGTTGTCTGATCCGATCCGAAACGAGAACTGCGGCTCCGGCGGCACCATGCTGTCGAGCCCGTCTGGGGCAACGAGGTTGGTGTAATCCTGCAGGGATTCCAGGGCGGCGCTGCAGAAGGCTGGCATATCGCGCTTCAAGATGTGCAGCGGGCGAGTAGTTGGCAGCACGCTGCTGAGGAACAATCCCATTGCCGATGCGAATTCCTCGCTTGCTATCGTCGCCGACTTCTCTTCCAAAACGCACAGCCTGTGCCCGTCGGATATACAATCCATGCCCGGCGGGGTAATGCTGAGGTCGAAGTCCCCGTTCTCGTCCGTGCTTATCGCGATGTCTATCTGAGGGGTTCCGGTTAGAACGCTCAGCTCCGATTTCTTCTTGGACTTGCCCGTGTACGCGTTGTAAGAGGATTTCTCCAGCACGATCTTCCGACCTTCGAAAATCTCCATCACGCGAATAATCTGGGCAGGGGGCAGGGGAATGGTCTTCGTGCTATACGAGACCCTCTCCCATCCACGTTTGCCTTGCTGGGAGGCCCTCAGTGCGTCCTGCGCCCTGACTATGGGCTCTATATAATCGAGCAACGCGTTGGCATAGGTGTCAAACGAGCTTCGACGGTGGACGAACCTAAGGTTCTTGCCGTATGACGCCAATGCGCTGTCCGCCCTGTTTGCAACGAGCTCTCCGACACTCTTGACCATATACGATGACCCAGCGCCTGAAATCCTAAGGCCCAGGCTCCACATGCCGTCGTCGGTGCTGTATCTGTTCGATGGATCTGAGCCCTTGGAGATTATTGGGGTGAGGCTCACGGGTTCCGTGAGAATTGTGATTGGCTCCTCTTCTGTGTTCGCGCTCGTTCCGGCTTGTCCGCGGTTGGATCCAGCTTCGCCATCGGCACCTTTGACCGAGCCCATGACCGCGTTTTGCTTGCGTGCGGCGCTGGCGTTTACGAACTCCTCGATCGAATAGCTCGTGTATGCCTGTCTCTGGGGTTTTGGCCTGTGCTGGGATTTCTGCTGAAGGCGTTGGGAGTATCCGGTTTGCCACTTGCTCGCGGAGCTCTCGGATGCCTTCGCCAGGGCCTCGCGGGCAATTCTCAGCTTCTCCTCCTGGTGCTTCTCCCTTTCCTGCTGCAGGTCGATCTTGTTGACCCTGCCTGTCCTTGCCAGATGCTCCATCGAGAGGGCTATGACGTGTTTGCACATTCCCTTGTGCTTCTGGGCGGAAAGGCAGCTGCAGCCGTAATCGGTGATTTTCTCATCTGCCGTGGAATATTCCATGAAAGCCGAGTAGGTGCCGGAACGCTCGGATGCAACGGTTCCCGATATCCCCATGTAGCCTTTTATGACATCGTTGGCGTCTAGCGACATCACGCCATTCCTGAGCATGATGTTGATTCCACGGCGATAGGCATCTTCTGTTGCCGCCTCTTGTTTGATGTTGCTGGCAAGATCCACGTTCTGGCCTCCCGATGCCTTGATTAATCCGTAAAAAGCTCGAAAGAATATGATATCGCAACACAGACCCAAGGCCGTTCGAAATACCGTTCGCCCAAATTTTAAATTCCTACTTGACTAGTAGCTTTTAAGCGGATATCTTTTGACTTGTCAGAACAAAGACTACTAAAGCGATAGACAAACTAGGAAAAATAAGAAACACGTAAACGGTAACTGTTAGGCAATAAGACAGAAAGGCAAAGGATCATGACTGTAAAGGCGCTCAACAGAATCGACGAACTCATCGGCAACACCCCGCTCATCAAACTCACGGTTTCCGACAAGGCAAACGTGTATGGAAAGCTCGAGTACACCAACCCAGGTGGCTCGGTTAAGGACCGTATCGCAAAGGCCATCATCGACGACGGAATCGAGAAGGGCCAGATCAACAAGGACACCGTGATCATCGAGTCCACTTCGGGAAACACCGGGATCGGACTGGCTATGATCGGCGCTGCGTACGGCCTGAAGACCATCATCTTCCTGCCAAACGGAATGTCGGTCGAGCGCCGCAAGCTCATCCAGGCCTATGGTGCAGAGCTCCGCGTGGTAGATGGCGGAGTTCCCAAGGCAAACGAGGAGGCTGCGAAGCTTCTGGCCGAGACTCCGAACAGCTTTGCACCCGGCCAGTTCGTGAACCCGGTTAACGTGAAGGCTCACTACGAGACCACCGGACCCGAGATTTGGCGCGACACCGAGGGCGAGATTGCAGCGTACGTGGCCGGAGTTGGAACCGGTGGAACCCTCACCGGAGCTGGCAAGTATCTCAAGGAGCAGGATCCCAACGTGAAGGTGTACGCGATCGAGCCCGAGGAGTCCAGGATTCTCGAGGGAGGGGAGAACCATCCTCACAAGATCCAGGGAATCATGCCCGGGTTCGTTCCAGAGATCCTCGACCAGAACATCTATGACGAGATCCTGCACATCTCCAGCGAAGAGGCGTTCGAGTACCAGAGGAAGCTGGGTGCCGAGCAGGGCATCTTCGTTGGAATCTCGGCTGGTGCAGCAGCGGCGGCCGGTGCTCACCTGGCGGATCGTCCGGAGTTTGCCGGCAAGAACATCGTGGTAATTCTCCCAGATACCGGAGAGCGCTACCTGTCGATGCTGAACTACGACGACTAGGCAGGCCGGCAATTCGGAATGCGCGCCGCATGGCAAGCGTGATGCGAAACAGTGTGCCGCATTCCGCTAAGCAGCGTGTCTCGTAACGGCGTGCTGAACAGCGCGCTTCACAACAGCATGCTTCATAACAGCTATAGACCGCAGTGCAAGGGAATCTGACATCTCCTAACCAAACATCTGTTTTCTTGTACAAGACCTCTTTTCCGTAATTTCTAATAGCTACATGTGTGGTATTCCTACTTCTCCTAGATTCCCAAGCGCTGCAATCCCAAATGAAAGGAGCCGGTCATCGTGGCCGGCTCCTTTCGCGTTGGTGCAAGATGTGGGCTTTAGGTAGAATGAATCTTCGGTAATCAATCTATGCGTATGCGTGTTTCTAACTGCAGTGTGTTACTGGCTGCAATCGAGCTTAAATTCAAACCTGTGTCCGCGCACCCCAATGCGCGCTTGCATCTACATCGTGGTACTGGAGGTCCTCATGTCGTCCGAACCCGTCAACGGTTTCGAAACTGCGAAGAGCAACGATAACAACGATAACAACGACAACAACGATATCGACAACATCGATAACGGCTCCCTCAACGCTGAAATCGCGCGGGTTCTCTCCGAGCAATATCCAAGCTTGGATGCTGCGAATGGCCAGATCATCTGGAGCGAGTATCTCATGGACCTTCCAAGGAAGACCGACCTCTACGTGTCTGACGTGCATGGCGAGTATGAGGAATTCTCGTACATATTGCGCGGTGCCTGCGGCGGCGTGAAGCGTGTGGTTGACAAGGTTCTGTCCAACCTCCGGGATGACGAGAGAAGGTCGCTCGTAAACACCATCATCTACCCGGAGCAGAAGATCAAGGCCGATGCAAGCAGCTCCGACGATACCGACAGGTGGTATGCCACCCTTATCTCGCGGTTGGTGCTGGTTGGAAGAACCATGGCCGACACCTTCTCGCTCGAACAGCTGGCAAGCGCGGCTCCCAGGGAATTTTCCAAAACCATAACCGAGCTCTTCGGCAGATATTGCGAAACCGAGCTCAGCGAGGTGTCGATTGCCGTGGCTGCGATTGGTGAGGGGTGCGCTTATGAGTTCTCGGTTGCGCTGTGCCGCACCATACAGCACCTTGCGGTCGACCACCTGTACATGCTCGGTGATATCTACGAC
>CADBOM010000183.1 GCA_902796325.1 uncultured Coriobacteriaceae bacterium
CTACTCCAGAGTCCTGTCCTCCAGCAGTTTCTCGATTCTCTCCGAGTATTCGGGGTTCTCGATACCGGCTTCCTTCACGTCTACCAGCGGCGCATCGCTCCACATGGTCTCTATCCTGTAGAAATCTCTGGTTTCCGGCTGGAACACGTGAACGACCACATCGCCATAATCGAGCAGGATCCAATTTCCGTCGTCGTACCCCTCTATGCCGATGGGCCTGATTCCCGCTTTCTCGCGCATCTTGTCCTTGATCTCGTCGGCGATTGCCCTAACCTGGCGATCGTTTGCGCCGGAGGCAATCACAAAGTAGTCGGTGACGATCAGAAGGTCAGAAACGTGCTGGATGATGATGTCCTTGCCCTTTTTGGAATCGACAGCTGCCGCGGCAATGAGAGCGCGGTCTTTGGGGGTAAGCTCGGTCAACGTTAAACCCGCTTTCTGGTAAGGTTTCTATTGGTTTTCAAGCATATTATAATCGCAGATTCGCGATAAGGAGAGCGTATGACAGACAGCAGCCAGCAAGTCGAACAGGCGGTCGAGACCGCGCAGGATGTTGTGCCTCAAATACTGCACGCGGTCCTGTGGATTGCGATTGCGGTTGTCGTTGTCGTGGTCATCGACAGGCTTGTCACAAAGCTGCTGCGCCGCATCCTAAAAAGCGGAAACCTTCCGATGGTTGGGTCGAAGATCATCATCAACATCGTGAGGGGAATCATCTGGTTTTTGGGCCTCGCGGTGGTTTTGGAAGCCGGATTCAACATCGACATCACGGCATTGGTTGCAGCTCTCGGCGTTGGCGGCATCGCCGTGTCCCTCGGTTTGCAGGATACGATTTCGAATCTGTTCGGGGGAATTCAGATTTCGATGAACAGACTCTTCGAAATCGGGCAGATCGTTGAGGTCGGTGGAGTGAAGGGCGCAGTGGTCGACTTCAATTGGAGACATGCGACCATCAAGGACGCATCGGGCGATATCATCACGATTCCAAATTCGGTGCTGAATAAATCCGCCCTCACCGTGCATCCAGATTACATTTATTCCGAAACCGGCATTCTGGTTAAGTACTCAAGTATTCCAGACGGCAAGACCTTGGATGACGTGATAGCGAGAATTTCGAATCCGATAAGAGAAGCCGTGCAAGAGGTAGCCGAGGTTCAGAGCGGACCCACGTTCAGGTTTACCAGGACCACTGAATTCGGATATGAGGGCACGGTGGCTTTTGAGACCAAATCCGGGGTTCTGGCCCCCGTTGTCGTGGACGCAGTGGTGCGCGAGATTTCGAAGCTCGGGGTTTAACGGCCGCGCTGCCGGCGCACTCTTACCGCTGCTGGTGTGACCCGCTGGCGTAGACCCAACTGTCGCAATCTAGCCTCCGCAGGCGCGATTAAACCTACCCCGCCGTGCTTGGTGCGCATGCACGTGCATGCTAGCAACTGTCGCTTCCATCGTCGGGCTCGTAGGTAGCACTGTCGTCGTCCATGGACTCCCTCGATGGCAGGAGACTTGCCTGCAAATCGGCAATGTCCTTGTGCTGCGACATGGTTCCGGTGTCCTTGCCGTCAAACCTCAGCTCCCTGCCATATCTAACGGCGCCCTCGCCGAACAAGTCTTTAACCTTGTCCGTTGCCTTGGCAATGTTCTGCAGTTCTTGGACTGAGGGTTCGAGTTTGGGCTTGGCTCCGGTTGCGCGCTTGGATGTCTCCAAGTTGCTATGCGAGGTTCCGGTTCTAGCTTTGATTCCGCTGCTCGCTCCGTTGGCGTTGTCTAGCCCTGCTAGTTCGGCGTCGTCCATTCCGAACAACGAGAGCTGCTCGGGCTTCTCTCCAAATTCGGAAATCCCAACTCCCACAAGCCTAAGTCCGATTCCCGAGCGCCATACCTCGTCGAGCAACTCGTGCAGCACTGGCGTCATCTGGCCTTCGCTGTCGATCTTTACGCTTCCGGTTCTCTGGGCCGTGTGGATTGACAGGTCGTGATACCTCACCTTGAGCGTGACGGTGTACCCCGCCAGCCCCTTGCGTCTCAACCTGCGTCCGAGCTTTGTCGACACCATGTCGATGGCTGCCAGAATCTCATCGCGCTCTTCCAGGTCGCGTTCGAAAGTCTGCTCATTCGAAACGGATTTAACGGGTCGCGAGGTTTCGATGGGACTGTTCTCTATTCCGCGTGCTCTATCGAGCATCATCTGCGCGTTGATTCCAAATATCGAATGCAGGAGTTTTTCGTCGGCTTCTGCCAAATCTCCAATCGTGTTAATGCCATATGTGGTGAGCTTTTCCACGGATTTCTTGCCAATTCCCGAGATTTTCCCAACTGGAAGCGGGTTTAGGAAAGCCCTTTCCTCTCCCGGGTAGACCACGACCAGCCCATCTGGCTTGTCCATGTCGGAAGCGATTTTCGAGATGGTCTTGGTAGTGCTCACTCCCACTGAGCACGTTATCCCTAGCTCCGACACCCTATCCTTGATGCGCCTTGCAATCACAACGGGATGGTCGCCCAAGCGCTTGCCTGGTGTTACGTCTGCGAAGGCCTCGTCTATAGAGACTTGCTGCACAAGCGGGGTTTCGTCCCAGATCATGTTCATGACTTTGCGGGACATCTCGCTGTACCTAGGGTAGTTTCCAAACGTCCAGATGGCATTTGGACAGAGCCTCTTTGCCTGCCAGCTTGGCATTGCGGAGTGGACGCCGAACTTACGGGCTTCGTATGAGGCTGTCGAGACCACCCCGCGCTTGTCGGCGCTGCCACCGACGATCACAGGTTTGCCACGCCACTCCGGGTGGTCGAGCTGCTCGACGGATGCGAAGAATGCGTCGAGGTCAACGAGAAGAATTGCCCTGCCATGCCAAGGCGGTAATTCCGAATTTGGGGAGGATGCATCGTATGCGCTGCTGTAAACCTGCATTTAATGCACCTCCAGATGTTGGGAATTGGATGGGCGTTGTTTGAGACCGGCCGTCATGTCAGCTCGCTGCGCCGGCCATCATGCCCGGTCATCGTGTCCGGTTGTCGTGATGACCGCTGTGCCGGTTGCCGCTCAAGCTCCCTGTACTTTTTGATGATAGCGAATCGCGCATGATGTCGCACAGGATTGCGGTTGCAGCATGTCGCGGCGCCAGGTTACCGAGGATAAATCAATGGCCGCCATATCTTGTCGACATGGCGGCCATTCTTGGTTTGTGTTAGCAGGTTTGGCTACTTGCTCTCTCCGCGGGAAGCCTTGTATTCCTCGATGAGCTTCTGCGCCACGTCGTAGGGAGCTTCCTCGTAACCGTCAACCTCGATGGTGAACGATCCGTTGCCCCTCGTCAGCGACCTCAGGTCCTTGGCGTAGGTTACAACCTCTGCGTATGGAACCCTTGCCTTGATGATGGTGTTGCCAAGCTCGTCGTGATCCATGCCCGTTACGCGGCCCCTACGCGATGAGAAGTCGCTCATGATGGTTCCGTCGAACTTGTCGCTGGCCGTAACCTCAACGTTTGCCATCGGCTCGAGGATGTACGGATCTGCCTTCTCAACCGCCGCCCTGAATCCGATGCGTGCCGCAGTCTTGAACGCCATCTCATTGGAATCGACAGGGTGATAGGAGCCATCGTAGACGGCTACCTTGATATCTACCATCGGGTATCCGGCCAGATAGCCTTCCTCCATGGCAGCAGCTACGCCCTTGTCAACTGCCGGGATGAACTGGCGGGGAATCTTTCCTCCCACGATTTCGTCAACGAACTCATAGCCCGCGCCAGGATTGGGCTCGACTCTAAGCCAGCAGTCTCCGAACTGGCCGGCGCCTCCGGTTTGCTTCTTGTGGCGTCCCTGAGCCTCTGCCGTCTTGCGAATGGTCTCGCGGTAGGGAACCCTGGGCTTCAAGATGTTGATGTCGATCCCGCTGCGGTCTTTCAGCCTCGACTTCAGGAGCTCCACAGCGCCTTCTCCAAGGGTGGCGAGAATCGTCTGATGAGTTTCCTCGTTGCGCAGGAGCTTCACGCACGGGTCGATTTCTGCGGCTCTGGCGAAGAAATCTCCCATCTTGTCCTCGTCCTTCTTGTTCGCGGCCTCGATGGCCACGGGGTAGAGGGGCTCCGGGAACGGAATGTCGTAGTATTTCACCTTGCCGGTAAACGAGAGCGTGTCGTTTGTCCTTGCGTCCGCAAACTTGGGGATGACCACGATGTCGCCCGGGCATCCAACGGTCATGTCCTCGGTCTTGCTGCCAAGCATGGTGTACAGGTGGGCAATTCTCTCCTTGCGCTGGTTCCTGTAGCAGATAAGCTCGTCGCCGGGCTTAAGGCTTCCGGTGATGATCTTGAAGAACGACAGCCTTCCAACATAGGGATCCGACAACGTCTTGAACACGTATCCGGAAGGTGCGGACTGAACGCCGATCTTAACGGTGTTGCCGTCTTCGGTTGGGATCGAGCCGTGCTTGTTGGGTGCCGGGAAGAACACCACGATGTCGTCCAGAAGATTGGGGACGCCCTCAAGGGTGAGCGTGGAGCCAACGTACACGGGCATGAACAGTCCCATCTCGATGGCTTCTCTAAGCAGGAACTCAACCTCTTCCTGCTCGAGCTCTCCGCCGTCGAGGTACTTCATCATAAGCTCGTCGTCGGACTCTGCGATGGACTCAATCAGCTGGTCTCTGTACATCTGGGCCTCGTCCGCCATGTCGGCAGGGATGTCCTCAACCACATCTTTGCCGTCCTTGATGTAGCGAGCCTTCATGTGGATGATGTCGATGATTCCTTTGAAGTCTTCTGCAACGCCAATCGGGATGGTTACCGGGCCAACGCGCTTTCCAAAGTCGTCGGTCAGGGTTTTGATGATCGCGTCGAAATCGGAATTCTCGCGGTCAATGTGGTTCACGAAGATGATGCGTGCAAGCGATGCGTTAACGGTGTTTTCCCAGAGCTTGACCATCATGGTCTGCGGGCCGGCCACAGCGTCGATTACGAAGATCGCAGATTCTGAAGCATACATGGCAGCTATTGGCTCTCCAACGAAGTCTGGCGAGCCGGAGGTATCGAGCACGTTGATCTTGTTGTTCATGTGGGTCATGCTCGCGAGACTGGTGGAAATCGTGAACTTACGCTTTATCTCCTCCGGGTCGTAATCCAAATTGGATTTTCCATCGGAGGTGGTTCCCATCCTGTCGGTCCTTCCGCAAAGATAGAGCATGGCCTCTGCGAGCGAGGTCTTTCCTGCTCCATCCTGGCCTACAAGGACCACGTTTCTGACCTTATCGGTTGTGAAGTCTGCCATGATTGCCTCCAATTTAAGTTCGATGCCGGCCATTGCGACCAGGCTCGGGCTTTTCTTGCCTGGCGCTCCGGACGAAATCTAACGGCCTTTGCCTAACGCAGAAACCATACTGCTGCATGATTTCTAGGTTTATTCGATAACTATATACCACCTATGGAAAAAACAAACCGCAAGTGAAAATAAAAAACATTAAGCGTTGGCCCATAGAAAACCGCATGAGCGTAAACATTGATTGCATGTAAATTTGACGGGATACGTTATCGGGTGTCGCCTGGACCTGTTGGTTACAACGGGCAATGCCAGTCGAGCATTGCCCGGGAAGAAACACGTGGGCGGCAACATGCTTACCCGCGGTTAAGATTTGTGCCAATCGCCTTGGTGCTTGAGTTGGCTCCATTGCCGCCGAACTATAATGATTAGCTGTAAATTTGTGTATTTGCGCGGGTAACGAGCGAAAACGCTTTGGTAAAACGCGCTGTTAGTTGCGCGAGGTTATCGCGAGATTATACGAAGGGGCAAGGAAAATTGGCTGAAGAGTACAAAAACACTATGAACCTCCCCAAGACCGACTTTCCCATGCGTGGAAACTTGGCCAAAAACGAGCCCAAGAGGCTCGAGTGGTGGCAGGAGCACGACATCTACAACGCCGTTCTGGAGCAGAACAAGGACAACACCCCATTCGTGCTGCACGATGGGCCGCCATATGCCAACGGCCCCATTCACATCGGGCATGCCTTCAACAAGATTCTCAAGGATTTCGTGATCAAGTCGCATGCGCAGCGCGGATACTACACCCCGTACGTTCCCGGTTGGGACTGCCACGGACAGCCAATCGAGCACATCATCGAGGAGAGGCTTGGCACTCAGAAGATGCGCTCCATGCCAAAGGTCGAGGTTCGCAAGCTCTGCCGCGAGTATGCGGAGCAGTGCGTGAACCTCCAGCGCGATGGCTTCAAGCGCCTGGGCGTTAACGCAGATTGGGATCACCCGTACCTCACCTTCCTCCCGGAGTTCGAGTCGGGCAACATCGAGGTGTTCAAGAAGATGTACCTCGACGGCTCCGTGTACCGTGGACGCAAGCCAGTGCACTGGTGCTCCCACTGCCACACCGCATTGGCAGAGGCCGAGATCGAGTACGGCGACGAGGTTAGCCCCGCAATCTTCGTGCGCTTCGAGATGACCACCGTGCCCGCAGGCCTTGAGGCCTACGAGGGCAAGCTCGATGTTGTGATTTGGACTACCACCCCTTGGACCCTCCCAGCAGACGACGCGGTAATCCTGCATCCCGAGGCAGACTACGTGGCTGTCGAGCACGACGGTCGCGCTGGAATATTTGCCGAGGCCCTTTGGCAGAAGTGCACCGAGAAGTTTGGCTGGGATGACGCCAAGCTGGTTACCGGCGCAGATGGCAATGTCTGGCGCGCAAAGGGCGCAAAGCTCGTGAACAACCGCTACAAGCAGCCGATCTTCGGAGATCAGGGCGAAGAGGGCGTGTTCATCTACGCCGACTACGTAACGCTGGAAGATGGTACCGGAATTGTCCACTGCGCACCCGGACATGGTGTCGACGACTACAACGCCGGTGTGAAGTTCAACGTGCCGATCGTGATGCCGGTCGACGACGACGGCCACTTCTACGAGGGCGACGGCATGGGTTCGGGCGGCCAGTTCTCCGGCATGGAGGTTAACGAGGCCAACCCGGTGATCATCAACTGGCTGCGCGAGCAGGGCACGCTGATCCTGCACGAGGACATCAACCACAGCTACCCGCACTGCTGGCGTTGCCACAGGCCGGTGATCTTCAGGGCCACCAACCAGTGGTTCGTGTCGATGGACAAGACCGGTCTTCGCGAGAAGGCCCTAAACGCCATCAACAACGACGTGGAGTGGATTCCCGCATGGGCCAGCAACCGCATTGGCTCCATGGTTTCCGAGCGTCCCGACTGGTGCATCTCGCGCCAGCGCTCCTGGGGCGTGCC
>CADBOM010000184.1 GCA_902796325.1 uncultured Coriobacteriaceae bacterium
CAGAGCCGTCGACAGCATCGATAACCAAGAGCTGTTCCGGTTCCACGAAAATCCAAATGCCTCATGCCCTGTTGGACGGAACATCCACCATGTTATGGATGGAAGGCTAGAGGATATACAGAACGCCATGGAATCCAAGATGGCTTCGATGAAGCTGTCAGACGTCGTGAGCGACACCAGGGCTTGTATCGAGAAGGAAGGTTGATCGCCAGGCAGGCTGCCATGGACAGACGCGCGACGTGTCCAGCGAGATAACCACTCCTCCAAGCACGCGTCAACGTCACAACTCAACATCCAGGGATGTCGCTTTATATGCGGCATCCTTTTTCATGTCTTCGTAATTTTGCAGCCCTTCAGCTTCGCATCGGATCAACCTCGCCTCGTAGCCTCTCAATCTCATAGCTTCATGGGGCGCCCCAATTTCCCAACTCCCCTTTTCTATTCAACTTCCTTTTTCAAAGAGCGCAACCGTCCTTCAAGCGGATGCCTGGAACGGGCAGAAAAAAATTTTCAGAAATTTTTGATGTATCTATTAACATTACATCAAACCCATGCGATTATGCTTGATGTAAGCACAACAGATACTTCAAACAAAACCTTAAACCCGAAAGGAAGATCGAAATGAAAATCGCAGTTGTAGCAGCAAATGGTCGTGTGGGACGCCTCGTAATCAAGGAAGCAATGGCTCGTGGAATCGACGTAACCGCCTTCGTTCGCTCCGAGAACAAGACTAGCGCCGAGAAGGTAATCCAGAAGGACATCATGGACCTCACCAAGGAAGACCTCGAGGGATTCGACGCAGTGGTGGATGCCTTCGGAACCTGGGACCCGGAGCTCTACCCACAGCAGACAATCACCTCCCAGCACCTGTGCGATTGCCTCTCTGGAACCGATACCAGGCTGCTGATCGTGGGCGGCGCAGGATCGCTCTACGTTAACCCGGAGCACACCGTGCAGGTTTACCAGACCGAGGGCTTCCCGCCAGAGTTCGTGGGAATGGCCATGAGCCAGGCAAACGAGCTCGACGAGCTTCGCAAGCGCGATGACGTGAGGTGGACTTTCATCTCCCCCGCCGGAGACTTCCAGGCTGAGGGCGAGCGAACCGGAGAGTACATCCTGGGTGGCGAGGAGCTCACGCTAAACGACCGCGGAGAGTCGATCATCAGCTACGCAGATTATGCGATAGCCATGGTTGATGAGATTCTGAACGGCAACCACATTCAGCAGCGCATCAGCGTCGTGCGCAAGTAAAGAGTTGGAATTGGGCAATACGGCGGGCAGAGACGAGGACGCAAGCGAGAAGCGTTGAAGGGGACAGTGCATGGTCCGATGGCGTCCCGCCTGCTTGCCCAGCAACCAAGTAAAAACTTCCTCCCCAACGAAAAGATGCCGGCGGCACTCGAAAGTGTCACCGGCATCTTGGTTTAACCTGCCTTTATGAATCCGCCCTTATGGCTTTCGCATTTTGCTGACGCAGCTGCACCGTTCCAATGCGGCGGGAAGGCTCATCGCCTGCTAGACTCGCATCGCCTCACGCGCAAAGCCATTTGGCTTGCACCAGGTTGTTGAGCGTCGACTATTTGACGTGAACCAGCGAGAACACCTCTGCATCGGTTGCAGTGGCGATAAGATCGCGCGGGTTGAGGAAGTCGAGCTCCATCAGGAACCCAAGACCAGCGATCTTGCAGCCGAACTTCTCGATGAGGTGGATCTGGGCCACGGCGGTTCCGCCGGTTGCCACGAGGTCGTCTACGAGCAGGACCACGTCATCCTTGGTTAGAGCATCTGCATGAACCTCGATCTTATCGGTTCCATACTCCAGCTCGTACTCCTCGGACACGACCTCCCTGGGGAGCTTTCCGGGCTTGCGGGCGGGCACGAATCCAACGCCCAGCTTGTATGCCACAGGAGCACCAACCATGAATCCCCTGGCCTCTGCACCCATTACCTTGGTAACGCCTGCATCCTTGAAATGCTCGGCAATTCCGTCGACGACGGCCTGGAATCCCTCGGGATCTGCAATGAGGGGCGTGATGTCCTTGAAGATAACGCCAGGCTCTGGATAATCCGGAATGCTGTAGATAAGTTTCTCGTAATCGTAATCTGCCATGTTGTTAAACTCCCCTTTTAAGTCATGGAGCCGCGAGCGTGAACCCACACTCGAACCCACGCTCTTCCAATGTCAAACACATTCAATCAGGATAACGCACTTTACATGTATACGGTAGTTTCGAATCGCGATTTTAACATTGTGAGTATTCCGAACCTAATGGGACGGCGCAGCCAAAGCTTTGCCTAGGTCTTGCAGCGGTTTTGTCACAGAACCAAAGCCTTGGCGTAGTTGTACAACGGGCTTGCCGTGGTTTTGCCGCAAGCTCGCGCCATGACCAAAGTTTTGGAGCAAGCCAAACTTATATATGCGACTAATGTTGATGCCGTACTGCACAATATTTAAAGCTTGCTCAACTTTGAATATATAATCTTTGGCAGACTTTGGCGGTTCACCATTCCAAGTCTAGGCCAATCCAATCGCAAACATGCAGGGCATGAGAGACGTGAGAGCTGCTGTGCCAAGCATGGATGCGGATAGCGGACGGCAGTGGTGAACGGAAGCAAACCTGAGATAAGCCCACGTTCAACGTGGGAGAAAGGCAGGGCAAGCAAATGTACCAGTTCAGGCCCATAAGCGACCGCATAGTGGAAATGCAAACAGCGGTTCGAAATCGAGTGATCCGATACGACTCGTGCAGAACCCGCATCTCCACCGAATGCGAGAAGGAATACGGCTCGATGGTGCCGTTTCTCAAGCGCGCGAAGATCTGCCGTGCCATCTGCGAGAAAATGCCAACCCGCGTTGAAGACTTCGAGATGATCGTGGGCAACATGGGCAAGTATTTCTGCGGAGGCTCAATCCAACCCGACTGGGAGGGCCCCGGCTATTCGCAGCAGATGGCAGTGCAATCCGGAAGATGGACCCTTAGAGATGACGGCTTCTACCACAACGTGGAGGATTCCGAGGTAAGGCTGGCAATCGCAAAGGAAGACTACGACTATTTGGTAGAGGTCACACCGTTCTGGAAGGGCAAGACCTACAGCGAGATAGCAGCGGCCTGGCTACCAGACGGCACCGAGGAGATGGGCCGCTGCGACGTTAGCCCCACAGGCTCCTCGCTACCTGTGATCATGCTTCCATCCGGCCACACCACCCCGGGATTCCAGAAAATCCTCTCAACCGGCTACGGCCCCATTCGCGATCAGGCCCAGGAATGGCTGGATGCCCATAGGCTCAACCTCATGGGCGAGGATATGGAGAAGGCCCTGTTCTACACCAGCGTCGTTGACATCTGCGAGGGCGGCATTGCCATGTGCAACCGCTACGGAGATGCCTGCAAGGCCAAGGCCGAGGAGACCACCGACGAAGCCCGCAAGAAGGAGCTGCTCGAGATGGCCGATGGCCTGTACTGGATGGCCGAGCACCCAGTGCGCACCTACCGTGAGGCATGCCAGGCAACCATCCTCTACATGCTCATGCTGCTGTTCGACTACATCCCCGACATCGGATCGTTCGGACGCTTCGACCAGTACACCTGGCCGTACCTCAAGAAGGACCTCGAGGCTGGACGCATCACGATGGACCAGGCTCAGGAGATTACCGACTGCTTCTTCCTCAAGATCAATGGAATGTGGGGAGGCGGAGAAGGCGAGCTTGCCAAGATCGTTGGCCTTGGCAACACCTACCTGCACACCACGGTTGGAGGAGTCGATCCAGACACCGGCGAGGATGCCACCAACCCGGTAACCTACATGGCACTCGAGAGCGTTGGCCGCATGAAGCTGCACGACCCAACAATCAGCCTGCGCATTAACAAGAACACCCCGGACGATCTGTGGGAGCTGGCTATCGAGGTTAACAAGCTGGTGGGAGGACTCCCGCTGTTCCAGAACGACGAGCAAATCATCCCCGGCATGATGCGCGAGATGGGCTTTACCCTTCACGATGCGCGCAACTACGCGATCATCGGCTGTCAGGAAATCACGGGCTCCGGCAACGAGTATGCATGCTGCAACGGCATCAATCCTCCTGGAGGATACGTGCACTACGCCACGATCTTCAACATGGCCATCAACGACGGCAAGAACCCGTTCAATGGCGAGCAGTGCAGCATTCACACCAAGCATCTTTACGAGATGAACTCGATCGAGGACGTGAAGCAGGCCTTCTACACGCTGGCCTCGTACTTCCTCAAGGCGAACGTGACCCTGCAGAACTACGCCGATTACATCCTGCGCTACAACTCTCCATTCCAGGCGCTGTCCATCTCGATGGACGGCTGCATGGAAAGCGGCAAGGACTGCACTGCAGGAGGATGCAAGTACAACTCGTTCGGAGGAACCGCAGTTGGACTGGCCACGGTGGCAGACTCCATCACCGCAATCCGCTACATGTGCTTCGACAAGAAGCTCTGCACCACGAAGGAGCTTTACGACGCATGGATCCACAACTGGGAAGGCTATGAGGAGCTGCAGGCTCAGATTATCAACGAGTGCCCGCACTTTGGCAACGGCGATCCCTATGCGGACGAGATGATGGATTGGGTTACCGGCGCTTATTACAAGATCTGCAGCGAGTGCCACAATGTGCGCGCCGATTACTTCAGGGCCGGCCTCTACGGAGCAGCCGACCATGTGGCTCAGGGTCTGACCACCTGGGCAACCCCCGACGGACGCGTTACCGGCAAGCCCATTGCCGACGGAGCCTCGCCCGTGCAGTCGCGTGACAAGAACGGCCCAACGGCGGTTCTGGGTTCCGCATGCTGCTACAAGCAAAACAAGTTCATGGATGGAATGGCACTGAACCTCCGCATACACCCATCGGCCGTGTCGAACGACCAGGGCATGGAAAAACTCCGCGACATGACCAAGACCTACCTGGACGAAGGCGGAATGGAAGTTCAGTACAACGTGGTGTCCAGCGAGACCATGAAGGCCGCGCAGGAAGACCCCGAAGCCTATAGAGATCTTGTGGTGAGAATCGCAGGATTCTCGGCTTACTTCGTTGAGCTGACCAAGGATTGCCAGGACGACCTCATCTCCAGGACGGAGAATAACCTGTAGAGCGGTGCGAGCGCCGCGAGATAGAAGCGGCTCAGCAATGTGGTAGCAACGCAAACGGCCCCGGATACCTTCGATGGCATCCGGGGCCGCGATGTATCGGGTATCGACAAATCGAAAAGCACAAGCAGTGCGATAGATAACGCTAGATCGTGCCAGATAGTGCCAGATAACGTCGCCGAACGCTGGCGATAAACGCTGCGAGCAGAAGCTAGGAGCGGGAACCGCGAGCAGAAGCTACGGGCAAGCTCCGAGAACAAGAGCTACGAGCAAAGCTCGACTGCGATGCTCTCCGCAGCGGTCATTATCTCCTCTATCTGCGCATCGGTTGCGTTGTCAACATGCACGCCACCGGTGCACACCACGGTAACGCCCATAGCCGTAGCAACGCCCTCCGCGAGAAGGCGGCAAATGTACTCGTCCTTGTGCCCGGTAACGTTTACCACGGATGATGTTGCGCTGGGAGAGCCATCTCCCGTGAGAGACTCCCTCGGAACCGCAATGACCACGGAACCAATGTGGGACTTCTCCCCTCCCTCGACTGCTATCAATATGTCACCGCCAACCTTGGCAACGCCAACGGTCATCTTAGAATTGCAGAGCGGGAGCTCACGCTCCAGTTGATCTAGCCACTCCATCTATTCCCATCTCCTATAGTCGGGCGTGCTCACGCCAAAGGGGTCCAGTAGCTTTGAGGCAATATGGTAGACCATCTGATCGATGTTCTGAGGCTTGTGGTAGAAGCTGATCATGGGCGGAACCACCATAACCCCCGGAACCATGGCCAGCTCGTGAAGATTGCGCAGGTGAATCGCGCTCATCGGGGTCTCGCGCGAGCAGAGCACGAGCCTTCGCTGCTCCTTTAGGGTAACGTCGGCAGCACGAAGAAGGAGGTTCTGCGAGTAACCGTTGTTGATTCCCGCAACAGTTTTCATACTGCACGGCACCACCACCATGCCGGCTGTCCTATGCGTGCCGCTGGCAG
Organism: uncultured Coriobacteriaceae bacterium; assembly: GCA_902796325.1. GTDB lineage: Bacteria > Actinomycetota > Coriobacteriia > Coriobacteriales > CADBOM01 > CADBOM01. The sequence goes on from CADBOM010000184.1 coordinate 6,098, forward strand.
GCGGGGCATCCATCTGATCGATGTCATATACCCTCGTGGCCATGCTCTCAACCTGCCGAACTGTAAGATCGGTTTCAACCGACAGGGTGAGCTTGGCCGCGTCGCTCATTATGAGCTCCGATTCGAACCTCGGGTCAGCCGCAATAAGTTCAAGGCACTTGCATAGTATGGGCATGCCGCTGGCGCCTGTTGCCCCAACTACTATCACTTGCGGCTCGTTATCCCGTGGCTCATCAGCCTGCGGTTGCACGGCCCGTGGCGCTCCTTCGGCCTGTGGCATCGCTTCTCCCATCTCTACAGCCATTTGCTTGGATCCACTTCCATAAACTCGGCCCTCTTGAACCTGTCCTTTTGGTCGTACGGAACGGTGCAATCGAATATGGTCTTGCAGGCAATGCCGTGGTCGCGGATGCTGGGGCTACAGGTGGGGTCGTTAGAGGGATCGAGAGGATGGCATCTAACTCCCGGTATGGTGATGATGTCGGCATCTCCCTGGAACCTGGTGTTCATGGCCCATAGCACGTCGTTTAGATCGAAGCAATCGACGTCTTCGTCCACGATGAACACGTGCTTGAGCTCGCTATAGGCAGCCATGGCGATGATGGCCGCCTGACGCTGTCTTCCCTCATCGCTAGGCGACTGCTTCTTGAACTGCAGTACGGCCATGAACTTGCCTCCGCCAGGGCTTGCGCAATACACGTTCTGGAGCCTTCCCGGCATTGCTTTTTCGATCATCCCGTAGATGCTTGCCTCCGTTGGGATGCCAACCATGGAGACGTGTTCCTCGCTAGGTCCTATGCAGGTCTGCATGATCGGGTTCTTCCTGTGGGTTACAGCTTTGACATCGATCATCCAGCATTGGTTGCTGGCGACCCCGTTGTATCCGGGGAACTCGGGCATAGCGTGGCCGGTGTTCCTGTTCTGGTCTTCCTGCACCCTAACGCCTGGCACAACCTCGCCCTCTATAACGTACTCGGCGTTGGCTATCGCACGCTGGTTAACCGAGACGCAGTTCACCAGCTTCACCGGCTCCCCGCGGAGAGCTCCGGCAACTGCAAGCTCGTCATAACCCATCGGGGTTGTTGGCGGCTCGAAGCAAGAGCCTATCTCGATGGCTGGGTCCACTCCAATGGACACCGAAATCGGAAGCCTCTGCCCAAGCTCCTCCGCACGCTCGGCCATGGCTCCTATGTGCCTAGCACCCGGGGTGAAGAAAATGGAAAGCTTGTCCTTATCCTGGATGCACAGCCTGTGGATGGTAACGTCGTTTCTACCAGTATCGGGATGCGTTGCGTAGCACATGCCCAATGTGATGTAAGGGCCTGCATCTATCGGGGTATTTGTGGGAGCTGGTATGAGCTTGTTGAGGTCGAACCCGGGCTCGCTTGCCAGATGGACAACCTCCTGGCATGGAGCAGGGTCGTCGCTTACAACAGGCGGAACGGGATTGTCCACGCTACGGTAGAGGAGCTTTCCCAAATCCTCGGGCTTTGCGTCGAGAATTGCCGCCACTCTCTTTCGGCTGGCCATGACACCGATTGCCACCCTGGCACCCGGATGGCCCTTCACGTTGTTGAAAATCATCGCAGGACCCTCTTTGGTTGGACGCATCACCGTACCGCCAGCGCCAACGTATCTGTAAACACCCGAGAGTTCCGCCTCAGGATCTACCTCCACATCGGTTTCCACCAATTGCCCGGGCATGGACTGCAACAGCTCGAGCGCGCTTCTAAGGTCGTTAACCTTGTGTGTCATCGCCACTCCAATCAACAGGATGTTTAGGGGCTAGCAAAAAGCCCTGGTAACCGCATGTATGCAATCGAAAACATCAACGAACACCCATGATGTTAGCGCAATCACACGGAAAATCCGTTGAAACCACGAGGCATCTGCGATGGCCCCACCAAAATGCACCAATGGAACCGCAGCATATTGCCAAACTGCAGCACATCGCAAAACCGCAGCACAGTGCGGTCTGTCATACCACGGTAATCGCAGCTAATCCCCCGGTACAGGCAAATTACGCAACATCTCCCGTATGCACTGGCGCTAACGCAAACACGCTGCTGTATACTTGCGATTTGTGCCACAACCTAGCGACATGTGCGCTATGCGCACAGCACGTGGCAGGCGCATGACATCTAGCATGCGCACTACGTTTGAAACTGTTACCGACCGCAAATTCGAAAGGTGTCCGCACGATGCCAATAACGCATTTTCTAGAAGAAAACGCCGAGAAGTATCCAGAGGAGATAGCGCTCGTAGAGGTTAATCCCGAGGTGAGGGAGCGCAGGGGCAAGACCTGGCGCGAATACGAGCTCGTCGAAACCAACCCGATTGAGCGATACCGCCGCGAACTCAACTGGAAAGTCTTCAACGACCGTGCGAACAGATTCGCCCACCTGCTCATCGACGCCGGCGTGGATCGCAACGACAAGGTTGCAATCCTGCTCATGAACTGCCTGGAATGGCTGCCCATCTACTTCGGGGTGCTCAAGGCAGGAGCAATCGTGGTGCCTCTCAACTACCGCTACACCGCGGACGAGATCAAGTACTGCCTCGATCTTGCGGAGGTTGACTCCCTGGTGTTCGGGCCCGAGTTCATCGGACGTATGGAGCAGATCGTCGACGATATTCCCAACGTCGAGAACCTGTATTTCGTTGGCGAAGACTGCCCTTCCTTCGCAGACAGCTACAACATCCGCGTGGGCCACTTCACCGCTGAAGATCCAGGCATCGAGATATCCGACGAAGATTACGGCGCCATTTACTTCTCCAGCGGAACAACCGGATTCCCCAAGGCAATTCTCCATAAGCACAAGAGCCTGATGAGAGCTGCAATCACAGAGCAGAAGCACCATGGCCAAACGCACGACGACGTGTTCCTGTGCATTCCCCCGCTGTATCACACCGGAGCGAAGATGCACTGGTTCGGCAGCCTCGTTGTTGGAGGCAAGGCTGTGATCTTGCGTGGCGTGCGCCCCGACTGGATTCTCCGCACGGTTTCGGAGGAGCAATGCACCATCGTGTGGTTGCTGGTGCCGTGGGCTCAGGACATCCTCGACTCAATCGAGGACGGCACCGTTGACCTCGACGATTACAAGCTCGACCAGTGGAGACTCATGCACATCGGTGCCCAGCCGGTACCGCCAAGCCTTATCAAGAGGTGGAAGAAGTACTTCCCGAACCACCAGTACGACACCAACTATGGTCTTTCGGAGGGAATCGGGCCAGGCAGCGTGCATCTTGGAGTCGAGAACATCGACCACGTTGGAGCCATCGGCAAGGCCGGATATGGCTGGGAAGCCGAGGTTCGCAGGGAAGACGGTAGCCTGGTTGAGCCCGGCACCGGAGAGGCCGGAGAGCTGTGCATCAAGGGCGACGGCGTCATGGTTTGCTACTACAACAACCCGGAGGCAACCGAAGAGGTCCTGAAGGACGGATGGCTGTACACGGGCGACATGGCAGAGGTCGACAAGGACGGCTTCATCTGGCTGGTAGACCGCAAGAAGGACGTTATCATCACCGGCGGCGAGAACCTGTACCCGGTGCAGATCGAAGACTTCATCCGCACCAACGACAATGTGAAGGATGTGGCCGTCATCGGAGTTCCAGACGAGAGGCTTGGAGAAATCGCAGCCGCCATCGTGGAATTCAAGCCGGGCCAGGAGCAAACCGAAGAGCAGATGGCCAAGTTCTGCAACAAACTGCCGCGCTACAAGCGCCCGAGAAAGTGGATCTTCGCAGATGTTCCGAGGAACCCAACGGGCAAGATCGAAAAGCCCCTGCTGCGCAAGCTCTATGGAGGCGACGCAGTTGTGAAGCAGGAAAGCAAGCACTAGACCAACTGGCCAAGAAGAAGCCCATGGTAGAAGACAAAGACATGAACCCCGGAAATCCGGGTGCAAACGGCGGCAGCGACGGTGCGGATACCGGCGCTGCCGCTGGCGCAAATAGCCCCTCAAGCCACAATGTCCCAGAAAGCCACAGTAGCCCTGCAAGCCACAGGAAACGCTGGAGCGTGGTTCCGGTTAAGCGGCCGAACCCGCATGGCAAGGCAGTGGGAAGCGACAAGCTCACTAGTACCGCTAACACTCCGGGCCCTCTAAGCGCAGCAACCGCAGGGGCAAAACACGCCATCCCAAGCGATGCAAAAGGCAACGACCCCTTCGCACGTGCCGAGAACGAAGATGACGACGGGTACGACCCATGGTCCGACAGGAAACCCAAGGGCGATCCGATGTTCGAGAAGGACCCATGGGATTAGGCGGATGCTCATTGATGCTCATTGATGCTCACTGATGCTCATGGCCTATCCAAAACGCGTTGTGTTGGTTGCCGGCAATAACATGGTGTATGCTCACATCAAATAATTGCATGGTGCATCTATCTGAATTCACACTTCCGCGAGTTCATAAGATGCTGGCATCAACCCAAACAGTAGCCTGGAGATCCACATGACAGAGACATCCAAAGAGCAAGGAGCCGTCGAGCAATTTAGCGGCACAGACATCCGCGAGATGGTTCGCAAATACTACGGGGAAACGCTTTCTGACAGCGATGACCTCAAGACCAACGCATGCTGTTGTTCCTCCGCCGCGCCTCCAAAATACGTGCTGGATGTGCTGCGCAACATCGATGACGACGTGATAGCCCACTTCTATGGATGCGGTTCCCCAATACCACCAGCGCTAGAAGGAGCCACGGTTCTCGACCTTGGATGTGGAACCGGCAGGGACGTGTTCGTGGCCGCCAAGCTCGTTGGAGAGTCCGGCAAGGTCATTGGAATCGACATGACCCAAAGCCAGCTCGACTTCGCCGAAGCCCATAGGGAATCCCAGCTGAAGCGCCTTGGCCTCGAGCGCAATAACGTAATCTTCATCAAGAGCTACATCGAGGACATGGAGCAAATTCCAAGCAGCAGCGTGGATGTTGCGATCTCAAACTGCGTGGTTAACCTCTCGCCGTTCAAGCAGCAGCTCTTCGATGAAATCTTCCGCGTGCTAAAACCAGGCGGCGAGCTGTATTTCAGCGACATATTCAGCGATAGGCGCGTGCCGGAGCACTTCTACGACGACCCCATCTTGAGGGGAGAGTGCCTCTCGGGCGCCATGTACATCGACGATTTCCGCCGCATGATATCCAAATGCGGAGTGGATGCCTACTACGTTGTGAGCAAGGAGAAGCTTGAGGTTGGGGACTTCCGCATCGAGACCAAGCTCGGATGCATCGGGTTCTGGTCTATGACGGTGCGTACCATCAAAAGCTTCGATTTCGAGGACCGCGAGGAAGACTACGGGCAGACCGCAACCTATCTTGGCAACATGCCGGAGAACAAGCGGTACTTCGACTTGAGCGAAGAAATAAGGCTCATAAAAGACAAGCCGGTTGCAATCAGCTCGAACATGGCAACGCTGTTAACGCAGAGCCGCTATGCAAGGTATTTCTCCGTATCTTCAAAGAGAAGCCACGTTGGAAACTACGACTACGAGAAGGCAAGCGAAGCCCTCAAGATAAACGGACGTAGAGGCAGAATAGGCCTGGAATTCCTGCAGGACCGTGAGGGCAAGCTTGGAATAGAGCCCTTCGAAGACAGGCTGCACGATAAGGAGATTCTGAAAACCGCGAATCTCACCACCATGCAGGTTAACGTGGGATACCGCTGCAACCTTGCCTGCAGACACTGCTATCTCGAATGCGGGCCAAAGAGAGACGAGATGATGACCCGCGAGACCATGCAGGCGGTGCTTGGCGCTTTTGCATCCGGGGGCTACAAGACCATGGACATCACTGGCGGAGCACCAGAGATGAATCCAGACCTCGAATGGTTCATCGGCGAAGCCTCCAAGATTGCAAGCGAAGTCATCGTTCGAAGCAACCTCTGCATCCTCAAGGACCCGCAATACGCACACTTCAAGCAGGTATACGCCAGCAACAAGGTCAAACTGGTGGCGTCGCTCCCCTACTTCAACGAAGCTGGATGCGACGATCAGCGTGGAGCCGGATCTTTCAAGCAGATCATCGAGGTGCTGAGAGAGCTAAACGAAATCGGATATGCCCGCGACCCGCAGCTGCAGATCGACCTCGTGTACAACGTTGACGGCCCATTCCTCCCGCCAGACCAGGCAGACCTAGAAGATTTCTACAGATACGAGCTGCAGCAGAGTGAGCATGTGGAGTTCAACGGTCTCTATGCGTTCAACAACTACTGCCTTGGCAGATTTGCGAAAAAGCTCATCAGGGAACACAAGCTGGACTACTACATGGATCTTCTGGCAGACAACTACAACGCCGCCGTTGTGGCAAGGATCATGTGCCGCACCCAGATAAACGTCGATTGGGACGGCAGGCTGTACGACTGCGAGGTCAACCACGTGCTGGGAATGCCGATAGATGGACCCGCCAACGTGCGCGACATCGTGGAGCACCCGCTCGAGACCCGCACGATTCAGACGAATCCCATTTGCTATTCGTGCGCGGCAGGACACGGATCTTCTTGCGGTGGCAGCCTTATGGAGAAGTACGCGCAGTAGATGCACGCAAATTAGAAGCACGCAAACCAGTCGCACGCAAAAGGCGCCCGGGATCGGGACGAGCGTCGCGCGAATGACGAGCGCCGCTCAAAGTTGAGCCTCGCAAGCAGCCATATTCCTATCATGCTGATGGATTGAACACCAACGATACGTGAACTAATATTGGACAATGTCTAATAATGATGCACGTCAAATTGCCTATCTTACAGCTAAGGAGAGAATCATGGACAGCAAGGATTACCAGTCTTGGTACACGATGGATGTCGACCCCAGCGATTACTACGCCCAGATAGCGGCGGAGTCTCCCAAGGACCCACTGGCTTATGCGCGTACCCGCGACACCGACCTCACGGTTCCGCCATCGGTGCGCGACAAGATGTTCAACGTTTCCGCCGAGATCAAGAACTTGTTCAACGAATATGGCACCCCGCTTCCACCGTTGATGGGAGGCTGCACCGTCGTGAATCTCTGCTGCGGAACTGGCCGTGACCTTTACCTGGCAGCACAGCTGGTTGGCGAGAACGGCAAGGTCATCGGAGTCGAGCCCGATGCTGCAAAACTTGAAGTTGCACAGAAGTACCTCGACAAGGAAATCAAGCAGTTCGGTTACAGCAATTGCAACGTGGAGTTCATCAACTCTGTTCCTGAGAACCTTTCGGCCATCGCGGACGAATCCATCGACATCGTGATTTCCAACTGCACGTTCAACCTCTCCCCCAACAAGGACAAGTACATCGAGGAGGTCAAGCGCGTTCTGAAGCAGGACGGCGAGTTCTACTTCACCGACGTGTTCACCGACCGCCGCATCCCGGTTGAGAAGGCCAAGGACGTTAAGCTCCGTGCGCTACGCCTTGGCGGTGCCATGTACATCAACGATTTCCGCAGGCTTGTTCAGTCCAAGGGCTTCCACGATCCAAGGTACCCCATGACCTTCCAAACCCCAGTTACCGCTTCCGAGAAGGCCCTGTTCCCCGACACAGCGTTTGCAACCATGACCGTGAGGCTCATCAAGTCCAGCTGGAGCGAGGACGTATGCGAGTCTTACGGAGAGACCGTGACCTACAAGGGCAACCTGCCCGATTACCCGGATTGCTTCCTGTTCGACTTCAACATCAAGTTCCCAACCGGCAAGACCTGCGCAGTCTGCGGCAATGTATCGGCACTGGCCGCGCATACCCGCTATGCGGCGGCGTTCGATTACACCGGAAACCGCAATCAGCACATCGGCGACACCCATGGCGATAAGATCATCAAGGTTGCTCCCGCATACGAGGGCGTATACGACGAGGACGACCAGCCAATACAGGCCAGCTGCTGCTAGCATTCTTGGCAGTGTTATCCTAGCTTCATCCATTAGAGAAAATCGAGCTTCATGGCGACCGCTTGACTTCGGGTTGAGCGGTCGCACAAAGTAGAACTCAAGCAGAAAGCAAGATATATGGACAAAATCAGATTCATGGTGGTAAGCGGCTTCCTTGGTGCCGGCAAGACCACTACCATGATCGCCCTTGGCGAACACATGAACAAGACCTACGGCAAAGTGGGCATCATCGCCAACGACCTTGGCGCAAACCTGGTTGACACCAGCCTCACCCAAACCAGCGGATGCACGGTAGAAGAGGTTGCATCTGGCTGCATCTGCTACCAGATGGACAACACGGTGGACAAAATCCGCCGCCTGCGCGACAAGGACGACGCGGTATTCGTAATGTCGGACATTCCCGGATGCGGGGTGGGCGCGCTCGACCATGTTTACCACACGCTTGCCAACGAGAACTCCGATGAGTTCACCCTGGCTCCGTTCACGGTGATCGTGGATCCCGAGCGACTGAAGCTCATCATGCCAGACCAGGAGGACATCCACCTGCCAGAGGAACTCGCCTATTTGCTGCAGCTGCAGCTCGAGGAAGCCGACCTCGTGGTGCTCAACAAGGCAGACCTGCTCACACAAGAGCAGATAGACCGCTACGTGGGCTTCCTCAAGCAGGCTTGCCCCAACATCCCGGTTCTGGTGATTTCGGCACTCAAGCGCACGGGTATCGAGGAGCTGGCCGACTTCGTGGAGAACAACGTCACGGCACTCAAGAACTTCTCGGTGCGCGATGACGAGAGGTTCGCACAGGCCGAGACCAAGCTCACCTGGTACAACAGGCGCATGTTCTTCAAGACGATGGACGACAGCAAGATCGATTGCAACGCCGTTGTGGACGACTTCATCGAGGGAATAAGAAACGGCCTCATCGAGCGCAAGCGCAACGTTCCGCATCTCAAGACCTTCGCAACTGCCGGCAACGGCGACTTCAACAAGAGCTCGCTCATCGGAGTCGACTACGACATCGAGCACACGCAGGAGTTCCTGCGCGACCACAAGAAGATGCGCATGATCGTGAACGCCCGCGCGGTTTGCGAGTCAAGACCTCTTGCCCGCATAGTCGACGACGCGCTCGACGACGTATGCGAGAAGTACAACCTCGACTGCCAGGTGTTCTTCACGGAGTGCTTCGGCATGGGAGACGAGGGCAGGTAACTGAGCATCCATATCGAACGCGCCCACGTGCGCCATATGCGTGCCACTATATTAGCGCGGAGGTATGCGAGAGCCCGCCCTTCTCAAGTGTCTGCATCTGGGTTTTCAGTGCTGCAAGATGAGCCTCACGCCCTGCCGCCGACAGCTCGTTGTTGACCCACTCTGGATCTATCCCCTTCACAACGTCGGCAATAGCCGGGTCGGTCCAGGGCTGGTGCTTGTCTATCTGCAGAATATGGTCGTAAGTACGTGTGAACTTGTCCCAATATCCGCCGGTAAAATCATCAGGAATCTTGTAGGCGTTGTCTTCCACGTACTGTCCCGTGAGCGAATAGTGCAGATGCAATCCACGCACGCAATCGCCCAGCTCGGCATGCTCCGCCATCATCTGGTCAATGTATTCGCAAGCCTGCTTCTGGGTGCGGAGCTTGTTGTTGGTGTGCAGAAGATGCCCGATATCCAGCATGACGCCCTTGTTTGGATGAGCGATGCCATCCAGAAGGCGCTTCGTTATCTTTGGGTTGGTGAACGTGAGGCCCGGCCACCACTGGTTCTCCACCAAGAAGGCCACATCGGGGCTCAGCCCATCGGTAATCTGGTTGATGATCTCGAGGGAAGCATCGATGACTTCCTCGTCCGTATGCCTGAAGTCATACGTGAAGCACTCGTCCAGGGCAACTTCCGACACATGGAAAACCAGATATTGCGGGTTCACCAACTTCGCGCGCCTTAGGTCGCGTTTGTACAGCTCGATCATGGAGTCCGGGGTGTCGCCATAGTAGTAGGTGCTCACCACATCCATATCGTCCGAGAAGCTCTTTCTCAGAAGATCCTGATTGCCGGTGTAGAAATCGAGCCAGCAAGACCAGAAGAGCATGTGGTACCCGATTGCCAAGCCGTCGGGCGGAAGCTCCTGCGTATAGGGATTATGATCCCATATGACTTCGAGACCGTCGATCCCGGCATCGCGGCAATCGGCCGCCACCGCCTTCATACCACCTGGATACCCGTCCAGACAGCCATCGTATAGCGGGAAATTCGTAACGAACTTCATGGCTTCCCCCTAACGCATATCGCCCGGGAAGAAGCATGAATCAGGGCGCAGCCATCCCGGGGCACTATGTGTGCGTATAACGTATGCCTAATCGTATGCTAACACTTATAAAGTTAGCAAACTCGAAGTTAGTTCATCAAAATCAGCGCAAACGATATTGGGATTCTGGGCCCTGAGCTCCGCTTCGGTGAACATTCCCCAGAGCACCGCCACGCTCACGCAACCTGCCGCGTTTCCGGCCATGATGTCGAACGGGCTATCGCCAACATAGGCGCACTCGGATGGCTCCAATCCCAGCTGCTCCACAGCCATGAGCACGGGAGCCGGATCTGGCTTGTGCTTATCGCAGTCGTCGGATCCGATGAACACGTCGAAGTATTCGTTTAGCCCCAATATGCCCGTTCCATGGTAGGCCAGCGCATGCATCTTCGATGTGACAACACCCATCTTGAGGCCCGCCGCATGGAGCCTCCTCATCGCATCGAGCTCGCCTGGAAAAATGGAGATCATGCCGTCGTGCACTTTGTGGTTGTGCTCCCTGTACACATCCACGAGTTTCTTCTGCACGTCTGGATCATCGGAAAAATCCTTCACCTGCTCTGCAAGGGGGATGCCCACCTTCTCCATCATCATCTCATCCGGAAGCTGATTGCCCAGCACCTCGCGAGTTGCATATCTGAAGCTCTCGAGAATCAAATCGTATGTATCTGCGATGGTGCCATCGTTATCGAAGATCACGGCTTTGAGTTTTTGCAAGATTATCAGCACTCCATAGATTCGGTTGATCAGATCGCGGTGTTACGACATGCTGACACGCAGCATGCTGGCGCGAGACATGCTGGCACGCGGCATGTTATCGGCATGTTGGCGCGGCATGTTGTTACCTCAAACCATTCTACAGGCGATTCCGCAAAGCCAACCTCAAGACCGCCGGAAAGCAAAAACGCCGGCCTCGTTAAGGGAGCCGGCGTTTAATTCGCATATCTGCAACAGCGGCTGCCCTGCTACTCGCAGCCATGCAGCAATCGATAAATTAGCTTGCGCCCAAATGCAAGACGCAAAGCCTAAATCCAGTAGAAGTTCTCCTTGCCGGCGCCAACCTCAAAGTTGTACTTGGCAATTCCAGCATCGATCTTGGTGTAGAAGCCATGTCCCGGCTTCACGCGAATCTTGGTTCCGTCGAGCCTGAACCAGAACTTCTGCTGGTTCATCGCGGTTGGGGCAAGCTGCGCGGCCTTCATTCCCTCGAGGCACCAATCTGGGTCGGTGTCGCTGATATCGCACAGCTCCTTGATGTCCTTGGATTTATGGGCAACTCCCTGATCCTTGCCATATCCCAGGGCAATCACGATGTAGAGCTTCTCGCCAGCACCCAGCTGCGGGGTAACCTTGCTCTTCTTGAAGGTCTTGGCAACCCAGCAGGTGTTGAGACCAAGCTGCTGCGCATAAAGCACGAGCTTTTCGCCGTAGTAGCCAACTACCTCGTCCATGTTGTTCTTGCCAACCATGGCGAAGTAGTTCTTGCATCCGGAGAACTGGCCATAACTCGGCTTATCGGCCTCGAAGGCCCCCGGCTCGTTTGTGAACAGCTGGATGTGCAGCCCGCTCTCGGCATTGATTTCGTCTATCTTGGCATTGAGCTTCTCAACCAGTTCCGGCTCGATCGGCCTGTCCTCGTACTGGCGCACCGAATGCCTTTCCTTGAGAGCCTCCAGCTCAGTAATCTCAGTCATGACAAGTCCTCCTTAGAATTCATACAATCCTGGTTTTATCTCTGGGTCGTGCGCGGCATAAACGCCGGCACAGCCTTCTTTCCTAGATTCCTTCTGCACCCATTCGAGCGCAGTCCTCATGTTGTCCTTGTTGTAGATCGGCCCTGGGAGCGCAATGTCTTCCCACGAATGCCGGTTATATGCGTTATCGCCCGTGAACAGGGCAAAGCGCCCGCCGTCGTTCACCTCAATCGCAACGGACCCCGCAGAATGCGACGGCGTGAAGTACACCATCACGGTGCCGTCGCCAAACAGATCGCAGGATTTCCAAAAGGGAGCGTTGTTATCCTGCTCCATGTTGTAGAAGGTGAAGTCGATGTCTTTCCAAAAATCCTCGTTATACCGAACGCTCTTGATGTTCTTGTCGTCCAGCTCCTCGCGGGCAACGTAGATTGCAGGTGCATCCTTCACCAGATGCAGACCGCTTGCATGGTCGCAATCCAAATGAGTCATCAGCACTGCAGACAGGTCCTTTGGCTCGATGTCGAGCTGCCTCAGCTGATGGTCAACCGACTCTCCAACCGCCATCACGGGTTCGCTGGCAAACCAAAGGCTAAACCCCAGATGTTCCCTCGGACGGGTGGCGCATTCGGAGCTCCATCCGGTGTCTATGAGGATGCGATGACCAGCAACGGCAACGAAGAATGCCTTTACCGGAACCTCTATGCGCTTGCTCCTTCTCTGGAACAGGCCAGTATACGCAATGCTGCTCTTGCGCGCACCCCTGTCGGGAACCGCTGGCGAAACCAGGGTGCTTCCGGTTTTCATCACATCGATGATGGCCATATCACTCATCACCAGCATCTGGAATGGACTTGATCATGCCGTTCGCATGCTGCAGCACCGATATGAGCTTGTCGATAGAATTCTTCGGAGCGAAGTGGTAGAAGTTCATCGTACCCACGCGGTTAACATTGACTATTCCGGCATCCTTCAAGATTTGAAGGTGATGCGACACCGCTGGACGTGACAGATGGGTGAGCTCGGTTATCTCCGGAACACGCATGCCCCTGGAATCCTCCATGTGGAGCATCATCTGCTCGATGATATGTTGCCGAACCTCGTCGCCCAAAGCGGTGAGTATCTTCTGGCAAGATTCGAATTCCGCCGCAAGCGTCTCTATTTCCTTCTTATCCTGCATGTTTGATTCTTCTTAGTCTCGACTCTAACCGCGTTCGAACTCTTTCGTTTAAGTGTTTAAACCATTATGCCATTGTTTCCAGCCAGCATGGTCTTGGTAAACGAAATGTAGACGAACGCTGCAATCGATTGTTCTAGCGGATGAATAGAGCTATCCAGACTGCTGTACCGTACCTGCCGCCGCCATCCCTTCTCGGCAGTCCCGCTCACTCTGCCGACACGCTCGTATGCCGCCGCTACGCTCGCGGTGCCCTCGCGGTGCCCTCCATGAACCCGCCGTCGCTCCTCTCCATTACCGCTTCGAAGTACCCAGCTCACGCAACCTGCGATATCTCCTGTATGATGACAAGGCGCGCGAACCAGACACGGCGTGGCACGCAATACGAAAAACGCAACCTAGGGATGGCACAAATTGCAGGTAAGTCGAGTGGAAGTCCGAAAGGCTTTCGAAAGATACATATCCAGGTACGATCTCGACGACCCCAAGATATCGCTCAAGGTCAAGCATACGTATCGCGTGGCATCGCTTTGCATTCGGATTGCAGCGAGCGCAGGGCTGGAATGGGACGACGTGGATCTGGCCTGGCTATGCGGAATGCTGCATGACATCGGGCGCTTCGAGCAAATCGCCCAATACCATACCTTCCAAGACGCGCAATCCATAGGCCATGCCGAGCTTGGCGCGAGAATCCTCTTTGGAGACGCAGACCAAGATGAGCTCGTCCAGAGTGAGCCCGGCGAGGACGACCCAAGCAAACCGCTCGCAAGCATTGCCGGCACAGGCCACCAGGAAAACCTTGGCGGCTGCATCCGCCAATTTATAGACAACCCCGAAGAAGACCAGCTGATACGCACCGTGGTTGCCCTGCACAGCAGCTACAGGCTGCCGCCGGATCTAGATGAGCGCACAAGAACGTATTGCAACATTCTGCGCGATGCCGACAAGATCGACATCCTCAAGGTCAACTGCGAGGATTCGTGCCAGACGATATACGGCGTGAGCGAAAGCGAGATGGATGCCAGCCCGGTATCCGAAAGTGCACTCGCCGCATTTCGCGAGCACCGTACCGTCATGCGGGGAGAGCGCAGCTATCCTGCGGACTACATGGTGGGTCACATCTGCTTTATATACGAGCTGGTGTATCCCAAGAGCCTGGAGCTCGCCTGCGAACAGGGCTATGTATTCCAGATGCTAGGCAGAAAGTTCACGAACCCCGAGACCCTGGACACGTTCTCGCGCATGAAGTCAGACCTTCGCAGATGGATTGCCGCTGAGCGCAGCA
>CADBOM010000185.1 GCA_902796325.1 uncultured Coriobacteriaceae bacterium
GCAACGGTGGATCACACCGAGCAATTCCCGTCGGTTGGCGGTAGCGCAAACGCGCAGGCATACCAACAGGCTCAGCCGCAGCAGAATTTTCAGCCTCAGCCTCAGCAGGGCAATGGATATCAACAGTATCAGCAGCCTCAGCAGGGTTACCAACAGCAAGGTTACGACCAGCAAGGTTACCAACAAGGTGGATACCAGCAGAATGGTTATCAGCAGGGTTACCAGCAGCCGCAGCAGAACTATCAGCAGCAGGGCGCCTACCAGCAATACCAACAAGGCTACCAACAGCCGCAGTACCAGCAGGGCGGCTACCAGCAGCCTCCGGTGGCGCCCGCACCTCCGGTACCGCAAAAGACCAAGGGCAAGAACACGTTCAGGGTCTTGCTGATTGTTGCCATAGCAGCTGTGGTAGCCGCGCTCCTCATAGTGTTCTTCGTCGTGAAGCCCACGTTTATCTTCGGAACCTCGGACAATCCAGTTGTTGTCTCAACTTCAGATTCTTCGGATTCGAGCAGCTCAAAACCGGATTCAGACTCGCAGAGTAGTTCTTCAGCAACCCCTGCTGTTGATGAGAATCAGATCTACACCCAGCTGACCGACTATTACAGCAAGCTTGGAACTTACGATCAGCAGATCTCGCAATGCGCAACGGACTTCAATAACAACTACACGAAGTCCGACCACTCGGTGCGTCAGAGCTACGCCAGTTCCGCCGACAACGTGGAATCTTCCCTCGAAGCCGACGTGCAGGCGTTTAACGCACTCACCGTGCCGTCGTCTAGCAAGTACTACAGCACTTTCCAGGACATGAAGACCTGCTACAACGATTGCGTGCAGCGTATATCGGTGATAAACGAGGCGTGGGATAGGAGCCTCTCGGTTGCAGATCCGGCTTCGGAGACGGACTACATAACGGAGCCGCTCGCACGCGATAAGGTTGGCGACCACAACAAGTACAAGACGGAGTTCGACGGCCTGTATCCAAACTGCAAGCCCCAGCAATAATGGGCACCGCTCAGAGCACCGGCAACGAGAAGGGCATCTGGCATGAAGCCAGACATCGGGTTCTAAATCAGACATCTGGGTTTCATGGTTTTGAGAGATCGGAGTAAAAATGGGATTCCTAGACAGCGTTTCGTCCGCAATCAATCGCGGATCTGCGGCAGCTAGCCGTACCAGCCGCAAGGCACAGCTGAAAATCCAGCTTGGAGACATCGCCAAGAAGCGCGGAGATCTTACCTCGCAGCTTGGAGCCAGCCTTGTTGAGACCGTGAAGGCAACGCCCTCGCTACTAGAGGGGCGCGAGGCCTTGATCAGTGGCATTGAAGAGCTGGACCAGCAGCGCTATGCAATTGAGACCGAGCTCAACCAGATTGAGTCCGATGCCGCTGCACAGAAGGCCGCCAATGCAACCCTGCAGTGCCCCAACTGCGGAACCACCGTTACCGTGAGCGACTCTTTCTGCGCAGGTTGCGGCAAGCCGGTTTCCGAGATTATCCAGGAAACGGGTTATGTTCCGGAGGCAGCAGAGCCGGTTGCCGGCGGGAGTTTCTGCCCCAACTGCGGTAGCCCGGTGAGCGATGGCGATATGTTCTGCCAAGCTTGCGGCCAGAAGCTGGGCGACGCTCCTGCGGCTCCGCAACAGCCTGAGCAGCCGCAGCAGTAACGCTAAGGCCGCGTCGCCGATGCGTCGTGGCTCGTTGCAATTGAAAAGGGGAACCGTTTAGATCATTTGGGAGGCCAAGATGCTATGCCCTAATTGTGGTAGCGTGTGTGAGGACGGCGCTCGTTTTTGCACAAATTGCGGGTCCGTGCTGCCCGCTGCGCCCGCTGCTAGTGGAGCTGGCGACGCTAATGTTTCCGCTGGTTCTGGTGGAGCTGGGTACAACGGCGGCTACGACGTTGGTGGCACTGGCGCCAATGATGGCAGTGTTGGATGGGCTGGCCCCGCAACTGGAGCACCTGGCCCGGCAGCCGAGGCACCCGGCCCCGCAGCGTACGGTCCAACGGCAGCGGTTGCTGCAGACACGGGCTACGGTTCCCCATATCCTCAGAAGCCTCAGAAATCCTACAAGGGCAAGATAATCGCATGCATCGTGGTTATCGCGGTTGCCGCGGTGGTGATATGCCTGTCGCTGTTCGGAGGACTGTTCGGGCCTCCCGCGCGCGATAACCTCAACGCTTATTCGTGGAGCGAGCTCAGTCAGATATCTGACGATATAAGCTCCGCAGCAAGCGACCAAGAGGCCATCGCTATTGCCGAGAAGTACAACTTGGCCGATAAGAGCGGCAATGTTCTCAACAACACCAAGACCCTCACGCTGAAGGACGGCTCCACGGCAAGCGTGCAGATTGCGGGATTCAGGCACGATGCTAAATCTGATGGCAGCGGCAAAGCCGGAATTACGTTCACTTTTGCGAACGCCATCGCCACGCACAACATGAACAGCACGGACACCAACAGTGGCGGATGGGAGAAAAGCTCCATGCGCGACTGGATGAATACGAGCCTTCTGGCCAACCTCCCAGACGATTTGTCCAATAAGATCGTGAGAGTGAAGAAGAGCACCAACAACGTGGGAGAAACCTCATCGGTGTCTTCGGTGACCACTACCGATGATTCGCTGTGGCTGTTCTCGTTTTCCGAGCTTGTGAAAGCCGACGATATTTCCTTCAGCTACTCCGGCTCCCTAGGAAATCTCTACAAAGCGGAGGGCGATCAGTATCAGCTGTTCAAGCAGCAGGAAATCTACTATAACGGCGACAACGATGCCTTGGTACGCGCGTATCGCGGCAGCGATACTGATTGGTGGCTGCGCTACCCATATCCGAACTCGGATGACGAATTCGGCTGCGTGGATTCCTATGGCGAGCCCAATTACGTGGAGGATGCCAGCAGCACGCTCGGCGTGGTACCGGGGTTCTGCCTGTAAGGGGCCAAGGGTCTATGCTACCTGCGCTCCGTAGATGCCCGCGCTCCTGAGTTCTAGCAACATCAACGATTGAACATGAATACGCCCATGGGAACCAACTCCCATGGGCGTACTTTTATGGGTGCGCAAATAAGGGTGCGCCTTCGTTTGTGGGTGCGATGGGTGCGCATTAAGGCTGCGTCGGCTGCGACCAGCCAGATGGGCAGTTGTCTGCCAGCCGTTTGCACTAACCGCCAAGCCCCTACTTCAGCTTGGGTGCCTTGCCGGTGCCCTCCACGATTTTGGGCTTTTGCGGCAGATTCTCGTAGATATATATGCCGCGCAGCGAGAAGAACAGGCACACGATGCCCATGATGTAGAACCAGGGGTTCTCCGCAAAACCGAAGAACTCGGGCGCGATGGCGGCCCACATGTTGCACCATGGATTGAACGACACGATGGCCACGCACACGAAGCAGATGTTCAGGATGCGCGAGTTGCCCAAGCGGTAGCCGCGACGCTCCAGCTCGAGGCCGGGAATCGTGGTTATAAGCACCTGGGTGAAGATCCAGAACTTCCACATTGTGGGGTCGTGCAGCTCAGCGCGCAGGAGATTCAGTCCCACAAAGAACACCACGATCAGCAGGATGATGTTGGTTAGGCGCTTCTTGAACGACCAACTTTTGTCCCAGTTGAGCTCGCGCTCGTAGGTCATGGCGCGTTGCAGGCAGAACGTCTCCATGGCAACCCATATAGCCTCGCCCAGCGACAACAGGCCGAACATATAGAAGAAGTCGTTGGTAATAAAGGCGTAGAGGAACACCCAGATGCCCATGAAGTCGGCTGCCCAGTAGAAGCAGTGCAGCCACAGCGGGTAGGGTTGGACATGCTCGGTCTCGATAAGGATGAGCGGGATGATGTAGACCAAGAGTCCGAAGATGACGGCCAGGATAACCGCCAGAAGAGTTGCCTCAAAACCTGGTGTTCCCGGAGTTAGGTGGGCTATGAAGTTTTCCGGCACACAATCGCCCGACGGATAACCAGCGACGAGCATTGCAATGATGTATCCCATGGTTCCCTCCTTGAAGAAAACGTGCTATTAATCATGTGATGAATAGTCTATCGAGGTGCTCTCCGCAAAACCATGAGCAATATGAGCCGAAATGATAGTTAGCGCCGCGCGGATGCTCAATCGTGCGCCCGATCACGCACCCGTTCGAGCGCTATCGAATGGAGGAACCAGCATGTACAAAACATCCGACGACACGCGCTTCATCCACAATCGCTCGATGCTGCAACGTGCGTTCATTGAACTGGTGAAGGAGAAGCGCTCGGCCAAGATTTCCGTGAAGGAGCTAACCGACCGCGCCCAGGTGAACCGCATGACCTTCTACTCGCACTATGAGGAGGTAACAGACATTCTGCTGGAGATCACGGATGGCATGACGGAGGAGATTCTAGCGGGTCAGGAGGGGCGCGACGCTTTCGATATCGAAGCGTTGCTGGAAGACTCCAACAAGACGATGCAAAGCGAAATCGAATTTTTCCGCGTGGCTGCGGAAACCGACGATTTGGGTCTATTCCGTAACGGCTTTCGCGCGGCATTCAAGCGCATCTTCGAGGAGGAGCTGGAGAGAAGCTCGGAGCTATCGGGCGTCCAGTTAGAGCTTGCGGCGTCCACCATGGCATCGGGTGTGTCGTACGCGTATTTCGATTGGCTGGCCGGCGAGTTTGGGGACATCTCCAAGGAAGAGTTGGGCGCGTACCTGAAGCATTATGTGCAGGTGTTGTCGCGTTGATGGAAGGCGCTAGCCAGAGGGGCGCAAGCCGATATGGCGGCTGGCGCAAACAAGTAGGGTGCAAACAAGTAAGGCGCCGACCATGGAGGCCGACGCCCTACTTGTTTTGTTAGCTATTTGCTGCTCCGCCATTTGCCGTGGTGCCCGCTTATGTGCTGCTGACACTCGTCACTATCAGTGAGTGTTCATATCGGTGTTGTAGCCAATCCACCAGGTCGAGTACCCGTCAATAGCGGCATATCCGCCCAATAACCAGCCTCTCTTGATGGAGGATCTGTTCGAAACCAGCGGATCCATGGCCGAGAAGTAGTCGTCGGTAACGAGCGCCAGAACGCTGTTGTTCTTGCCGCAGAATGCAGAGCCTGCCAGGGCATCGGGGAAGTTGACTCCCGAGGCTACAGCAGCGCCGGTCACGGTCATTCCGCTTTCGAGCTCGAAGTTGATGATGGCCCGCGCGGTGTCGTAGCGGGTGTCGCCGTAGAGCCTGTTAGCCTTGCCGCCAAGCTGGACATCCTGCACGTAGTTGGGAACCGACACCGGTCCTCCAACGATGATCACGTCGCAGCTGCTGGGGATTCTGCTCAGCTGGTCATCTGTAAGCGCCCCGTTGCCGCCAACCAGCATGATTGGCGTTGAGGTCTTGTAGGCGTATGGCGAGATTGCGAGCGAGTCGGCGAAGCCCATGCCCGATGCCACGATCACCGACGACGGCTGCTGGCCTGTGACGGCCTCAACCTCGTCCATGATGGCCAGCGAGGTCTCTATGCGGTCCTCCCCGAAGATGCGCTGGTCGCTGTAGCTCGTGCCCGCTTTGTAGTCAACGCCCGCATAACTGCAGGCCTCCTCCTCCACGGCACTGGAAATCGATGCCTCGCCTCCTATGAAGATCACCTTGCTGGGATGGTACTTGGCAAGCAGGTTAGCGGCCTCGGTTGGCAGGTAGTCCCTCGCCGCCAGCACTATGGGGGCGTTATAGACCCCTGCGAGGGCCGATGCCGACAGGGCGTCCGGGAAGTTCTCCCCGCTGGCCACCACCACGGTGTCGGCCTGGTCAAACCCCTGACTCACGATGGCAGACATTGTCCCGAACCTGGTGTCCCCCGAGAGCCTGTACCAAGCCCCGCTGATCTTGAACACGCAGCTTGTGGCGCCTGTGTACCCGTTGATACCGGTGATGTTGACCTGTCCGTATCCCGGCTCGACGTTGTTGCTGTAAGACACCGCGTAGTCGGTTCCCTGCGTGAGCGTGGTCCCGTTGAGGGTGACGGTAACAGGTGGCTGTATCTGCCGTCCCGTATACTCCTGGTAGTAGTTCCAGCTAACGTTGGCGTACCCGAGGTTGCCTTTGGTAATCGTGAATTGCTTCGTGATTGTGCCCGCGTAGTCGCCGATTCCGGTGATGGTGATGGTGCCCGTGCCGGGTTCGACGTTGTTGCTGTACGAAACCGTGTAGTCGGTTCCCTGCGTGAGCGTTGTGTTGTTCAGCGTAACGGTAACGGCTGGGGTAATGGCGTAACCCGTGTATTGCTGGCTGGATTGATACGAAACGGTGGCACCGTTAATTCCAGTGCCAGTTACCGTAAC
>CADBOM010000186.1 GCA_902796325.1 uncultured Coriobacteriaceae bacterium
CACCCTCTCGTCTTCCCCAGCAAGCTCCCTCACCTTATCGGGGGTGGAGTCGGTTGAGCCGTCGTCCACCACTATGAGCTCGAAGTCTGTGAGGGTTTGGTCCAAGACGCTGCGTATGCACTGCTCTATGTACTTCTCGGCGTTGTAGGCCGGAATTATCACGGAAACTTCTGGCATCCTACTCACCCTGCGGTTTCTCTGGGGAATCGTTTGGGCTTTCGGGCTCATCTTCCGTCCTAGAGTCCTCGTCCTCCACCAATCCGTTCTCGTTCAGCATTCCGCGAACTTCCAGCATCTTCTTGGTAAGAACCTTGCGGTCGTCGTTACTGAATCTGGACTTACCGCCGAGGAACACAAGGTCGTCAATTCCGCCAGCGCGATCCTCGATGTACTTGAGTGTGGCGGACGTGCTGTCGAGGATTCCCGGATCCTCCATGACTATCAGCGCGTTTATCGCAGCGGCATAAGGGCCTGCCACGAAGGCATCGATCGGCTGGTATGGAGTGCAGAGAATGAGCTTGTCCACGGGCTCCAGGCCAGCTTCCGTTCTTTGGGCCTCGATCCACTCATTTGTAATCTTGTTGAGCGCGAGGGCATCTTCGTTCTCGAGCTTCACGATCTGGGCTCCGCAAGCGTCTAGCCCTTCCAGCAGCAACTGCGGAAGCTCCCTGCCCTGCTCAACAACTATCACTCGCTCGAAGTTGCCGGAAACAGCATCTATCGTGCGCTTGTTAGTCTCGTCGTTATCGTCTGCGAAGAATACCGGCACGTTGTTCGAGTAAATATACGGAAGCAGGGTAACCAGGCCCGCCTGGGCCTCCTTGAAGGCCACCACGGCGGTGCTTCCCCAATCTCCACCATGCTCTTTTCCGTATTCGTATACGGCATGAGCCATGTCAGCGCGGTTTCCGCAATCGAACCTGTAGGTGCTCTCCACGTTCAGCTTCTTAACGGAGCTTTCGACTTTGGGAAACAGCGCATATTGGTCGCCAAAGAGCAGGACCTGCTCGGGCACGATCCTCTTAATCGTCTGCTTGGCGATAAGCGGCAGGTCTTCATGAGGGGAGCTAAGCAGCACGGCGTCGAGATGTCCTGCCAGCGAGGTTGCCAGGAAGCAATCTCCGGGCTCATCGGACGCAACCAGCTCCATTATCTTCTGATCGCCGATATAGGCATCTGCCATGTTCACCGCAGTGGAGTACCTGTTGTCGTTGTCCAGCGCCTGGTAGTACTCTGCAGCATCGTCTAGCGGCAGGTTCATTACATCGATGATCTTGTGCTCCGCATCGGGAGTTCCACCGCGGCCTCCAACCACCCTGTATGCGCTGCACACGTCCTTGGCAGGGCCGATCATCCTGGTGTGGCCCTTCTCGATCCAGATGGCCTTGTTGCAAAGCCTCTCGATCTGATCGTTGTTGTGGGACACGATCAAAACGGTTACACCGTGGTTTTTGATGAGGTCCTGGATCCTGCGCTCGCATTTTTGCTGGAACATGAAGTCTCCAACCGAGAGAACCTCGTCTACGATCAGAATCTCGGGCACAACTGCAGTGGCGATTGCGAATGCGATTCGGGCAACCATACCAGACGAGTAGTTCTTGAGAGGCATGTCGAGGAATTCCTCAACTTCCGCGAACTCCACTATCTCGTCGAAGTGGTCTTCAATGAACTTCTTGGGGTAACCGAGCAGCGCTCCGTTTAGAAACACGTTCTCCCTTGCGGTTAGATCCATATCGAATCCAGCGCCAAGCTCGATAAGCGGGGCGATCTTGCCGTTTACGGTGCAAGATCCCTTGGTTGGGGTTAGAACTCCGGCAACCACCTTGAGCATCGTGGATTTACCAGAGCCATTGGTTCCGAGAATTCCAAAAACGTCGCCCTTCTTAACCTGAAAAGACACATCCTCCAAAGCATGGAATTCCTTGAACCTCAGCTCGTGCCTGGCCAGCGCAATCGCGTACTCTTTGAGGCTGTTGAGTTTCTCACTTGCTATGTTGAACACCATGGTCACATGATCTACGTCGATCATGACCTTGGAATCTACCTGGTCTTGGACCTTGTATAAGGTATCGCCCAGAAACGACGTGTTCAGAACTTCTGACATAAGCTATTTGCTCCTAAGTTGCTGGTTGCAAAGCAAGCTGTTGGGGCATCACAGGGCAACCGACTTCCTCGCAGTCTTTAACATTATGATTAAATTTTTCGCGCACCGTTAATGCTTTGGCGTTGGTGGTATTTGGTTCTAGCCGACTGCACTGCCACCGCGGGATTCGTCACTCGTTCTCCACTTTGATGCGCAAGATCTTGCTGCCGGGCTTTACGGCAAAGCGCTGGTCGAGCATTGCATCCACAACCCACACGATCTTGGACCCAGCCCTAACCACGAGAGCGGAATCCCGCAGAGGGCGGGGCACCTTTGCGTCCACGAACACATCTGAGAGCTTCTTGTGCATTCCATGCATTCCAAACGGACAGACAACGTCCCCTGGGCGTCTATGCGTGATTCTCAGACAGCTTTCGTCCCAAGACTCGCAGGAATCCTCCTCCATGCAAGCCGAAATCACCGCGTCCTTATCGATGAATATCGTCCGCGGGTTGGATTTCTTGCGGGCATACTCAACGGCATCCTGACCTTCGGCAAGCGCCACCTCCGAAAGCGACACCCAGCGGTTGTCCACCTCGATGCTGCATCCAAGCGGCAATTCCATATCGAGTCCAGAGCTTTCGTCGGGCACGTCGTTGGAGTCCCTGTAACCGGTTGAGAACACCAGGTCTCCGTATATATTCTGCGCCCTCACGCCTCCCGGTAGGTCGATGGCAAATCCATGCCGTGAAGCGTTGGCCACCATGATGTCGATGTGTCTGCGCTCGATGCGCTCCCCAACGGGCAGAAGCTCCTTGCAAATCGAGTAGAGAAGCCTTCGGAGTATCGGAACCGCAAGCTCGCCGGACTCGTTGAGGTCTAGGATCAGATATCCGTCGACCCTTCTGACCACCCGCTGCTTGAGAGACTCCACCTCCCCTTCGATGAAATCGTTCTCGTCGGTGAGGAGGTCGATCGTCCTCGAAAGGGTTGTTCCAAGGTTGGGGTTCCTGCGCTTGGCAACTGGCACCAGCTCATGGCGCACGAATGCTCTGAAGCCATGCTCGCCATCGTAGTTGGTGGCGTCTTCTCGCCAATAGCCTCCCTCGGTCTGGGGGTGTCCAGTGATATCGAGCGTCCAGCCCTTCTGATCCACCGTACGCTTAACGTAGTCGCGGAGCTGCTGCCTGTTTATCTCCAGCAGAGGACGCACCACCCTGCCGTTCTGGTACTTTATCCCGGAGAAACCACCGGGTCCGGTTCCAACTATGGCCCGCATGAAGAATGTTTCCACGCGATCGTCCTGCGTGTGGGCAACCCAAATTCGACCGTCTTCGCTCGGAACACCGGCGCCTTCGCACATGGCATCCAGCATCTCGCCCGAAACCTGGTACCTCAGATACCTGCCGGCGCTCTCGTAATTGCCACCGTATTCGCTGGCATGTCCCGGAATGTCTATGAGTCGGGTTTCGAACTTGAACCCGCAAAGCGATGCCAGATTGCGTACGAACTCCACATCTTCGTCGGAATCCCTACCGCGAAGACCATGGTTGACGGTTAGGACCTTGATGGACTTGCGGTCGAGCAAGCCAAGGTCGCAGAACTGGCTGGCCAGAAGGCACATGGCCGTGGAATCCGACCCGCCGCTCACCATGAGGAGGACAGGCGCGGAGTAGCCCACGGTAAGGCCGTGCTCGAATATCGTTCCGGCAACTATGTCGCAAATATCGTCGTACGATTCGCTAGCACAATCCGGCATCATTTTTCACCGCCAACATCGGGAGAGTCGGAAGATTGGCCCGACACATGCCCCCTGTATCTTTTCTCGAAGCTCGCCCGGTCCATCGTCACAACATGATGGCATCCCGAGCACTCGAGTTTGATATCCATTCCAACGCGCTTGACCACCCAAACGTTGCAGCCACACGGATGCGGCTTCTTCAGCATCACCTCGTCGCCAAGGGATATGTTCACTCGAGCAGCCAAATGTTAAATCTCCGTTCAAAACATTGTTTTGCGCAAAGAGAAAGATTTACCCATTATATCCATTTTGCACGTGAGCTCCTAATGGTTGGCATATGGCCTTCACCGTTGCCGCCGTTGCCATCGTTGCCACCGCCTCGCTCTCAGGAGATGACGGCGCACATGCGAGTTTGCCGGCGCGCAAGCGGGGTCGCCGTTAGCACAAACCTGTTATTAGCGTATACTTTGCGATGACAGCGAAGTCGGATCCTCGCGATGCAATGCTGCACATGGGATTTGCACATGGGGTTCCAGCGTGAATTTTGGAGAATGACTTATGAAAACCACTGCAGTGCTCTCAGTGCTGGGCAAAGATAGAACCGGTATCGTGGCCAAGGTGTCCAAAACCCTCTACGAGTGCAGCGCCAATATCGACGATATTCGTCAGACAATCCTTGGAGACATCTTCTCAATGGCAATGATCGTGACTTTGGACGAGGACGTCTGCCCGTTCAACACCGTTCAGGAGAGACTGGCGAAAGACGGCGAGGAGCTTGGACTCCAGGTAACCTTGCAGCGTAAGGACGTCTTCGACTTCATGTACTCCATCTAGCGGCTGACAAGCGGTGCCCTGCGCCAGCGAGTCAATGCACCTCGACGCATATTATCTGTTGCACTTCAATCGCTAGCACAGCGCGCGCAGATAACCCAGCTCAAACAAACAAATCGCCCTCCCTTGTGGTTGCCCTTAAGGCAATTCCACTTGGGAGGGCGATTTTCGTGCTATTGCTCAATGGTCTAAGCAGGCATGTGCCAAACTTGGCATGGCATGCTCGCTTCGGCAAGCCTTCCGTGCCGCGCTTTCTTGACGTGGCGCGACCGCCTCGCCCTTAGACCTCTCCTTTAGGCCACGTTTCTAGGCCTCTACTCCAGCCAGCTCCTTATTCTCCTCATGCTCGTCCTCGCCAGCACCGTTGGCCTTGGCCTGCTGCTTCGCGAAGTTCGACTTTGCCACGGCAATCATGAGCTTGATCCTGTTGAGCTGGTTTACCTCGGAGGCACCTGGGTCATAGTCGACCGCAACGATGTTGGACTCCGGGTTCATGCGCCTGAGCTCCTTGATCACTCCCTTGCCGGTCACATGGTTGGGCAGGCATGCAAACGGCTGAGTGCAGATGATGTTGGGGCATCCGGATTTGATGAGCTCGATCATCTCTGCGGTGAGCAGCCAGCCCTCACCCATGGAATTGCAAAGCGACAGAACGGGACGCGCGTAATCGGCCAGCTCGTAAATGTTGGCCCCCGGCTCGAATCGCTTCGACTTCTCCAGAGCATCCCTCACGGGAGCGCGGCCAGCCTTCACGATCTCGAGAACCAAGGTCGAGCCCACAGCCGAGGCCTTGGACTTGCCAAGCTCGATGTTCTGCCAGATTGCATTCGAAATTCCGTAGAGGAAGAACTCCACCAAGCCCGGCACCTCGGCCTCGCAGCCCTCGCGCTCGATAACATCCACTACCTGGTTGTTTGCGGTTGGGTGGAACTTCACCAGAATCTCTCCAACAACTCCAACCCTGGGCTTGCTCCTGTCGTTTACAAGCGGCAGCATGTCGAAGTCCTCCACAATGGCATGCACGTTGCGGTCGAACCTCGCTAGGTTGGACTTATTGAGGTCTTCCTTCAGGAAGTCCATCCATTTTCTGAACAGCGCGTTGGCAGACCCCTCCACGGCCTCGTATGGACGGGTCCTGTACAGGCACTTCATGAGAAGGTCGCCGTAAAGCAGCGCGTATGAGCCCTTGTAGAGCATGGGCAGCGTAATCTTGAAGCCAGGATTGCTCTCCTCAAGCTTCTTGAACGCCAGCGACACCACCGGGATGTTTGGATACCCAGCCTCTTTCAGGGCCTTCCTGATAAGCGCGATGTAGTTGGTGGCTCGGCATCCGCCTCCGGTCTGCGTGATGATGACGGCCAGGTGGTCGGTGTCGTACCTGCCGGAGAGCACCGCTTCCATGATCTGGCCCGTAACCAAGATCGACGGATAGCACACGTCGTTGTTGGCGTATTTGAGTCCGGCTTCCACCGCTCCATGGTCAACCGACGGCAGAACCTCAAGGTTGTAGTTGTAATCGTTGAACACGCGCTCCAAAAGCTCGAAGTGAATGGGTGCCATCTGCGGAGAGATGATGGTCCAGCGGTCCTTCTTCATCTGCTTGGTGTAGTGGGCCTTGTGGAAAATCGTGGGCTCGGAATCGTCGATCTCGATGCCGATCTCCTTGGCAAGGTTCTCCACCTTTGAGGTGTCGCTAAGCGACTCTGTCTCGTCCAGCTCCTTTTCCAACGCCTTGCGGGCAGCAGCTCGCGACTTCGCTGTGGAAGCTGGCTTGCGGTTGGCCGCACCCTGACCTTCGTCGGGTGCTGTCTCATTGGCCGAGCTTGCTGCCTGCGGCTTCGCTCCCATCATGTTCGCGATTGCCTGGCCCTCGTCGGTTAGCTCCACGTTTGCGGCGGCCCTAATCGCACGCTTCTCATCCAGAGCAGCCAGAAGCGAGCGAATCCTAATCCTCACGGCACCGAGGTTGCTCACCTGGTCGATCTTCAGAACCGTGTAGATCTTGCCGGATCCCTCCAGAATCTCCTGAACCTGGTCGGTGGTGATGGCATCGAGACCGCAACCGAACGAGTTCAGCTGGATGAGGTCGAGGCTCGGGATCATCGTCACGAGCTTTGCCGCAGCATAGAGCCTGGAGTGGAACATCCACTGGTCGATGACCCTGATCGGGCGATCGGGCTTCACAAGGTGCGCCACGCTGTCCTCGGTGAGCACCGCCAGGCCATAGCTGGAGATGAGCTCGGGAATTGCATGGTTGATCTCGGGATCCTGATGGTATGGACGCCCGGCCAGCACGATGCCGTGTGCATCGTGGTCGGCAATCCACTTCAGGGTTTCCTCGCCCTTTGCATGCATGTCGTCCTTGAACTTCTCATCCTCTGCCCAAGCCGCGTCGGAGGCGCGCTTTATCTCCTCCAATGTTGGAGCCGTGCCCTTTGCCTCGGGGTGCTGGGCATAGTACTTCTGCGAAATCTCCTCGAACATCCTCTGCGGGAAGAAGTCCCTCTTGTGATAGGGCACGAACGGGTTGAGGAACGGCATGGTGCCATCGCGCAGCTCGTCGATGTTGAGCTTCAGCACCTCCGGGTAGCTCACGACGATCGGGCAATTGTAGTGGTTCATCGCCTTCTCGTCTTCCTGGCGCTCCCACCTGATGCAGGGCATGAATATGAAGTCAACGCCCTTCTCTATGAGGTTCATAATGTGCCCGTGGCTGAGCTTGGCGGGGTAGCAGACGCTCTCGGAAGGCATGGACTCGATGCCCGCCTCGTAGGTGTTCTTGGTTGATTTATCGGACAGCACCACGCGGAATCCGAGGTTGGTGAAGAACGTGAACCAGAACGGGTAGTTCTCGTACATGTTCAGCGCACGCGGGATTCCCACGGTGGGCCTTGTGGCCTCTTCCTCTGTTAGCGGCACATATGGCTCGAACAGCCTCTTCGACTTGTATTCGAAGAGATTGGGCACGATCTTGGATGCATCGTGGTTGCCAGAGCCCTTCTCGCACCTATTTCCGGTGATGAACCTGCGCCTCTTGCCGGTAACCTCGTCGATGCCGAAGTCGTTGATGGTGAGCAGACAGTGATTGGAGCAGCGCTGGCACCTGGTGGTGGTGTGCTTGACCTCAAGCTCGTCGAGCTTCTCTGGGGTGAGCAGCGTAGACCTCGGCTGTGCCGCCGCCAGCTCCTCGTCGGAGAGGCTAGAGAGGTCGGTTGCGCCCTCCTGCTCTGCGCGGTCGCGGGCCAGAAGTGCGGCGCCATATGCGCCCATGAGCCCGGCAACGTCCGGTCTCACGGCATTGCAGCCGCTAAGCAGCTCGAATGCCCTGAGGATGGCGTCGTTTAGGAACGTTCCGCCCTGCACCACAACGTGCTTGCCAATTTCGCTTGCGTCCCTGAGCTTGATCACCTTGAACAGGGCGTTCTTGATGACGGAATACGAGAGTCCGGCCGAGATGTCGCCAACCGTGGCCCCCTCTTTCTGAGCTTGCTTCACGCGCGAGTTCATGAACACCGTGCAGCGGCTGCCGAGGTCGACCGGGTGCTCGCCCTCGATGGCTGCCTTTGCAAACGACTGCACGTCCATGTTGAGGGAGTCGGCGAAGGTCTCGATAAACGAACCGCATCCGGAGCTGCAAGCCTCGTTTAGCATGATGTGGTCGATCACGCCGTTGCGGACCTTCATGCACTTCATGTCCTGGCCGCCGATGTCGAGGATGAACTCCACGTTGGGCACGAGCTCACGCGAACCCCTGAGGTGCGCCACGGTCTCAACCTCGCCGGAATCGCAGCGCAGGGCCTCCTTGAGAATTCCCTCGCCGTATCCGGTAACGGTGGTGTGGCCGATCTTAACCAGAGCGCGGCCCTCGGAGTCGGCGGGCAGGCAGGAGTACATGTCCTTCACGACCCTCTTGGCCGATCCAAGGACATCTCCCTTGTTGTTGCCATACCACGATTTGAGAATCTCGCCATCTTTACCGATAAGCGTTGCCTTGAACGTGGTGGAACCTGCATCGATTCCTAGGTATGCCTCTCCGCGATAAGCCGAAAGATCACCCTTCTTCACGGCATCCTTGTCGTGGCGCTCCTTGAACTCCCTGTAATCATCGGGGGTCTCGAAGAGAGCCGGCAACCTCACGATTTCCGAACCCTGGGTATCTCCAAGATCGTCCAGCTTGGAGATGATTTCGCGTAACGTGGTTACCTTTTCCCTGTTACTGGCAATCGCCGCGCCCGACGCCACGAACAAGTGGGCGTTCTCGGGCTTGATCGAATGCTCTTCGTCGAGCTTGAGGGTTATCTCGAAGCGCCTGCGCAGCTCGGTTAGGTACTGCAGGGGGCCACCCAGAAACGCCACGTATCCCCTGATCGGACGGCCGCATGCAAGACCCGAGATCGTCTGCGTTACCACCGACTGGAAGATGGATGCGGCGATGTCGTGCCTATCCGCGCCCTCGTTGAGAAGAGGCTGAACGTCCGACTTTGCGAACACTCCGCACCTCGATGCGATGGGGTAGATGATCTTGGCATCCTTGGCAAGCTCGTTCAAGCCAGGTGCATCGGTGTTCAGAAGCGATGCCATCTGATCGATGAACGCTCCGGTACCTCCAGCGCAGGTTCCGTTCATCCTCTGCTCGATGCCGTTGTCGAAGTAGATGATCTTGGCATCTTCTCCGCCAAGCTCGATGGCAACCTGGGTCTTTGGGATGAAGGTCTCCACCGCGGTTTTGCTGGCCACGACCTCCTGCACGAACTCAAGGCCAAGCCACTGGGACAGCAACAGTCCGCCGCTTCCGGTGATGGCCGTGGTTATCGGGGTGTCCATGAAGCTCTTGCCGGCATCGCGCAGAATCTCCGAGATGGTTGCGCGAATGTCGGTATGGTGCCTCTGATAGCGCGAGAAATGCATGTTATTGTCATCGTCTAGAATGGCAAGCTTCACGGTTGTGGAGCCAACGTCAATTCCGAGATGAAGTGGTTTAACGTTCGATTCAGTCATCGATTCCGCCTTATAAGTTATCGACTCTACGTTGTTAGTCATCGATTTCGCCTTCTATCTTTATGGGCTTTCCGGGCTCGAGGAATGCCAGCTGAACGAACAGGTTGGACATCTGCTCGGGGGTTTCCTTCATTCCGCCCTCCATCCAAGTTCTCACCAGTCCCAACGCCGCGCTGGAATAGTACGCAACGTAGAACTCCACGAGTCTGGTGGTGTTGTCTTTGTATTGCTGGTTTAGGATCTTGTTGATAATCGTCTGGCCAACCGTATCGAGCAGCCTGTGCTCGAAGCCAATATCTCCGTTTGCACTGATAAGTGCATGGAGCATGGTGCTGTTCTGCGCCAGGAAGTCGAATAGCTCTACCAGCGCATTCAGGGGCCTATCGCCAACCACCGCGAGGGCCAATTCTTCTGGGGTGGTCTTTGCAATCTCGGACTCGACCTCTATGAGCTCGTCCAGGAAATCGTCCTCGCACGATTTGATGAGATCGTCCTTGTCCTTGAAATGGCTGTAGAAAGTGCTCCTGTTGAGGTCTGCCCTCTCCGTAAGGTCGCTTACGGTGAATCCATCGATGCCTCTCTCCTCAACGAGGTCGACCATCGCACGATAGATCATCCTGCGCGATCTTACGCAGCGCCTATCTAGCCTAACTGGATTCTTGGACTCGCCTCGCACCGAATGTGATTGAGCTTTGGACTCGGCAGCAACCATCCCTCTGGCAACCGCCGACCTTGAAGTTTCCATCTAACCGCCTTCTGGTTTGTTCCGGCTTGGCGTGCCGGCTTGTATGTGTGGCACATCAGCCTGCAAGATTGGCATTCTGGCTCGTCAGCTTGGCCAACCCGGCTTGTCAGCTTGGCAGCCTGGCCATCTTGGTCGATGCAGTCCTCACGCACGAGCATCCAACTGCGCAAAAGCATTAGACAAGCGCAACGGAATCCTCAACATCGAGGCGTTTAACCAACTTGTTGACTGATAACCAACACTCTGTTGTTTTGCATATTTTGATTCATGCCTGCAAATGATGTCAACAAGCACCGATGCCGTAGCTTAACTTTCGCCGATGAACGGGCGCAGTTATAATCAAGCACAAAGCATCCGCATCCACGAGAAAGGGAGAGCCGTGGAGATCACACCTGCAGAGGTTGCAGAAACGCTATCGATGATTACCCAGCAAAATCTGGACATCAGAACCATCACCCTTGGAATAAACACGAGGTCTTGCGTAGATTCCGATATGGACAGGCTTTGCACCAAGCTATACGACCATGTGACAACCACGGCGGAACACCTCGTGGAAGTTGCCACCCAGCTTGAGCGCGACTACGGAGTGCCAATTGCCAACAAGAGAATTTCCGTCACCCCAACTGCCGAGATTTGCGCAGCTCTCAAGGAAGAAGACCTAACGCCCGTCGCCGAGGCAATGGACAGGGCAGCCAAGCAGGTTGGAGTCGACTTCATTGGAGGCTTCTCCGCGCTCGTACAGAAGGGAATCACCGATTCCGACCGCAGGCTCATGCAATCCATCCCGTCGGCATTGGCTGCAACGGACAGGGTTTGCTCGTCTGTAAACGTTGCATCTACCAGAGCCGGAATTAACATGGATGCCGTCTTGCAGATGAGCCAGGTTGTTCTGGACACAGCAGAGGCCACCAAGGAAAACGATTGCGTTGGAGCTTCCAAGATCGTTGTTTTCTGCAACTCGGTTGAAGACAACCCGTTCATGGCGGGTGCCATGCACGGATCCGGCGAGGGCGACAAGGTCGTCAACGTTGGAGTATCCGGACCTGGAGTTGTGAGAGCGGTTCTGGAGTCGCTCGGTCCAGATGCCGACCTAACTGCAGTTGCCGAAACCATCAAGGCAACCGCATTCAGGATCACCCGCTTGGGAGAGCTAATCGCACGCGAGGCCTCCAAGAGGCTTGAGGCCCAGATGGGAATCCTCGACCTCTCGCTTGCACCAACCCCGGCGCCGGGAGACTCAGTTGCCCGTATTCTCGAAGCCATAGGCGTTGGCAAGACAGGAGGACCAGGCACCACCTGCGCGCTCGCGCTCCTTAACGACGCTGTTAAGAAGGGCGGAGTCATGGCATCGTCCACGGTTGGAGGACTCTCAGGAGCGTTCATCCCGGTATCCGAGGACGAGGGAATGATCGAGGCCGCCGCCAACGGAACCCTGGCCATTGAGAAGCTGGAAGCAATGACCAGCGTGTGCTCGGTTGGGCTCGACATGATCGCCATTCCAGGCGATGTAGATGTTGAGACGGTCTTCGGAATCATCGCAGACGAGATGGCCATCGGCCTCATCAACAACAAGACCACGGCAGTTAGGGTCATTCCGGCGCTTGGAAAGAAAGCCGGAGAGAGCCTGCAGTTCGGAGGACTTTTTGGAAGCGCCCCAATTATGCCGGTTAACCGCAACGCCGGCACGGTTCTGGCGCACAGAGGCGGAAGGTTCCCGGCACCCATCAACAGCTTGAAGAACTAGAGGGCAGGTACACTAGAAGGCAGATGCCGCATTCCAGTTTGCCTACGACATCATGCTCTCTTAGGCGCAGATTGAGATAAACAAAAAGAAGGTCCCCGACATCACCTCGTCAGGGACCTTCTCAAGTATTGTGAGCAATTTACGCGCTCGCCAGCGGGAAGCTTGGAGTGTACTCCCAAGCCAACATTCGCATCTAGCTGATGTGAACCTTGCGGCCCTCAACCTTCACCCTGCCTTCTGCAATGAGCTGCAGGACTTCGGGGTAAACGATATGCTCGGTCTCGTGAATTCTGGCTTCGAGCGTATCCACGGTGTCGCTCTCCTCAACCAAAACCGTCCTTTGGGCGATAATGGGACCTGCATCCATATCGGCATTTGCGAAGTGAACGGTAACTCCCGTTACCTTAACTCCGTGCTCGAAGGCATCGGCAATGCCATGAGCGCCGGGGAACGATGGCAAAAGCGCAGGATGCAGGTTGATTATCCTGTTGGGAAATGCTTGCAAGAGCGGCTCTCCTACCATGCGCATATATCCTGCCATGGCAACGTAATCAACCCCGTGATCCTGCAAGATCTTCACTATCGTCTGGTCGGCCTTGATTGGATCGGCATAATCCTCAACCGCCATCGCCACATGCTCTATGCCCGCGTTCTCCGCACGCGTAAGGCCATAGGCGCTGGGATTGGACGAAACCACAACGCCAACCCTAGCATCGAGCTTGCCGGCATCGATGGCGTCGATGATAGCCTGCAGGTTGGTGCCGCTGCCAGAAATCAGAACTCCCAGGGTTATCGGATTCTCCTTGCTCATAGGGCTTCCCCGGTTTCAACATCTACGTAGGTAACCTTGCCGTCGGCCTGGGGATCGTCGGATTTTACAACCTGCCCGATCACGTATGGCTTGAGGTCGGCCATGGCAAAGTACTCCACGAACTCAGTGATCATGTCGCCGGGGATGATAACGCACATTCCGATTCCGCAGTTGAAAGTCTTCAGCTTCTCGCGAAGGGTGAGGTTAGCGGCATCGCTCACGAGATCGATGATCTTCGACGGATACCAGCTTCCGATCTTAATCTGAGCATCCAGACCCTTTGGAAGAGCCCTGTTGAGGTTCTCGGTAATTCCACCGCCGGTGATGTGAGCGCAAGCGTGTATTGGCAGGCCAGCCTTGAGCGCCGAGAGAATCGGCTTCACATAGATCTTGGTTGGCTGCAGAAGGGCACTTCCGATGGACTGCCCGTCGAGCCTATCGTCTGGCTGAGCAAGCTCCTCGTCGGTCATCTTGTCGAGAAGGGCACGCCTCACAAGCGAATATCCGTTGGAATGAACTCCGGTTGAAGCAAGCCCCAGAATCCAATCGCCCTCCTGAACCTTGTCGGGGCCGATCATCTTGGGCCTGTCCACAACTCCCACGCAGAATCCGGACAGGTCGTAATCGCTTGGATCCATGACGCCCGGGTGCTCGGCCATCTCGCCGCCGATTAGAGCGCATCCGGCCTGCTTGCAGCCATCTGCGATGCCCTCGACAATCGGGCCAACGAAGTCTGCCTCCAAATGGCCGATCGCGATGTAGTCGAGGAAGAACAAAGGCTCCGCACCGCACACGACCACGTCGTTTGCACACATGGCAACGAGGTCGATTCCCACGGTGTTGTTTATTCCCAAACGCTGTGCAAGCTTGAGCTTGGTTCCAACGCCATCGGTGCCGGAAACCAAGATCGGATCTTCCATGTCCTTGAATGCAGCTGCGGAGAAAAGGCCTCCGAAGCCTCCGAGGCCGCCTATAACCTCCGGCCTGTTTGTGGATTTCACGGCCGCCTTGATACGGTCGACTGCACGCGCTCCCTCCGCGGTGCTAACGCCGGCATCCTCGTAGCTTATGTGCTCGGAGCCTATGGATTTGCTGTCGTTGCTCATTATCAACGCTCCCGTCTGTTCCATCTAGCAACTGCCAATTCAAATGCGCTGCTAATTCAAATGCTGATTCGTCTTACTCTTTTGGCCAATACACCGGTTTCATATCCGGCTTGAACGAGTTCTTAACCAGATCCGGCGGAAGCTCCACTGGATATTCGCCGTTAAAGCATGCCTCGCAGAATCCGGGGTGCTGGGCATAGATGCAAGATTCCAATCCCTCCAGGGAAAGATAAGCAAGGGAATCGGCTCCTATGAACTCGCGGGTTTCCTCAACCGTCATATTGGCCGAGATAAGCTGCTTTTGAATATCGGTGTCGATTCCGTAGAAGCATGGCCACACGATTGGCGGAGAAACGATGCGCATGTGAACCTCTTTTGCTCCAGCATCGCGCAGCATCTTGACCAGCTGCTTGGAGGTGTTGCCACGAACGATGGAGTCGTCCACCACGATGACCCTGCGGTTTCTCAGCGTATAGGGCAGAGGGTTGAGCTTGAGCCTGATACCCATCTGCCTGAGCTCCTGCGTTGGTTCGATGAATGTGCGCCCGATGTAGCGGTTCTTGGTAACGCCCTCGGTGTAGACGATGCCGCTCTCGCGCGCGTATCCGATGGCCGCCGGCACGCCGGAGTCTGGAACTCCCATGACGATGTCTGCCTCTACGGGAGCTTCCTTGGAAAGGCGACGGCCCATTGCCTCCCTGGCCCTGTAAACACCAGCACCGTCCATAACGGAGTCTGGACGGGCAAAGTACACGTACTCGAAGATGCAGGCCGCGTGCTTGCGCTGGGGAAGCCCCTGCTCGCTCTCAACGCCATCTTCGCTGATCTTCACGATTTCGCCGGGCTCGATGTCCCTCACGTACTCCGCGCCGATGATGTCGAATCCGCAGGTCTCGGATGAGACAACCCATCCCCTGTTGTCGGAAAGCTTGCCCAGGCAAAGCGGCCTGATTCCGTTGGGATCCCTGAAAGCGTAGATGGCATGTTCTGTGAGAGCAATCATCGCGTATGCTCCCTCGATAAGCTCCATGGTCTTCTTGATTCCCATGCGCATGTGCGAGGTTTCCATCGTGTAATAGCCGATGAGCTTGGCCGCAACCTCGCTGTCGGTGTCGGATCTGAAGGTGATTCCCTCGTCAACCAGAACGCGCCTGAGCTTGCCGGTGTTCACCAGGGTTCCGTTGTGCGCGAGGGCCATGACCCTCTCGCCGATGATGGAGAGATGTGGCTGGGCGTTATCCCACGAGGTCTTTCCACCGCTAGTTGAATAGCGGCAATGCCCGATGGCCACCTTTCCCGTAAGCGACTCTAGGTCGGACTCCTCGAATACCTGCGTAACCAGCCCGGTGTCCTTGGTGCACATGACCGTGTAACCATCGCCCACAGCGATTCCAGCGGACTCCTGGCCCCTGTGCTGCAATGCGTGAAGTCCGAAGTAGGTTAGCCTCGACACGTCTTCGCCGGGAGCGTAGACGCCGAAAACCCCGCACTCCTCCTCTACGTGATCCAGGTCTGCAGGATTGCCGATTTTCCTAAAATCCGACGCTGTACCATCCGCAAGCATTCGCCACCCCATTTCTAGAACATTCCGACAGGCCAATAATTCTAATACCGAACGAGCGAAAAGCCATCCATTGACACGCAGATGTCATCGCGCATACGCGGACACATAGACGCCATCGCATACGCACATCGCTTTGACACATCGCCATAGCACGTCGCCACAACACATCAACATGGTGCGTCACCACGGCGTCACGCTCTTTATATCATTTTACGAGGACAATTAACACCTCGAGCGCTGCGGCAAAAACCGTCCGGACAACCTTGCAGATGCTCTCTAGTGAAGATGCCCGCTGGCAAAGATGACCGCAAGTGAGCCGAACTTGAGCATCGGCCGTCATCACTTCATCGCCTAGCATCATCGACTGCCAGGCGTTATCTACTTACCCGGAAACGTTACGGCATCTCTCTGAACGCAGCACAAAACGGTTCTCACATCGTTAGCCTCGTAGCTGCACGTTACCAGCGAGAACAGCTTGTCGATCTTCGACGTGTCCACGATGGAGTCGGTTACCGCCTTGGTCATGAGCTGGGCAATATAGCTGCTCAATTCCTGCTGCGACGAAAAATTAACCTGCCTTAGCTCATCGGCCCCGGTGCATATATATGTGAACGCAGGCGACAGCACATATGCGTATGAAGGCGTTGCGATTATGATCCTGTAGTTCTGGTTCAGGAAGTCCTGGTCCTTGAACTTGGTAATCTGAGCGAACATCGAACCGTCCAGCATGTTGTGGCCGTAGAGGATGTTGTTGTCGCTCGTGAAATCCGGGCTATCTTCGAAGTCCAAGAAGATGCAGCCGTCGTTGTTGCGCGTTCCATCGAAGGCGTGGTGCAGGTAGTAATCGTTGTCATCTCCCTGCACAACCGGGTAATTGATATCCGTTCCCTCAACATAAACCCACGCCACAACATCGGGATTGATCTGGCGCAGGCCATCCCAGTCGATGTTCTGCAGGTCGATGAGGCTCTGCGACCCGTCGAGGATATTCTTAAACGTGTTCTCGGCAAGACCCGAAGCGTTTTTTATCGAGGAATAGATTGCCCTGCCAGAAATGTATCCGTAGCCGATATATCCGCCGATGCAAAGCGCAACCACGAGAAGGGCGGTTCCGATGCCCAGAAGCACCTTGCTCTTCCTATCCCATGGCTTTTTGTTCTTCTTGCCCTTGCGGCCGCCGCTATTGCGTTTGCCCCCGTTGCGGTTGTCGCCGTTGCGGTTGCCCCCACTTCCGGAAGCTCCCGCACCAGCGCCCGCTAAGCTGCGGGATAAAGCTGCAGACGCGCTCCCAGCAGAGCCGCTTCCCAACGAGCCGTTTCCCGTAGTGCTGCCCCCTGCATAACCATCGTCCGTGGAGCCGCCCCTAACATGGGAGCCAGTATAGGCCCTGTTGCTAGCCTTGCCGTCGTTGTCGAAACCCTCGGTCATTTCTTCCTCATCTCGGAGAAGAACCCCTTGAGGATAAACACGACAACCAGCACCACGATAATGGCGACGAGAATCCAGACCACCACAGATGGAACCTGGAAGCCAAACAAATCGATCATCTTCACGCCTCCTCACTCAGCTCGAAGCGCCTAAAATTTTCCCATCTTTGGGGGTTCGACCCAGGGACTCGCCCCAAGCAAAACCCACGCAAGCTTATTCGAGCTAGTTTATTCGCATGGATTTTAAATCTCAACCCACGCACGGCACCGCACCATAGCGCGAATACTTCATCGCCCCATCGCGCGGCGGCCTCCCCATATTGCAGCAGCTGTTCTTCGCTGCAATCAAAACGTCGATGGAAGCCATCCGGACTCCTCCCATCCGGACTCCTCCTATCCAAAGGCCCGGCAAAACAAAAGGGCAGGTAGCTTCCTACCTGCCCATGATACTTTATGACAGCTTGCCAAAGCGTTCCGGAAGGCAACTAGTGCTCGGACGACTCGTCCATCGGCAAGTCTTCCATTGGGGTTGTGCTCTTCTTAGCAAACGGATTGCGGATCTTGCTGTGCGATTTCTTGGCCGCCTTCTGAGCTGCTGCCAGCTGCTCGGCCTCCATCTCGTGCTTGATCTGCTTCTTCGTCTTCTTCTCGGCGTTGTAGTCGCTTTCCTTCTTCCTGTACTTTCGAATCTTTCCAAACTCGATGTACAGAGCAAAGGCGATAGCGCCGTAAGCAACGATCATCGTAATAATGAACATCGGTCCGCTAACCTGGAAGTTCCACGCAAGGATAACCGAGATGATACCCACTGCAATGCAGACCCACCAGATTTTTCTCCAGAACACTGCCTTCTCGGTTTTCTGGGTTGACTCCTCGATCGTGGAGTCTCCGGCTACCGCGCCGTACTTGGCCCTCTGCCTATCGGCACGCTTCTTGTTCTGGACCTGCTCTTTTTTGCGGACTTCCCTCTTGCTAAGCTTCTGCTCGGACTTAACGTAAACCGTTCCAGCTGCCTCGCGAACCGGCTTGGCTTTGGCGGCGGACTTCTTGGTGTGCCCCTCGACGCCATCTCCGGTATAACGGTCGTTGTTATAGCTTCTTCTGGTCATTGCTCTCCTTGCGGGGTGAATCTTTAAAACAACAAGATGCTGCACAACGTGAAGTGCATGCGATTTAGCACTTTATTTTACACGCTGTGCAGCCATCTTTTAAATGTTCGGACATCTATTTGGCAACATATGCCGCTAAAGTGGTGCAGCATACGGCGAAAAGCCCTAGCAGAACTTCTTTCCCGAAATCATCTCATAGGCCTGCCTGTACTTCTCGGAGGTCTTCTCGATAACCTCTGCCGGAAGCGCGGGGGGCTCGCCGGTGCGATCCCAGTTGTCGTTGAGCCAATCGCGCACGAACTGCTTGTCAAAGCTCGGCTGGCTCTTGCCCGGCTCGTACTGGTCTTTTGGCCAGAACCTCGAGGAGTCGGGGGTAATTACCTCGTCGGCAAGGATGATTTCGCCATCGACAACGCCGAACTCCAGCTTGGTGTCGGCGATGATGATTCCGTTCTTGGCAGCGTGCTCGGCAGCAACGTTGTAGATCTCGATGGACTTATCGCGCAGAGCCGAGGCGTTCTCGGTTCCAATCATGTTGGCGATGTAATCGAAGCTCACGTTTTCGTCGTGATCGCCGATCTCGGCCTTGGTGGACGGGGTGAAGATGGGCTCGGGCAGCTTGCTGGAGTTAACCAGACCATCGGGAAGCTCGATTCCGCACACGGTCTTGCTGTTCTGATACTCCTTCAGTCCGCTTCCTGCCAGATAGCCCCTCACGATGCACTCGACGGGGAACATCTGGGCCTTCTTCACGATCATGAAACGTCCATCGAGGTAGTCGGCGTAGGGCTTGAACTGCTCGGGAAGGTCTGCAACGTCTGCCGAGATGAGATGATTGCCGATGGTGTCCTTCAAGAGGTCGAACCAGAAGAGCGAGAGCTTGTTGAGCACCTTGCCCTTATCGGGAATCTCATCCTTGAGAATGTAATCGAAAGCCGAAATGCGATCGGTGACCACCATCAGAAGGGTGTCGCCCAGGTCGTACATGTCGCGAACTTTGCCCTGGTTATCGGGCTTAATCGCTATCTTGCTGCTCATTGCCTTGCCTCTCGACGTCTGCGGAAGAATCATCGGAATCGCCATCGTCTGCGTCGTTGGAGGAATCCCTACGTTGGTTCCTCCTGCGGTTGGCCGAGCCGCTCTTGGCATCGGTCTTCACGTTGGATTTTCTCCTAAAACGCTGCGTTATGCGCCCTTGTTTATCTTGCTTCTTCTTAGCCTGCTTTTTGGGGTCTTCTTTGATGAGCGGAATATTAATGGTGAAGGTGCTGCCAGCACCAACCTCGGATTCCACGTTCACCCAACCGTTGTGCCTGTCCACGATTTCCTTGACGATCGCAAGTCCTACTCCAAGACCGCCAGATGCGCGGTCACGCCCGGCGTCTGCTCTCCAGAATCTTGAGAAGATGTGGTTGAGGTCTTCGGGAGAGAGTCCTATTCCGGTATCCGAAACCGAAATCTCCGCCATCTCGGTTCCGCGTTTGACCTCGATCGAAATCTTGCCGCCGGGGTCTGTGTAGCGTACCGCGTTAGAGAGCAGGTTCGCAGTGGCCTGCTTTATGAGGTCGGGATCGGCCATTACCATGATTCCCGGCACATACGAGTACTCGAACTCGAGCTCCGCATCTTCCACGAGCATCTGGTGGTTTAGGACCAGCTCCTCGATAACTGCGCCAAGATCGACCTCTCGGGCCTTCATCGGGGTGGACCTGTTCTCGAGCCTCGACAGCTTTAGCAAGGCGTCCACGAGCTTGCCAAGCCTCACGACCTCGTTGTCGAGCATTGCCAAGCGCTCGTTGTCCACGGGCAGCACCCCATCGACCATAGCCTCAATAGTTGCCTGCATTGCCATGAGAGGCGTGCGCAGTTCGTGGGCCATGTCGTTTGTGAGCCTGTGCTCCAGCTCGCGGTCGTTCTCTATCGACTGGGCCATGTCGTCGAATGTCATGCCCAGCTGGGAAATCTCATCGGAGCCAACAAGGCCGGTTCGCGCAGAAAGGTTGCCTCCCTTTATCTCGTCTGCAGTTTTTGAGATGCGCTTGAGCGGGTTCCTTATGCCCCTCGACACGAAGTAACCGATGATGCACGACATCAGCACGGCCACGATCGCTGCGAACGCTATGGCCCCGTAGGAGTCGTTTCTGTACGACTTCTCCTGGTCGGTCATGAAGCTAGACGACCCCTTGGCCCAAACCACAACGTTGCCAACCTGCTCGTTTTCAACCATAATCGGAGCTTCGACCGAGCTGTTCTGACTTAGAGCATCTGGGGTTTTGCCGTCCTTGGCTTGGTCGATGTCAGTTTCGTCCAAATGCGGGGAATCCGCTGCCGACAGCTCTTCATCGCTTATCCAGAGGTCGCCGAATATGATGTTCCCATCCATGTCCACAGCCTGGATTCCAACTCCGCTCTGGGTATCCACCCGTTGCAGGCTTTCCACGCCATCGTCGAACCCGCCATGGTCTTCGTAGTAATCCGAGAGCTGGCTTGCAGTTAGATTGGCTACGTGCTGCATGTTCTGGCCAGCGAAATTGTTGATGTGGCCCTCCCACACGATTGCCAGAACCAACGCTGCT
Source organism: uncultured Coriobacteriaceae bacterium (assembly GCA_902796325.1). Lineage (GTDB taxonomy): Bacteria > Actinomycetota > Coriobacteriia > Coriobacteriales > CADBOM01 > CADBOM01. Next base: position 20,736 of record CADBOM010000186.1, read on the forward strand.
ATGAGCGCCGTCATGATTGCCACAAGAGCGAAGAGCATAACAATCCTACCCGTATACGAAAGGGTATACGGGTAGGCGGTGTTAACGTTCTTCTGTCCCATGTTTGGACTTGGTTTTGGGATTGATTTTGGTTTTGGCTTAGTTTTACCGGCCATACCGGGTTGCACTCTCCTGTAATCCTAGAGCTCCGCGGACCTGGCATATGCGTTGGGTCGGAGTGCCAATCACACGAGCATCGTCCCCATTGGCCCCTCGCCAAACGCACTGCTTGCCAGCAAGCTGCCTATGCTATTTGTCCTGCTTGCTCGGGTCTTCGAACCTATAGCCTATGCCGTGAACCGTGTACAGCCATGTGGGGTGCCTTGGGTCGTCGCCCAGCTTTGCCCTCAGGTTCTTGATATGGCTGTCGATGGTGCGCTCGTATCCCTCGAAATCGTATCCTAGGACCTTCTCCACAAGCTCCATTCTGGAATAGACCCTACCGGGATAGCGCGACAGCGTGGTGAGCAGCTTGAACTCGCTGGCGGTGAGGTCGACTTCATTGCCGCCTACGGTTACCTTATGGCCCGAGATGTCGATCACGAGGTCACCGAAAGTGAGTATCTCGCGCTGAGGGTCGGAATCGATGTGAGCACGGCGGAGAAGCGCCCTTACCCTGGCCACCAGTTCTCGTGGAGAGAACGGCTTCACCAGATAATCGTCGGCACCGAGCTCGAGGCCAACGATCCTGTCCTCAACCTCTCCCTTTGCCGTTACCATGATGATCGGCACATCGGACTTATCGCGGATGACCCTGCAGACCCTCTCGCCAGACACCCTGGGGAGCATGAGGTCGAGAATCACGAGGTCGAAGCTCCTCTTCTCGAACTCATCCAGCGCCTCCTGGCCATCGCCAACGGCCGTCACCCAATAGTTCTCACGCTCGAGATAGGCTGCGACGGCATCCCTGATGGCCTTCTCGTCTTCTACCAGCAATATTCTTCTGACTTCGGAGCTCATGATCTATCGTCCTCCATCACATTTGATGATCTTTACGTCTTGCGTTCTTCACGTTTGATGTTCTGATAAAAACCGTTCTGGTAAGCAGCAACGAACTGCATTCTTGGCTGCATCCATCAATTTCAATCTTTGCGCGGGGCTCAAAGCCGTGGCATCAAGCCTCAACATTAGTCTAATCGAATTACAGCGAGTAGCTAAGAAACTCCGACACATCAAACTTAAAAACACACAAAACCCAACTTTGCGATGGGTCTAGCGGTAGTTGCAATCTAGCGGCAATTGCAACTTGTGGTGGGCTTAACGGCAACCGCAGGCCTGGCGGCAACAGTCAAGTCTGGCAGCAACCGCAGACTTAGCGGCAACATCAGGCCCGGAAGCAAACGCAGCTAGAGCAGCGAGAACACCCTAACGCGCACGACGCCATCGCCAGACCCATCCCCTGCCGGGACAGTCGTGTACGTGACTATTCTCTGGGAAGTTCCGGTAGACAGCAGGATATCTCCATAGCCCTCAGAATCTGCCACCGTGTCTATTGCAAAGTAAGATTGCGACGACAAGTCGAGGCCCACCACGCTCTTTGTGCTCTTGACCATCAGATACTTGCCGCATTGGGCCGGAGTGTCGAGCGGAGTCCTGTTGAAGCGCACGTAGTTGCCCGAACCATCTCCTAAGCTCGAGTATGTTCCGAAGTTAGAAATTCCGTCTCCGAAGCTATACGTACGCTC
>CADBOM010000187.1 GCA_902796325.1 uncultured Coriobacteriaceae bacterium
GGCTCAGATGACGAAGCCCAGGCTGCAGTTCCCGAGCAGCCGATTCCGCCTCTTGGAGAGGCGTCGGCTAGGATCGATGCTCTTCGCAAGGAGATAGAGCACCATACCCGCCTCTATTACGACCAGGATGCTCCGGAGATAAGCGACAGCGCATTCGATTCTCTCATGCGCGAACTCCGCCGTTTGGAGCAGGCTTACCCGCAGCTACTTACCGCAGACTCTCCAACGCAGAGGGTTGGTGGATATGTTGGGGCAAGGTTTGCCCCGGTAGTGCACGATCAGCGAATCTACTCTCTGGACAACGCGATGGACCTAGGCGAGCTAGACGCTTGGATGGAGCGAACGATTAAGGCTTTGGGGCATACCCCGAAGTTCGTGTGCGAGCTCAAGATAGATGGATCGTCGATAGCCCTCACCTACGAAGATGGGCGCTTGATCCAGGCTGCCACAAGGGGAGACGGAACCACGGGCGAGGACATCACCGCCAACGCCCTGACAGTGAAGGACATACCGAGGCAGCTCAACAGCGGGGCCATGGCGAAGATTGCACCGGGAGCCACGGTGGAGTTCCGAGGCGAGGTTTTCATGCCAAAGGAAAGCTTCGAGCGGCTGAATAACCAGATAGTGGAGGAGTACACGCTAAGCCATGGCGAAACCGCTGCCAAACCGAAGATTTTCGCGAATCCGAGGAATGCTGCGGCAGGTACCATCAGGCACAAGGACGTCGAGGTAACCAGGCGCAGGGGCCTGCAAACATTCATCTACGCGATTTCGCGCTCCGACCCATTTCAGCTCAACGGGCAGTGGGAGCTGCTGTCGTTCTTGAAGGAGTGCGGCTTCAACGTTAATCCCAACATCAAGTTGTGCGAGACCGAGGAAGAAGTACGCCAGTTCTGCCGCGATGCCACTCAGTACCGCCAGACCCTCCCATACGAAATCGACGGCGTTGTGGTAAAGGTCGATTCCTTTGCCGAGCAGGAGCTTCTTGGATTCACCACGCGTGCACCAAGGTGGGCCATCGCCTTCAAGTTCCCTCCGGAGGAGGTCACAACCGTTCTGCAGGAGATAAGGGTGCAGGTTGGAAGGACCGGAGTGCTCACCCCAGTTGCAGAGTTTATCCCGGTGAGGGTGTCGGGTTCTGTTGTTGCAAGGGCAACTCTACACAACATTGATGAAGTGAGAAGGCGAAACGTAAGGGTTGGCGACACCATAATCATCAGGAAAGCGGGGGATGTTATCCCCGAGGTGGTGGGCCCTGTCATGGACATGAGGCCGGCAGACTCCGTGCCGTTCGAAATGCCAAAGGTTTGCCCATCGTGCGGGTCGCCCGTATATGCCGATGACGATGGCCCCGCCATCAGGTGCGTTTCGTCTAGCTGCCCAGCACAGCTGGAGGCAAGGCTGGAGCATTGGGGTAGCAGGGGAGCCATGGATATCGACGGGCTAGGACCTGTGGTGGTTTCGAAGCTCATAGAGAAGGGGCTGGTTAAAGACGTCGCCGGTTTCTACCGCCTCACCGAGGACGATATAGCAAATCTCGAAACCGACAACATGAAGTACGTGCGCCAGATGTCTCCTCAAAAGCGCAAGGAAACCGGGGATTACGAGCAGGTGCCCTCGCTGGTTGGTCACACCGAGGCAGCTAAAATCTTGGCGCAGATCGAGGAATCCAAGACCCGCGGTCTTGCGAGGGTTTTGTTTGGCCTGTCCATCCGAAACGTGGGCAAGATTGTTGCCGAGACGCTTGCGAAGAAATATCCCACCTATGAGCAGCTTGCGCAGGCAACGGCAGAGGAGCTTTCGCAAATCGATACCATCGGACCCACCATTGCCGACAACATCGTGAACTTCACTCACCTAGAGGCCAACAAGGTGCTCATCGGGGAGCTCGAAGAGGCTGGAGTTGTGCTGGAGGCAGACCAGAGCCAGGTCAAGCCACAAACGCTTACGGGGCTCACCTTCGTGCTCACGGGTGCTCTGGATGGAATCAACAGGGCGGATGCCGAGAGCAAGCTCAAGGAGTACGGAGCCAAAGCGTCCTCGTCTGTGTCGAAGAAGACCAGTTACGTTATTGCGGGTGCCAATGCTGGATCGAAGCTCACGAAGGCGCAGCAACTGGGAATCCCGGTGCTCAACCAGTCCGATTTGGAGAAAATTCTAGAAACCGGAAGCATGGATGGCATAGAACCGGGTGATGGGTCGGAACCAACTCTGTTCTAGTTTGGGAAAGCTCTACTGCGCAGTTGCAGGCAGCGACTTCGCAGTAGAGCCAACTCTGTTCTAGTTTTGGGAAAAGTCCTACTGCGCTCTCGAAGCGAAGCGTCCTCTGATTTCGTCGAGGCCTCTTGTGATAACCGAATCGCATATGTCGCCAAGGGCCCTCTTCATGTACGAGTACTCGTCTTCGGCAGCTTTAACGTGAAGCACGTCTCCCGCTCCGGCATCGCTTCCGCTTGCGATCTTGCCGCCCATGTTGGCAACGGCGCGAACGGCTTCGGTTTGATCGGCCTCGATTTTCTTGAGCACGTCATCTGGATACTTGCCAATGCCTATGCAATTGCTGATGGGCGAGAACGTGGGAACCCAGATGGTGTCTGAGTTGGCCAGGGCTTCCCTCGACTCCTCGTCCGAGAAATACCCGTGCTCCACGGAATCGACCCCGCCCTCAACGGCATCTTGTATCGCGCGGGCGCCGTTCACGTGGGCCATGACGGCCAGGCCTTTCGAGTGGGCATAGTCGATCATGGAGAACACCATTTGGCGTGGCAAGGTGTACCCAGTGATGGTCCCATAGTTGTCGAAGTCCATGATTCCAGAGAGCATGACCTTCACATAATCTCCGCCACGGTCGTAGACTTCATCCACCAGGCGCTCGTATTCCTCGATAGTCTGGAAGCTTCGGCCGATGAATCCACCGTAATTGCCCTTCTGGTATATGGGGAAAACGGGAGAGGCGTACTCGATGCCGTATTCTCTGGCGATGTTTCGGGCCAGCCATCCAGCCCCGTACTTGTCTCCGCCCTCGCGCACGTAAACGGCTCCGGCTTGGGCATAAGACTCCAAGACCTTGCGTATGTAGCTCTCGTCTGGTTGCTGCTTGTGCCTTGCAATCGCAGCTTTCCAATCCACGCCGTCCAACACCATGTGAACATGGCAATCGTGAAGCTCCGGCTTTGGTGCGTAGACATCGTCCTGTATGCTGTCCATGTGGCGGTACCTCGCCTATCCCAATAAATCCACTGTTTATGATGTAAACGAGCCGCACTATTCCTAACACGGCAAGTTGTCTTTTCAGCATTAGGTTATACTTCTCGTTGGTTTTAGCACGTTAAAGATTTTGGCTTTGCGCATAATCCTAGAGTTCCGAAAAGGGGAAAGAGGTTGCAATGGACGATTTCGAGTTCATAGACGGATACCTCGACCGAATTGATTTGCCGATGATTCCGACGGTCGACCCAAAGGGGCTTGCTCTGTTGCAGACGAGCCACCTGCGCCATGTTCCATTTGAGAATCTGGACATCATGTTCAACAAGGTGCCTCTGCGTCTGGATACAGAGGGTCTTTACGAGAAGATCGTCGTTAACAAACGCGGCGGCATATGCTACGAGCAGAACATGCTTTTCGCAACGGTGCTGGAGCGCTTGGGGTTTAACGTGAGGCGCATGGCATCGCACCACCCTCTCATGGGTCGCAACCAATATGACCACATGTTCTTGCTGGTAGATTTTCCAACCATCGAGGAAACCTGGATTAGCGATGTGGGCTTTGGCAACAACAACCTGGCTCCAGTTAAATTTGTGGTTGGAGATTGGCAGAGCGACATGCGCGACATGCTCAAAATCGACACATTTGGCAATGGTGTATACGATTTGGTGCGCCGCGATGCCCTTGGCGACGAAGACGTTATGTATGAGTTCAATCTAACCTCCCATGTGGATACTGATTACAGGCCTAGGTGCGATTCGTTCAGCATGGATGCAGACTCTCCTTTCAGGCAAGGTCCGATAATCTCGCTAGACTCCATCGAGGGGCGTATCACCTTAAGTGAGCGACATTTCAAGCATTGGGTTGGCAACGAGAAGGTTGAAGAAGACATAACGAGCGCCGACCAGTTCTACCAGACACTCGAAGAGCAGTTTGGCATCGTGCTTGGCGATGACTATCTGCAAAGCGATAACGCATGGCATTGGGGCGAAAGCGGGGATAAGGGGCTGTAATCGGAGCCCGTACCACCTCGTTCGACCACGGCCGGCGAATCATTACGGCATGTGTTGGACACACTTGAGCACGCCGAAAATTGACTGAGCTTGCGGGCCGCGCTTATCGCACGGCCCGCTTTTTATTTGCCGGGACCGGTAGATCTTTGCCGGGTATATCTCGGCCGGATATAATTCGGCCGAACATGGCTACCGGGTTCTTACTGGGCCCTTGCGGTGCGAGGTTGCAGCGGAATCATCTCTGCTCTTGGCGCGTCTATGAATCTGCTACTCCAGGATACGTTGGAAAATCGGGCGCTGACGTTCTCCTTCGAAGGTGCGAATTCGCTCTTAGGCTGACCGTGCGAAGGCAGCTGAGTGGAAATCTGGAACTTCTTGGCAGGCTCTTCAGCCGCGACCGATGCTTTTGCGGTTACCTTCGGGCCGAATGCTGGCGCTGCCTTGGTAGACGCACCAGCAGGCGTCTTGAGCTTTTGACGGGGTTTCTCCTGACGAGCCTGGCGAGAGCTCCCTCCCGACCCATCGCGCACTTGCTGGCTTGCCTCGTTCCCCAACTCGTCTTTGACCTTGCTCATCAGCTTATTGGACTCGCTGTCGTAGTTTTTCTGCCCATATTCTTCGTGCAGCTCGCAATCTGAGAACTTCTTGTCTTCTCTCCACGACGAGATGTTCTGATCATCGCGCCCAACCATTCTGAATAGCGACTTGGTGTACAGAACATTGCGGGGCTTCTCGGCATTCCACTGCTCTTGCAGCTTTATCCGAGAGTATGTTTTGAGGGCCATGCCAAGGGTGTCGTGGCAAAGCTCGATGCTGTGAATCTTGTGCTTTACCCTCCATTTGCCCTGATTGTCGTCTACGTGCCAAACTGCTAGGGAAACCATATACGTATAAACCATGTTGCCGCTCCTTATCTAGCTTTCTAGCCTTCCAATCGCTGCGTCGTATTGACCGTGCGTCATGCATGTCAAAACGGCAGCGCCTTCAAATTGGTTAGGAAGATAAACCGGGGGGCGGACAAAAAAGAAAAGCGTGTTTTATCGGCAGGTTTTGCCAGGGGTTTTCGGTATCGAGAACACGGCAAGCGCATTCGCGCCTAGACGGCATGGGTTGCCGAGCAGGATCGTTGGGGTGTTGGCGCCAGATGAAGAGCAGGTGGGGAGATGCCCGCGCTTAGATAGCAGGAATCAGCTTCACCCGTTTTACAGGGATATACGTGAGTTTTTGATCGACCATCTTGGATTCGAACAAGGTAACGGTGTCGATTGTTCCGCCGGCTAGGCTGAGCTCGCTGTCGAGCTCCTTGATGTCGGTGTGCCTGCAGTCGACTTTTCGGGCATACGTAACGTGAGCGACCATGGGCTTACCATCGAAGGTAATTCCGGCGCCAGCGAGAGCTCCGCGTACGATCTTGCTGGCGTCTTCCATGGGAGTTGGATCTTCGAAGCCTTGCCACAAAGTGGCCTCTCTCCTCTTGCCAAAGTGCCCGAGCTCGCTCATCTCGGCATCGAATGGATGGATGTCCTTGCAGGCTCTTTCCACAGTTTGCGACACCAGGTCAACATACTGATCCTCCACATGCCCGAGAAATGCCAGCGTAACGTGGAAAAGCTTGGGGTTTACGAACTTACCCTCGACTTTTTCACTCAGCGCCTCGGAGTTCTCTTTAAGCGCATCCATTACTTGTTCTGGCAGTTCCAATGCCACGAAGAGTCTCAAAAGTGCTCAGGTCCTCTCAAAATTCGGCCAATATCGGCGGCTTGGACTTTACCAATGCCAACCGAAGGGCATAGCCAACAGCGTAGCTTTCAGTGTAGCGCGTTATACTACATTTTTAAGTGTATGCATAAAAATCCGATCCCGAACTCATGTGGTTCTTGCCAGAGGCAAATGCAGCAGGCGCTTGTAAAGCGCAGTAGAACGAACACAGTCCTTCTTGGCAAATGGTTCTTGGGGATTACAAACATAGGAAGTGTGGCAGCGATATGTGTGGAATCGTTGGATTCACTGGGCGTCAAGATGCAAAGGATTTCTTGCTAGACGGGTTGTTCAAGCTCGAGTACAGGGGCTACGACTCTGCTGGAGTTGCTGTTGAGCAACCTAAGGGCGGCATCGAGGTTATCAGGCGCGTTGGTATGGTGGCCGAGCTTGCCCGCGCCGTCAAGGAATCGGACATCGCGGGAAAGTGCGGCATTGGCCACACCCGTTGGGCAACCCATGGAGCTGCAACTGAGAACAACGCACATCCGCACATCGATTGCTCTGGCAAGATTGCCGTCGTGCACAATGGAATCATCGAGAACTACATGGAGCTTCGCGAGGAGCTAACGGCCAAGGGCCACACGTTCAGGTCGGATACCGACACCGAGGTTATCGCCCATCTTATCGAGGAGTGTTACGAGGGCGATTTTGTGGAGGCAACTCGTAAGGCAATTTCCAAGCTCAGGGGAGCTTACGGAGTGGCCGCCATACATGCCGACCACCCGGGCGTGATCGTGGTGACCCGCAAGGATTCTCCAATCGTGGTTGCATCGTCAGTCAAGGGAGCCTTCGTGGCATCCGATACCGTGGCCATAGTGGAGCACACCCGCGACGTGGTTTACCTCGATGACGACAACATCGCTGTTTTGAACCCAGATGGACACATCGATTTTATAGATGCCGATGGCAACGCGGTGTACCCAGAGCCAGTTCACGTGGAGTGGGATGCCGAGGCTGCTGGACGCTCTGGTTTCCCGGATTTCATGCTGAAGGAAATCTACGAGCAGCCGCGCGTTATCCGGGATACCCTGGCAGACCGCCTCGTGGATGGGAAGATCAGCTTCCCCGAGCTGGAGTCGGTTGGAAACCTTGCCAACGACATCGATTCCGTGACGATCATCGGATGCGGAACCAGCTATCATGCGGGCCTTATCGCAAGGCAGCTCATAGAAAAGTGGGCCAGGATTCCCGTTAGCGTCGAAATTGCATCGGAGTTCAGGTACAGGAACCCCATCATTACCCCGCGCACCCTCGTGATAGCTATCACACAGTCCGGCGAAACGGCGGATACCCTTGAGGCCATCAAGCAATCGCGCGGAAACGGCGCCAAAGCTGTTGCCATAACCAATGTAGTTGGATCGCGTGCCACGCGCGAGAGCGATGCCGTTATCTACATCAAGGCCAACATGGAGGTGTCGGTTGCGGCAACGAAGTCATTCTTGGCTCAGAATGCCATTCTCGCAGTGCTGGCCCTTTACCTGGCTCAAGAGCGTGGAGCTATCCCACAAGACGAGGTTTGCAAGCTCTATGGGGAAATGCAGGCCATACCATCGCAAATCGAATGGATACTGCATCAGACAAACGACATAAAGCGTTGCGCCAAGGCATGCTACAAGGCCCATTCGGTGATGTATATCGGACGCCAGTTCGGTGATGTAACGTGCAAGGAAGGCGCGCTCAAGCTCAAGGAAATCAGCTACGTGCATGCCGAGGCATATGCTGCAGGCGAGATCAAGCATGGCCCCATCGCGCTTATCGACGACACCGTTCCGGTTGTGGCCATAGCCACCAAGAGCAGCACTTACGAGAAGGTTATCTCCAACATCGAGGAGGTAAAGGCCAGGGGCGCCAAGGTGGTTGCGGTGGCCACCGAAGGCGACGAGCATATCAAGCGCTACACCGACCTCGTGATGTATATCCCAGACATTCCGGAGTACTTCTCGCCAATTACAGCCAGCGTGCCCCTGCAGCTGTTTGCAAGGGAAATCGCAGTGCTGAATGGCAGGGACGTTGACAAGCCACGCAATCTGGCTAAGTCGGTGACCGTGGAATAAGGAGCCTTTCGAAGTGGCAGATCAAGATAAAGACGAGAAAGACGCCGTGATGAGCGTGCGGGACTTGCCAGACGAGCTGACGGTGGAACAGGGGATAGAGTTCTTGTCCACGGGAGACATCTCGGAGGACGATGAGTCTGGCGAGCCAGATCCCGGTGAGCTAGAGTCTGGCGAGACCGAGCCCAACGAGACCGAGCACGCCGATGCCGGTTCCAACGAGCCCGGCCCCGATGGCGCCAAACCTGGCACCAACTCCGATGGAGACGAGCCCGCCGCAGCCCAGCACGATGACCCGGAATCCAATACGGCACTTGTGGGCCTGGGCGTGGACATCATCGAAATCGAGCGCATGGAGAGCATCTTGCAGCGCACC
>CADBOM010000188.1 GCA_902796325.1 uncultured Coriobacteriaceae bacterium
AACCGGAAGGATGTTCTGCATGGTGTACCCCGTGAGAAGCGGCACGTTGACAAAGAGGCTGAGTCCCACGGTATCGAACATGCCCTCGAGTGCAGGGATGTGTCCAAGCCCAACGATTGCCAGCATCTCGAGCGATCCGAGGATGAACGAGAAGCAGGTTACGGCCGATCCGCCAAATCTCCTGCAGGTGCGCTTGCCAGCTGCTCCATAGAGTGCGAAGAACAGCGTTGCCAGAATTGTGAGTACGACTCCTGCGGCGGAGAGTGCCGTGGAGAACGGGTTGATGATTGCCACGATTCCAACGATGTCGAGGAGAATCGAGATGATGTTGACCCTGGTGATTGGCTCGCGAAGCAGCAGGTATGCGAACAGCATCACGAACACGGGGTTGCTGGAGAACAGCACTGCCACCACGGATGCGTCGCAGTAGTTAACGGCCAGCTGGTAGAACACCATGCTCACCACAACGCACATGAAGCCCAGCAGTGCGAACATGCCCCAGTCTTTCCTGCGGATGTCCTTGAGCTTGATGTCACGGTGACGAAGCTCGGCTATCGCGAGCGGGAGAATGACGATTCCTCCAACGAGGAATCTAGAAAGCGTGGTTTCGATAGGGTTGAAATCGGTGCTGATGACTTTCAGCGCGATTTCCATTGTGGAGAAGAGAATCGTAGTAACGAGGATGAACAGGTACCCTTTTTTTCTCAAGATGAGACACCTCTAAGCACACTCGAATTCCTGCAATTGGGGCAGGCAAGTGCCTTTCCCGCATGGATTCTTCGCATGGATTCGTGCTCGGGGTACTGTCTACCTTGGCTAGTTTATGACCGTCAAGTGTTGTTTAACTCGATAAAAGTTGTAGATGGCGTTTACCGGGGAATATGCGCATTTGCATGGTGGATGGAACGCGAGATATTGCTGTATTGCCAGATGCTGCACGATCGCCAGATGCTGCACAAGGCAGTTTGCCTTCATTTAGCCGACAGTTTTCCCTTAACGTTATATGCATTAAAAATTGTACGATGCGGACAATATATTCCTATTATTTTTGTATTATTTAACCAAAAGTTAACAAAGTCCAATAAGGTAAACCATCTTCATGGGCATAAATATCTGCAAACTTTCGGGTTAAATCGAAATCCTGCAGATTAGGAGGAAAAAATCATTTAATTTACATTTTGCGGATTAGCTAATTAGCTAGGTTAACTAATTAGCGAAAGCCGTCTGTAGGAATACCTCTTAATTCTTATTAGAAAGGTGAGAGAAGAATGGCGATACGCAAGGTGTTTGATGAGAAGCTCAAAGTTTTGCCTGTGGCAACCAGCATGGAGCACCGCTATTACTACGAGGGCCCGTGCCGCTTTGGGAAGGGCGATGCTCTAAAACCCGGATATGATGCGCTGGCGAATGCCCAAGCGATCAAGGGTTACAAGGAAGCGCTCAAGACTCTCGAGACTGACGGCATCGAGATAATGGAGATGGGAACCATCCATCGCACCGACGATTGGGAGAACGAGGAGGCGCAGTGGCAGGCACTTGAGGCGCCGGTTGCCGAGGCTGACGTGGCAATCGTTAAATGCAGCATCGGAAGCGATGACTTTGCGGTGGAGTTCTGCTCTCGTTTCGACATTCCGGTTATCATCACCCCGGATTCCTTTGCAAGCTACACCGAGGTGCCGGCAGCTGTACGTGCTCTTTCGAATGGCGACGATAAGGAGATTTTCTCCGTATGGCGTTGGAGCCAGATCCCTCCAATTCTCAAGGCAATTCGCGCCCGCAAGGTCTTGAAGGACACAAGGGTTCTCTGCGCCACCCGTTGGGCAAGCCCAACTTCACAGAGTTCGCTCGACTCGTTCAACAGCTTTGAGAAGATTACCGCCAAGCTGGGCACGCGCTTCCGCTTCGTGAACATTCACGAGTTGTTGGATCAGATGACTCCTGCGGAGGAGGGCGGCAACCACACCACGCCAGGTCGTGAGACCCTCGACCTCACCGATGAGGATATGGCGGAAGCCGAGAAGATGGCCGACGAGCTGCTCGCCGACGCCCAGTACGTTGATGTCGATCGCAAGTATCTGCTCAAGTCAATCTATGCATACCTGACAGTGCGCAAGCACATGGATTCAAAGGACTGCAATTGCTTTGCATGCCCGTGCCCTGACACCTGCTCCACCCGCCGTTTGAACGAGATGCAGTTCACCTTCTGCTTCAACCATTCCCTCAACCTCGAGCAGGGCATCGCATCTTGCTGCGAGTTCGATGTGAACACTGCGGTTACCATCAATGCCCTCATGGCCGTATCTGGCGAGTGCGCGTACTTCGGCAACACCGAGCCTCTCACCTGGTGGGACACCGGAAACGGTGAAGTTCCTCTGGTGCTTGGAGGGGATGCCGGGCAGGCGTCGGTTCTCCGCGAGAAGCTCGAGGCCATGGGCGATGTTGCTCGTCCTTCCGCATTCGCAGAAGGTGCAGATGCCGTGGTTGCAGGAAGTGGCAGCATGGACGGAGGAGCTGCAGACGATAAGAAACCGCAGTTCAACGCGGACGGTAGCGGAATTTACTGGATGCAGCATTCCATCGCTCACCGTCATATGCTGAGCAATGACGAGGACAGCCCCTATGCCCTCAACCACTTTGCCTGGGACCAGAAGTTCGGTGCCACCATGAAGGTCGATTTCGATGCCCTGGAGGGCAAGCCGCTCACGCTGGCTCGCTTCTCCCCGGATGGCGAGAAGCTGTTCATCGGCAAGGGCACGGCGGTCTGCGGGGATGGGTACAAGGTTCCCAATTGCTCTCAGGTCCTGTACTTTCGCGTCAAGAATATCGATAGCTTCTTCGAGAAGCAGACCACTTTTGGTAATCACATCGCAATGGTTATCGGAGATTACACCGAGGACCTCATCCAGCTTGCCAAGCTGCTCGATGTGGAGCCAGTGCTTGCCGGTTTCTAAGATCGGACCGTAGAAATCATGGACGCTGAAGCATCGCGAAAGGCGAGGGCCGCAATCATCGCGTCACGCAAATGCGCCAAAGAGCGCGTGGATGCCATCCAGAGGGCAGTGTGCGACGGCAACTTGACCTACGATTTTCTGGACGAGGAGCTTTTTGGTTATCTCAAGTGCAAGTTCCACCTGAAGGACGAAGACTGCATCACCGATAATCTGGCCAAACTCTCGAAGATAAGCCTCTCGCGGTCGATGAAGGTATCGCCCGAGCTTGTTGCCGAGTTCGATATGGCCAAATCTTGCGATGGCACAACTTCTGCAGATGCCAAGATCATCCTTTTCTACATGGCCCTGCAGCGCGAGCTGGACGTGCAATTCGATGCTGCGAGGACTGTAGACGTGGATACGATACACGATTTGAGCAAGCTGGTATGGGAATCGCTTGGCCATTAGCTGGGCAATCTGCATGACTGATGCATCTCATCGGTTTGCTGGTCGAGTGTATAGAACGGGTGTCGGATGGGCGTCGGTTCCGAAAGGTGCCGGCGCCCTTCGGCTTATTGCCTCAGGTTTCTCGCTTTTGGCTTTTGATAGATTGACTTCCTGGTTGCTGTCCTTTAAGCCAAAGCAGCTGCCTGCTTCTGTATGTCCTTGATCACATAGCCGATGCCCTTCTGGCGGTCGGCGTCGAAGGTGGCTGTAATCTGGGTTTTGTTGAGGAAGGTTACCTCGGCGCTTGCAACGTCGGATGGACTCTGGCCGTTGAACATGTCTTCCAACAGCCTGAGCACACCCTTCACTATATAGGTGTCACTGTCTGCTTCGATGTCGATTGCACCGTCCACGCAGCTCACATAGAGCCATACATGCGACTGGCATCCCTCCACCAGATGCTCCTTGTCCTTCTTCTCGTCGGGCATGGGGTCGAGCATGGCCGAAATCTCCACAAGATACGAGTACTGGTCAAATGCGTCTCCGATTTCGGAGAACTCATCGATGATTTCGTCCTGTATGGCTTGGATAGAATCCATTTAGCTTGCACCTTCCCAGCCGTTCAAGCGGCTATGCGATTTTCCCTGCTACCTTGGAGATTTTTTCCAGGCCCTGACCCACCGCTTCGATTTCGTCGGTGGTGTTGTAGAAGCTTGGCGATATGCGCACTGTTCCGTTCACACCATAACGGCCCATGAGGGGTTCTGCACAATGGTGTCCTGATCGCACGGCAATTCCCAGCTTGTCCAGCAACGTTGCCACGTCGTAGCAGGCAAGATGCTGTGGTACGAAGCTGATGCACCCAACGCGATTTCGTGGATGCCCCAGCACTTCGACTCCGGGCATCTCTTCCAGCATTTGCTCTGCGCTGGCGAGTACGGCGGCTTCTTGACGCGCAATATCATCGATGCCGATGGTTTCCAGATAGTCCAGTGCAGCTCCCAATCCCACGATTCCCGAGATGTTGGAGGTTCCAGCCTCCATGGCAAAGGGCAGGTCTCCCACAGTGGTTCTCTCGTAGGTAACATGGTCGACCATCCCGCCTCCAAACTGAACGGGTCCCAAGCGCTCAAGCCACTCGCGCGTGCCCCAAAGCACCCCTACGCCGGTGGGGGCACCAAGTTTATGCCCCGAGCAGGCTAGGAAATCGCAACCTATCTTCTGTACGTCAATTTTTTCGTGCTTCATGCCCTGGGCTGCATCGACGACAAAGGCGGCACCGGCGTCATGAGCCATGCTGGCCATGAGATCGATTGGGTTCACGGTGCCGAGCACGTTGGAAACCCAAGCCACCGAGACTACCCTCACGCTGTTCTGCTCCAGGAGCTTCCTGTATGCTCCGATTTCTACGTCCCCGTCGTCCGTGATGGGGATGATCTTGAGGCCCGCTCCCGTTCTGGCGCATGCATCCTGCCAAGGCGAGAGATTGGAATGGTGCTCCATCGCGGTAACCAGAACCGTGTCTCCTGGCTTGAGCACGCTTCGGGCAAACCCCGAAGCCGCGAAGTTGAGAGATTGAGTGGTACCGCTTGTGAAGATAACTGTTTGGGCTTCCGGGGCATTGATGAATCTTTGCACCTGTTTGCGAACCTCCTCTACCTTGTGGGTAGAGGCCTCGCTCAGCGTGTGGATTCCACGGTGTATGTTTGCGTGGCGTGTATGGTAGTGTTCCACAACCGCGTTTAGCACAGGCTCCGGCATCTGCATGGTTGCAGCGTTGTCGAGATAAACTAGCTCGTGTCCGTTGATCTCGGACGTGAGAATCGGAAAATCGGCTCGCACACGCTGTATATCCACGATTGCTCCTGTTCCAACCCGTGGCGTATTTGATCAAATATGCTTTGATATGGGTTTTGCACTGGATTCGTTGTGCAGGTTTCTTATGCCATCACTGCTAGCACGTACGATTGTAATGTACTGGCATTAGTTGCATTTTTTCAAAAATGTTAACGGTTACTTTTTCCAACTTTGCCAGCGACGCCATTTGGTCTTTCGTTATTTGCGACACCTTCGTGCCACTCGTGGTACCTTGAAATTGGTATATTCATAAGGTGCGATGCGGTACTCGTTAGAGAAAGGCGGATTGCCATGGAATTCATGGATGTGGTGAAGGGCAGGTATTCCTGCAAGAAGTTCGACGGAAGGCCGGTGCCGCAAGAGCAGCTGGATAAGATCTTGGAGGCCGGAAGGCTTGCGCCAACGGCAAGGAACGCTCAGGAGCAGCGTGTATACGTTCTTCAGAGCGAGGATGCCCTTGCAAAGCTCGACGCTGCAACGCCTTGCCGTTACGGCGCTTCAACTGCGCTTGTGGTGGCTTATGAGAAAAGCGGAATCTTCACCTATCCCGAGGGCGGTTACGATTCTGGAGCCGAGGACGCCAGCATCGTTGCCACCCATCTGGCGCTTGCCGCATACGACACCGGGGTGGATAGCTGCTGGCTCAACTTCGTGAAGGTGGATCAGCTGGCAAAGGACCTTGGGCTTCCCGAGAGCGAGACCATCGTGATGGTGCTATATCTTGGATATGCAGCCAAGGACGGGGGAGCACCTCTTGACAATCACTTCAGCCGCAAGGACATTAGCGAGACCGTGAAGTACTTGTAAGAACGCAGCCGCGGTAAGAAGTTGGCGCGGTAAGAAGCGGGCGTGTAAAGCATGTGCTCCGGGCTTGGAGTAAACTGTTATGGCTTGGAACTTTGCGGTTTGGCACATGCTGCGTTGAACTGTTGCTCGGCTACTTGGTTGGCATTGGGAAGGGAAGCCATAGGTGTTTTGCACTAACTGCGGTACGAAGATAGAGGACAACGCGAATTTCTGCTACAACTGTGGCCATAGGGTGTCATCGAACAACATGGTTGCCCCTGCTGCGTACTCGCCAGCTCCAACACCTGCTCCCGCACCCATGCCGGTCATGGTGATCGAGGATGGCGTGCTGGTGAAGTACAACGGCACTGCTTCAGGCGATGGATTCGGTGGTGCATCCGATTCTGGTAACGTCGTGATTCCCAACACCGTGACGAGCATCGATCCTCATGCATTCGATGGGTGCAAGGACTCGATTGTGCGCGTGGAGTTGCCAGATACGGTTTCCAAGATTCCGGATTGGCTGTTTCACGACTGCTCAAACTTGCAATCGGTGCATATTCCAGACTCTGTAACTTACATCGGCGTAATGGCGTTTCTCAATTGCACCTCTCTTCAAAATGTGGAACTGCCGGGAAATCTCAAGGCAATCGAGTGCGGCGCGTTTTTTGGATGCACGTCTCTTCAGAATGTGAAGACTCCCGATTCTGTCCTTATAATCGACGACGTCGCTTTTCATAATTGCGAAAGCCTGCGGATGGCAGATTTGCCGGAATCCGTGGTGTTCATTGGCGATTATGCGTTTGGAGGGTGCGGTGTTCTAGAATCCGTGGATCTGCCTCGGCACCTGGTGTACATCGGCGACGAGGCGTTCTCTGGATGCTCATCCATACCTGCGGTATCGATACCCGATTCCGTGGAGTTTGTTGGCAACGAGGCATTTGCCGATTGCCTGCAGCTTGATTCCATAGAGATTCCATCGAGCGGGGTTGATCTGGCACTGAGCGCCTTCAACGATAGCCCCGGCACTCCTGTGAAGAGGGCACCCAAGCCAACTTGGCAGAGTGGGGAAGACGCTGGGTTTGGCGGTGGAGCTGGAGGCGGAGCTGGCGCTGCCGGGTCGGTTTTCTGCACGCAGTGCGGGGCACAGTTGCCGGCTGATTCCAGGTTCTGCAACAGATGCGGCACACCGGTTATGCCGTTGCAGCCAGCACCAGCGGGCGTCGCGGGGGCCGTGGGGTCCGCGGGCGCAATCGGCGAGACAGGCATCGAGGACGCTACCGTTATTGCGCAAACCGATGTCGCTTCTTCCGAGTGCACGGGCAACCCCTTCGTTCCGGACCACACCATAATTGAGGATGGCATCCTCAAGTACTACGACGGCAGCTCTCCCAACTATGCCATTCCCGATGGTGTCAGCGAAATCTCCCCGCATGCATTCAAGCTGTGCCGCAGGAAGCTCCAAAGCGTGACTATGCCAGATACGGTGCGTGCCGTTCCCCATCTTCTGTTTGGAGATTGCGCGAATCTCGTCTCGGTCAATATCTCGAGGTCTGCAACGTCGATTGACCTATTCGCTTTCGCCGGATGCACGTCTCTCGCAACAGTCGAGATTCCAGACTCCGTGCTCGAGATAGGGATGGGCGCATTTGCCGAGTGCGGCTCGCTTGCATATGTTGGGTTGTCTAACTCGCTTGAGACCATAGGCATGCAGGCATTTGCCAACTGTCCGTCTTTGAATTCGATTTCGATACCAGAGTCGGTAACGTCCATCGGTGCCCAGGCGTTCCTTGGAGACTCTGGCCTCATTGCCGTAGAGCTGCCTTCTCATGACGTGAGTATAGGACCCGATGCCTTTGGCGGATGCAGCGTGGTGCCTGAGAAGCGGTATCTCGATGGGCAAGGCGCTGATAGCCGGGGATTTGGTGGAATCTTCTCCGGGTTCAACAGCTATAAGGCCAAGAACAGGCTCAAGAAAGCGGGAGATGTTGCAGGCAAGGGCGTCGATTGGGTCTACGTCATGGCAAATTGCATGGAGTACAACGAGGACCATCCGTTTACTAGGATCGATAACAACGGCATGCACATCATGTACGAATACGACCTTGCGGATGATCCCGCGCTCGCGAATGCGATTGCAAGTGGGATGCTAAGTTTTATGTCGAAGCTAATGTCGTATGAGTCTGAAGAGGATGCCGCACTTATACCTTCGACCATAAAGACGATTGCCCCCGATGCTTTCAGGGTGAACAAGGATAGCTACAGCTACGTGACCAGGGTGGCCATTCCTGGAACGGTTGGCGTTGTGCCAGAGGGATTGCTGCGCGATGCGCGCAAACTAGAAAGGCTCGAAATACATGAGGGCGTGGAGATTATCGAGAGGTTTGCCTTCATGGATTGCCGCTCGTTACCCAGCGTCGTGCTGCCAGGCTCCATAACGCAGATTGGTGACAATGCGTTTGCCAACTGCATCGGATTGAGTTCGGTCGTCATGCCAAGGCTCAGCAGCCCTGTTGTGGTTGGAAGCCGCGCTTTCGCCAATTGCAAGAGCTTGCAGACGGTCCAGCTGCCGCAGGGGTCTCAGATTGCCCCAGATGCCTTCGTGGGTACCCCGATACAGAACCTCATGTGAGGGATGTGCGTCGCCGCATCCCATCCCCGAAATTTCACCGATAGGTTGTCCGGCCATTCCTATGCCGGCACCTTGCCTGTCATATAATTGCCATTGGCAACGTGTTGCTGGTAACGGCGTAAGTCCAGTTGTGGCAGCCGTGCCTGTTATCGATTGCGCAACCTTTATGAGCGGCTGTCTTTTCCGCGCAGATAAGGTGCAGACAATTGACTAACGAAGATCTTGAAACCCGGGGTTATGAAGACGAGGCCGATGCGGTCTCCGCAAAACCCGAGGCCATGGTCAGCTCCTCTGCCGAAGGCGCTGCAGTAGCGCAAGATTCGGTCCATCCCAATCCATCATCGCAAGACCAGCCAAAGCCAAGACTCGGCTACATGGCCATGCTGGTGATACTGTATGCGGGCGCTTTCATCGCGGCCTTCAACGAGAACATCATCAACACCGGTCTTGTGGACATCATGTCGGAATTCTCGGTTGATTCGATCACGGCGCAATGGCTGGTTACCGGATACATGATCGTGACTGCGGTCGTGGTCACGTTCGTGGGATTCCTGCTAAAACGTTTCTCCGTTAGAGCCGTGTTCTCAACCGCAAGCATCATTTTGCTCATAGGCTCAATCGGGTGCATTTTCGCTCCAAACTTCGCGGTGCTCTTGATTGCAAGGCTGTTCGCCTCCGTTGGAACGGGACTATTCATCCCAACCATGATGAACTCGGTGCTGGTAATCTCGCCACGACACAAGCTGGGAACGTTCCTCTCCATCGGAGGCTGCATGATCACGTTCGGTCCGGCTTTGGCCCCTGTAGCCAGTGGATTCATGGTCACCATGTTCGGATGGCGCACCATGTTCCTGATTCCAACCGTGGCAGTGGCGGTTATCCTGGTGGCTGGACTGTTCATTCTCAAGCCCATCGCCGAGCCGGAGAAGCTCCATCTCGACGGTTTCTCCGTG
The DNA here is from genome assembly GCA_902796325.1 of uncultured Coriobacteriaceae bacterium. Taxonomy (GTDB): domain Bacteria; phylum Actinomycetota; class Coriobacteriia; order Coriobacteriales; family CADBOM01; genus CADBOM01. The sequence goes on from CADBOM010000188.1 coordinate 9,606, forward strand.
GTTCTGTCCGCCGTTGGACTCACCGTGTTCGTGTACGGCCTTGGAATCATCACCACCAACCTGCCTCTGGCAATCGTGACCATCGTGATCGGCCTTGCTGTGATCGCACTGTTTGTGCGCAGGCAAAACCGCATTGCCAACCCACTGCTCGATCTACGTCCCATGCGCAATTCGCGCTTTTGGCCGGCTTGCATACTGGTTGTGGTGTCGATGATGACAACGTTCTCCATGAGCGTGCTTCTGCCCATGTACTTCGAGGGCGCTTCGGGAACCACGGCGTTTGTGGCCGGAGCTCTCATCCTCATCCCCATCCTCGTGAATGCGCTGACCTCCCTCATAGGTGGTCGAGTGATGGACAAGAGGGGAGAATGGCCACTCCTGCCAGTTGGATTCGGTCTTATCCTTGTGGGCCAGGTCATCGTTTGCATCGTTGGAAGAAGCGCAGCCATCGGGCCGGTTGTGGCTGCATCGGTGCTGGTTTACGCGGGAGTTGGACTTGTTATGAGTCCTGGGCAAACAGCTGGCCTGAAACACCTTACTCCAGACCTCAACCCTTATGGCGTTGCCATCATGAGCACTTTCATCCAGGTTGCTGCCTGCCTTGGACCATCGCTTTTCGTGGGCGTGCTGTCATCCATCTCGGCGTCGGCGGCAGCAGAGGGTGCAGCTTCCAACATGGCGCAGGCTGCGGGATTCTCGGACGCCGTGCTGGTGGCCGCTGCGATTGCCGCAGCCGGATTTGTGATCGCGTTGTTCTACTCCAGGAGTTCGGCCAAGGCTGGTGCCGCCGTTGCTGCAGGTACTTCTGCCGCTCCTGCCGCCGGTGGTGCGGAGGTTGGAGCATCTAAATCCGAAGGTGCAGCAGGTGCTGCGGGTGCTCCAGGTGCCACAGCGGCGGGTAAGGCGACTGCTGGAGCTGGTGGCGATGTTGCTGCGGCTCCTTCTGGTGCGGCTGCAGCCACGGGCGCTTCGGGGTCGGAGGCTGCTGTTCCCGCGCCAACCCTCGCGAGCATCATGAAGACGGATGTATATCAGGTTTCGGTTACAGCCACGGTGCACGACGCTGTTTCCCTCATGCTCGAGAAGCACACCAGCGGGCTTCCCATCACCGATGGCCAGGGCAATGTCTTGGGATTCATATCCGATGGCGACATCATGAAGTCGCTCGGACGTCAGGGACAGACTGCGGTTGACCTCGTGGGGGCATTGGCCATCTATCAGGACGACGAGACTTTTGAACAGAGGGTTGCAAGCATCATGGAGTCCAACGTCATGGATTATGCCACCAGGCAGGTGATTTCGATCAGCGTTGGAAGCTCCATCGAGGAGGCTTGCACGCTGCTGGGGGAGCGCAGGCTCAAGAAGGTGCCCGTGCTCGAAAACGGCAAGCTGGTTGGCACGATAAGCCGCACTGACGTGAACCGCTACCTCATGAACACGTTCGTGAAGGTGGCATAGGGTAACCGCGTGGTGGTAGGGGAGCCATTTGGTGGTAAGTGGGTCGCTTGGTGGAGTGGCGCCTACTGGGATTGCCGGTAGGCGCGTCTCTAGTCGGAATGCTGTTCGGGTGAGGAGTCGCTTGGGAGAGCGCTGCTCGGAGAGACGCTAGCCGGAGCATTTCCCGGGGCATCGCTCGGTAGAGCGCTGGTCGAGCTGTTGCCCTTCTTCGCCAGCAGGAACACAGTCGACATCACGAAAACGAGTCCCAGCAAGTCCATCGGGGTGAAGCTCGTGCCAAGCCAGAGGGCGGCGAAGGCCGTCGCGCTCACAACCTCTACGCTTGCCAGCATGGAGGTTCGCGATGGCCCGATGGAGTTGATCGCACCAAAGTAGCATCCGAAGGCAACCACGGTTCCGAGCACTGTGAGCCCTCCGATGAGGGCGATCCACCCGGCGGCATCCAAGGCAGGAACGTCTGTCCAGGGGTGCTGCCATATCGCCATGCCAACCCCGCCTATGGCCATTGCCCAGGCAAGCACGGATATGTTGCTGTACCTTGCGAGCAATGGCTCCGGAAGCAAGGTGTAGAACAGCATAGCCACGGCTGCCATCAGCCCCCAGAAAAGGCCATCGGGTGTAAGTACAAGTTGGGTTGGATCACCGTTGGTGGCAAGCAGGAACACGCCGATCATCACGCAGACAACGGCTATGACCTCGCGCTTTGCCGGCGCATGATGGTCTCGTGCGCAAACCGCAACCATCACCAGCACCGGTCCCACGTACTGCAACGTTGTTGCTGTGCCGGCGTTGGACGAGTTGATGGCCATGAGGTATGTGAATTGCGTGAGGGCAAGCCCGAATATCGCGAAAACGATGACCCTGATAGCGCCCCGCAACGTGCTCATAGGAGCCAGCACCGCCTTGCGGTCTACTGCGATTCCCAAAAGCATCATGAACACGCCTGCAAGGGAAATTCTGATTGCAACAACCCAAAGAGGGTCCACCACGTAGTTGGTGAACACCAACTGGGCGCATGATCCGGAGAATCCCCATAATGTTCCGCCCGCTAGGGCCAATATGACACCTCGGGCGTTGTTGGACTTTTTTATAGACGAAGAGATTGCAGACAACTGTAATGGTCTCCTCTTGATTGGTTCGGGCTATGAGGTTGCTTGGGCTATATGTTCCAGGCTAGGCATCTGGGTACAAAAGTGCGGTTGCTCCGTCTGCCTCGGAACGGGCTATCTCACGCGGCCTTCGCTTTTCCACGTGAGCTTTGCTTTGCTTCGCCCGAAGGATTATATCGCGCTGAGTTGCCCGTGGTAATCTTTGACTACGCGAAATTACACGGAAGGGCAGAAGGGCTGGAAAACATGGATTTTCAAACGCGCGAGGTATGGTGCGAGAACGACGGACAGCGCATATTCGGGATCTTGAGGGTTCCGGAAAACGCATCTGCTTCTGCGAAGGTCCCGTTGGTGGTATTCTCGCATGAGCTTGGAACCGACCACACCTCGGGCGACGAATATTCCCGTCAGCTCGCATCGCACGGAATAGCCTTCTATGCAGCTGATTACCGCGGGGGTACGGTTGGCGGCAACAGAAGCGATGGCGACAACCTCCACATGACCGTGTTCACCGAGGTGAGTGACCTCGAAGCCGTGCTTGGGATGGCGCGAACCTGGGATTTCGTGGACGCCAAACGCATCATACTCATGGGCGGAAGCCAGGGCGCCATGGTCACGGCTTTCGAGGCGGCGAAGCACCCGGACGACTTCCCCGGGATCATCCTCATGTACCCGCCTTTCGGATACGGCAAGGTCATGAAGAAAGTTCACCCAACAATCGACAGTGTGCCAGAGCAAGTTCCCCTGTTCGACGGATGGATCACTGTGAGCCGTCGGTATGTTACGGATCTTTGGGATTACGACGTCATGGGCGAGATAACCAAGTACAAGGGCCCGGTTCTGTACATGCACGGAGACATGGACCATACGGTTCCCCTGGAAGATTCCCAGAAGCTGGCGCCTCTGTACCACGATGTTGATTTTCGTGTTGTGGCTGGTGGACACCATATCTTTCGCGGCGAACCGCAGCAGATTGCCATCGGTTACATCTTGGATTGGATGCGTGCCCACGGGTTCGTATCGTAGGCCCCCGCTAAATACCGCACGCGGGTTATTACCCGCACATTTACAAGTCACTTGTTGCATTTATGTTGCAGGGTGGTTAAAGTACATAATTGCGCAATGAACGAAGCGCACCAGATATTGCGGGGTGGAGCAGTCTGGTAGCTCGCCGGGCTCATAACCCGGAGGTCGTAGGTTCAAATCCTGCCCCCGCGA
>CADBOM010000189.1 GCA_902796325.1 uncultured Coriobacteriaceae bacterium
GAAAGGCACAAATTTTGGGTCTCGATATCCCTCGAATGAGTATCTGCCATCAGGATAAATTTGAGTCGCTGGTAGGGTACACATGCATACGCCTCTATTATATCCACCGGTTGAACGCACGGTCGAAAACGACCAGCCACTCAGCATCGGCCTGTCAGCCGCTCAATGTCGGCCCGCAAGTCCCTAAAATCGGTCATCTTTCCCGCGTTTTTTACATAACCACTTGTCATGTCATGGAGTTTTCTAGAACCTCGGCATCTTTTTCAAGATTTCATAGTAAAGGAATGCAGATTACATTCACAATTCATGCATTTGAAAAGGAGGCATCCATGACGAACAAGGTTGTTCTTGCCGGCGCGGAGTCCTCGGAGTGCTGATTGGACTGATGAGCGCCTACACGGGCCACGACACGACTTTCTGCTGAGAAGTGAAGGTTCGATTGGAAGAACCCAGCCCAAGATCAATCGCTATTCGGCAGCCATCCTGGACGACCTAGAGAAGTCCAAAGCGCTGATTGGCAATCCCATGGCGGCTTATCTCTACCCCAAGGGGCTCTTTGCCATCCCGGCGGAAATCACCAACGAAAAGGTGGATCAGCTGATCGCGGAGACGAAGAAGAACTTCGCCGAGCACATCCACATCGAGCCTGACATGGCCAAGGCATTCGAGGACGCAGACATCGTGATCGAAGCCATGACGGAAGACCCCGCTGCAAAGGCAGAGCTCTTCAAGAAAATGCAGCCGTATCTTCCCGAGAAGACGATCCTACTCACGAATTCGTCCACCCTTCTGCCCAGCGTGTTTGCTGAGGCCACGGGACGTCCCGACAAGTTCTGCGCACTGCATTTTGCAAACACGGTCTGGAGGCAGAATACGGCAGAGGTCATGGGGCACGCAGGAACGTCGCCCGAGGTCTTCCAGAAGACCGTGGAATTTGCCCGCGAGATCAACATGGTGCCCCTTGAGCTTCACAAGGAGCAACCGGGTTACATCCTCAATTCCATGCTGGTGCCGTTCCTGACCTCGACAGGCTACCTCCTGGTGAACGAAGTGTCCGATGCCGAGACCATCGACAAAACCTGGAAGCTGGGCACGGGCACTCCACTGGGGCCATTCCAGATCTACGACATCGTAGGTCTCGATACGGCCTACGCGATCATAAGCATGAACCCGGAAGCCCAGAAAGAGGGAACACCTCTCAACAAGTTTGTCCAGATCCTCAAGGACAAAATCGAGAAGGGCGAGAAGGGAACTAACTTCGGCAAAGGTTTCTACGACTACAAGTAGAGGCGAACCCAGCTAGGTGTCTACGGCTGCAAATAGCAGTGAGCCCAGCGAGGTGTCCTACGACTGCAAATAGCAGCGAACTCAGTTGAACGTGTGGTCGAAAGCAGGCGGTCGGAATCGGCCGTCCGCTTAATTCGCAGAAAAGAGCTTGCTCGGAACTATAAACGTTATTCTCTTGGCATAAAACAAATTGGCAGCACTCCTACGTGGGATCTTCTCAACCACGCGGTGGTGCTGCCATTTGCATTATATGGCGTTTTAGATTGAATAGCTAGGATAGGGACAGCTATTATCATTAAGATAATAGCTGGGTGGCGCCCACCAAAGCGATACCGCTCGGGTTTACGCCACCCAGTAAACGTATTATCACACACATGTTCACACATTTTCAAGATTGCTTGGACAATCGAAAAACGACTGTCAGAAACGACCACCCATTGAACCTATTTCTTTTTGGCGTCCTTATCAGCCTTCTTTTCGGGTCCATTGACGAGCCTTCTCGCAGCCTCCCCGGTAATGAACACGGGATGCTGCTCCGAAATCTCAGCAGCCTTCCTCTTGAACGTTTCGCTCTTGAAGTAATCTTCCGCGCTCATATCTTCAGGATCTGTTCGACTGCTGTCTTCCAGCTCCCTGCGCCTTTCATCTTCCAGTTCTCTGCGCTTTCTATCGCCCGACTGTGTATCATCTCTTCTTCTATCTTCAGAATCCATGTGCCTTCTAACCCCCTGACTTATCGGAAATCCATTTAGGAGCATATTACGCCATAACTCAAGCCAGTGAACAACCGAGCATTGAAGGCCGAGGACGTACCTTGCGGGTCGACCTCACATTCAATCGCAACGGTTTCCCGTTTAAACCTGCTGTTGTATTACATTGTCGTTTATATGATTTATATTGCTTTGCATAGTAATGACATTTCATTGCATTTAATGCTATGCTGTTGACAACAGCGAAAACCTTTGAGCAGGGAGCTTCAAACCATGACCACCACAAATATTAATGTGCGTGTTGATTCCGACCTCAAACATGAGGCGGAGTCTCTATTCGACGATCTCGGCCTCAATATGTCCACCGCCATCAACATGTTCCTGAAAAGCGCCGTCAGCCACAACGGCATTCCATTTGAGGTAAAGCGTCAGACGCCTAATGCGGAAACACTTGCAGCCCTCTCTGAATACAGGGCAATGAAAGAAAATCCCAGCCTCTACAAGCGCTACGACTCCTTTGAGGAGGCAGCGAACGAGGTACTTGGCAATGCTTAATTAAAGATAAGCTCATCCGAATGCATCTAGGGAATCCTGCTTAATCGTAGATTGCTCATTTCTCGAATAATTTGCTCTCATATTTCCAGTGTATATGCGTATGGCTGGTCAAATCCGACCAGCCATACAGTTTTCAAAATTCATGCATTCGCGCTCATGATTCGAGCTCTTTGTGCTCGTAGCTTTATGCGCATGCCCAACGCACCGCGCACCCAATACGCGTCGCGCGATATTCGCGCCTCGCACTCCACGCCTTTCGCCACGCACATGCTCCGCATTCCGCAGTCCGTGCTCCCAATGCCTCGCTCATCGCGCGATGTGCGCGGCCGCGCTCAGCGCTCCACGCGTCGCGCGATGCGCCGCGGACCTCGCCTCTCACCTTAAGCCTTGTTGAACTTCGACTTCGGCACCTTGCAGATCGGGCATTTCCAATCGTCCGGAAGCTCCTCAAACGGAGTGCCAGCCGGAATGCCATTGTCTGGATCTCCAACCGACGGGTCGTAAACGTATCCGCACACAGAGCAGACGTACTTGCCGTCCTCAGCGGGGACCATATCCTCCTTGCCCTCCTCCTCGGGGGCAATGGCGGCGACGAAGTTCTCGCCATACGCGCGGCACTCGTCAATGGCCGCCTGGTCGGGCACCCATAGAACCCTCATCGGGTCGCACGCAATCTCAAATCCGCACTCTCCCAGCTTCTCCGTAATCTGCTTGGGAGCATCGCCACTCCATCCGTAGCTGCCAAAAGCGGCCGCCTTCTTGTTCTTGAAGTGCAGGCCCTTCGCCATCTCCAACAGGCCGCCGATGGCGTACGTGAAGCCATAGTTGATGGTCGGCGACCCAACCAGCACCGCCTTGGAGCGGAACACCTGCGTGAGTATGTCGTTCTTGTCGTCCTTCGCTGCGTTCATCAGCACGACCTTCACCTTGGGGTCGGCCTTCTGGATGCCCACGGCAATCTGCTCCGCCATCGTACGCGTCGAATTCCACATGGTGTCGTAGACAATCGTAATCTGGTCTTCCTGATACGCGTCCGCCCACTCCAGGTACTTGTTCACGATCTGTGCGGGATCGTCCTTCCAGATAACCCCGTGGCTTGGCGCGATCATGCTCAGCGGCAGGTTCAGCGACAGCACCTCCTTGACCTTGCGGGTCACGTTGGGGCTATACAGGTTCAGGATGTTGGCGTAGTACTTCTCGGCCTCGTAATACAGCTCGGTTTGGTCCACCAGGTCGTTGTACAGGCTCTCGGTGGCAAAGTGCTGGCCAAAGCCGTCGTTGGAGAACAGGATGTTGTCGCCCGACATATACGTGAACATCGTGTCCGGCCAATGCAGCATCGGCGCCTCCACGAAGGTCAGCGTGGTCTCGCCCAGGGGCAGCGTGTCGCCGGTCTTCACGTTCACGAAGTTCCAGTCCTGGTGATAGTGTCCGCGAATGATGGCCTCGCCCTTCTTCGTGCAGTAGATCGGCGTTTTTGGAATCTCGCGCATGAGCTCTGGCAGCGAGCCGCTGTGGTCGATCTCGTTGTGGTTCATCACGATGTAGTCGATGTCGTTGAGGTCGATCTCTTCCTTGAGCCTTGCCACGAACTCCACGTCGTACGGCTGCCACACGGTGTCGATCAGCACCACCTTCTCATCGCGGATGAGGTAGGAATTGTAGCTCGACCCCCTGTTGGTTGACAGCTCGTCGCCATGGAAGTGCTTGAGTTCCCAGTCA